>DATHNM010000501.1:0-11336 GCA_035486095.1 Bryobacteraceae bacterium
TCCTTCACATAGCAGCGCGGGAAATCCGGTTCATCCTTCACCACTTCACAGCCGTTCTTTTCCAGCCGGCGCCGGGCTTCTTCCACATTCGCGACCGTCACTTCCAGCACCGGCCCCAGCGCCGGGCCAAGCTCAATAAACAAATTGATGTGCTCGCCACGCAGGCTGATCATGTTCGGCGTCTCGCCGGTGATCTGGAATCCCAATTGTTGGACATAAAAGAACGCGGCGTTCTTGGGATCGGGCGCTTGAATCAGAATATCCGCACCAAACCTGTTTGCCATTTCGTAAGGTTACCACCTTGGTCTCTGAGATGAAGTGATAGTGTAAGAACCTGGAGGATGGGGATGAAATCAGGTATTTGGAAATGGGTTCCGGCCATAGCGCTGGCGGCGATGGCAGCTTACGCCGGAGACTCGGCGAAGCCGCTGGTGGTGGCATCGCAAGGCAGCTTCTTTGTGGGCGGCGAGAGCAAGACTTCCAAGGAGCTGAGCGGCAGCACCACTGGACCCGGCGCCGGAGTGGAAGGCGACGTAACTATTAACCAGATGTACGTGCAGTTTCAGAAGCCCGTCAACGGAAATCAGCACGCCCCGGTGGTTATGGTGCATGGCTGCTGCCTGAGCAGCAAGACGTGGGAAACAACTCCGGATGGACGCATGGGCTGGAACGAATACTTCCTGCGCAAGAACCGTTCGGTATATCTGGCGGACCAAGTCTCGCGTGCGCGCTCCGGCTTCGATGCCACCCGGATCAACGCCGTCAAACTGGGCAAGCTGCCGCCCAAAGAGCTCCCAACCATATTTATGGCAAGCCATCAGACTTCCTGGACCCTGTTTCGCTTCGGACCCACTTTCAACAAAGCGTTTTCGGACGAGCAGTTCCCGGTGCAGGCCGCCGATGAACTGTATAAACAAATGATCCCGGATCTGAACGGGGTTCTACCGTCGCCCAATCCAACCTGGAGCAACATGGCGGCGCTGGCGGTTCAATTGAATGGCGCGGTATTGATCGGCCATTCCGAATCCGGGTTCTTCCCCGAAGAAGCGGCGATGATCAACCCGGCCGGCGTCAAAGGAATTGTGTCCATCGAAATGGGCTGCACCACCACGCTGAACCCGCAGCAGCTTTCCACGCTCTCGAAGATCCCCATCCTGATTATGTTTGGCGATCACCTGGACGATATTCCAGGCCCCTTCAGCACTCTCTGGCCCATGAACCTGGACACCTGCAATAAATTCGTGCAGCAGGTTACCGCCGCCGGCGGCGACGCGCAGATGATGTATCTGCCGAAAATGGGCATCAAGGGAAACAGCCACATGATGATGCAGGATAAAAACAATCTGCAGCTGGCTGACCTGATTCTGGGTTGGATCGATAGCCGCGTAGAAAAGAAGAGCGGCCACTAGTGAAAGTGTAGATTGCGCAGTCAATCTCGCGGGCGCGCGAAGGCCTTCCCGGTTTTGTGCGCGCCCGGTAACCACCATACGCTCCCATCTCGCCGTTAGTGGATGTAGTCTTAGATTTGCCGCGCGGTGCGGCACGCGGGAGAACGTATGGCGAAATCCAAAAAAGGCGCGGTGGGGCGGCGAGGTTTTCTGAAGGGGGCGGCGGCCGGGGCAGCGGCCCTGGTAGCGAAACCTCCCGAGGCTATTGCCCAGCAGCGGCCACAAGGATCCGGCGGAAATGCGACCGCCGCCACGCCCACGCAAGCGGCCTTAAATGTGGATGTCGGCAATGGACGCCCCATCCCGGGGATCAATGGAATCGAACTGAGCCCGGGATCGGACTACATGGTGGATGTGCTGAAACAGTTCGATTTCGAATATGTGGTGGCGAATCCCGGCACCAGCTTTGCGGGCCTGCACGAATCCCTGCTCAATTACGGCAATAATACGAAGCCCGAATTCCTCACCGCCTGCCACGAAGAATCGGCCGTTTCCATGGCGCATGGCTATGCCAAGATCGAGGGCAAACCGATGCTGGTGCTGCTCCACGCCGACGTGGGAATCCAGCATGCATCCATGGCGATTTTTAACGCCTACGCCGACCGCGTGCCCATATACATGATCGCCGGGAATTGGGGGCACGCTGTGCAAGCCCACAACGCGCAGGATATGGCGCTCATGATTCGCGACATGATCAAGTGGGATGACGAGCCCAGATCGCTGGCCGGTTTTGCCGATGCGGCACAGAAGGCCTACACCATCGCGATGATGCCGCCCATGGGCCCAACGCTGTTGGTGGTGGACGAAGATCTGCAGGAGATGACCAACAAAGAGCCCAATCTCCGGGTTCCCAAATTCAAGACCATTCACCCTCCGGCCGGCGATCTGGAATCGGTGCGGGAAGCTGCCAAGCTGCTGGTGGCCGCCGAAAATCCTGTGATCGTAACCGGCCGATCGGCGCGCACCGCCAACGGCATGACGCTGCTGGTGGAACTGGCGGAACTGCTGCAAGCCCCGGTGAGCGGCGGCGATCGTATGAATTTCCCGCTCACGCATCCGCTTTCAGGCGCCGGAATCCCGGGCACCCAGCCCGATCTCACCTTAGCTCTGGAGGTGAATAACGCGCCGGTTGGCCGGAATGGCGCTAAGACTATCAACATTTCGTCGACTATTCTGAGCGTCAAGAATAATTACCAGGACGTGGGAGACCGTTACACGGCATCCGATATCGATATGGCAGCCGACGCGGAAGCCACCCTGCCGGCATTGATTGAGGAGTGCAGAAAGCTGGTTACCGCGAATCGCAAGCGCGTCTATGAAGAGCGCGGGAAAAAGATCGCGGAAGCGCATCGGCAGGCCAAGCTGAAAGACATCGAACTGGCGGCTATCGGCTGGGATGCCAGTCCGGTGAGTTTGAATCGCCTCTACGGCGAGCTGTGGCCGTTCATCAAGAACGAAGACTGGTCCATGGTTTCCTGGGATGGCTTCATGGGCGGCTGGCCGCGGCGGCTGTGGGCCTGCGAAAAACACTATCACTACATCGGCGCGCAGGGCGCGGGCGGGATGGGTTATGGCGCGGGAGCGGCGGTGGGCGCGGCGCTGGCCAACAAGAAGCACGGGCGCATTTCAATCAACGTTCAGACGGACGGCGACCTGAATTATGCGCCGGCCGTTCTGTGGACCGCGGCCCATCACAAGGCGCCGTTGCTCACCATCATGCATAACAACCGCGCCTACCATCAGGAAGTGATGCGGATGCAGCGTCAGGCCACCGCGATGAATCGGGGAACAGACAGAATTCATATTGGCACCAAGCTGTGGAATCCGGAGATAGATTACGCGACCATCGCAAAAGGATACGGCATGTATGCCGAAGGCCCCATCACCGATCCCAAGGATCTGGCGGCGGCCTACAAGCGCGGCATCGAACGCGTGAAGAATGGCGAGCCGGCGCTGATTGATGTTGTTACGCAGCCCCGGGGATAAGAGCGATGGCACATTCCCCAAGGATTGCTGCCCTGTTCGCTCTGGGGGCCATGCTGGCCGCGGCTCAGGCGCCCACCGGAGACGCTTCCAGAGGCAAGGATCTATACGACAGGAAATATCTATGCAGCGCTTGTCACGGCTTTTCCGGCCAGAATGGCGTGGGCGCGCGCCTGGTTCCCATGAAACTGACGCAGGCGGCGTTCATGGGATATGTGCGGCATCCGCACGACACACCCACCGGCATGCCTCCCTACACCGCCAAGGTGATGCCCGATCAGGAGCTCGCGGACATTTACGCGTACATCAAGTCGCTTCCCGATTCCACGAAAAAGGCGAAGGATATACCGATACTGAATGACATTTTGAACAGCCAGAAATAACGGCAACTCCCGGCCCAATTGCGGGTCTAAGTTAGAGAGGAGGCGCATTCTTATGAAAGACCGCGCGTGCTGTATTTTCCTGGCCTGTTTCTTATCTGTTTCCGGCTTTGCCCAACCTACCGATCGCCACATCACGCTGGACGTGGTGGTGACCGATAAATCCGGAAAACCGGTCCCCGGCCTGCAAGAGCAGGACTTCACTCTTCTCGATAACAAACAGCCGCAAAAGATCGTGTCGTTCGAGGCCGTTCAAGGCGCCGCGAAGACTGACACGCCCGTGGAAATTGTTTTACTGGTCGATGAAGTCAACGCGAACTTCACCAGTGTCTCCTTTGAGCGCGCGCAAATCGAAAAGTTTCTGCGGCGGGACGGCGGACAACTTCCCCGCCCCGTATCGCTGGCCGTCCTTTCCGATTCCGGAATCGCCATGAGCAACGCAACCACTCAAGATGGAAACGCCCTGGCTATGGAACTAACTCAGAACAAGGCCGGCTTGCGATCCATTACCCGATCGCAAGGAGTGTATGGCGCCTCTGACCGGATAGGGCTTTCGCTCCATGCCTTGCAGGAGCTGGCTGACTACGAAACGCCAAGGCCCGGACGAAAGCTGGTGATCTGGATCAGCCCCGGGTGGCCGCTGCTTTCCGGTCCGCGCGAGTCGCTCAGCTCGAAACAACAGGAGAGCCTGTTCGGCAGCGTGGTTGGCCTTTCGGACAGCCTGCGGCGGGCCCGAATTACACTGGATAGTATCGATCCCTTGGGTACGGCCGATACCGGAGGATTCCGAACGTCTTATTACGAGGAGTTCGTAAAAGGAGTCAAGAAAGAACGCCAGGTACAGGTGGGAAACCTGGGCCTGCAGGTGATTGCCACGCAAAGCGGAGGACGGGTGCTGAATTCAAATAACGATGTAGCATCCGAAATAGCATCAGCGGCTGGGGACGCGAATGCTTTTTACGTCCTGACCTTTGACGCGCTGGTGGGCGATGGTCCCAATGAATATCACGCCCTTGATATCAAGCTCGACAAGTCCGGATTGAAGACCCTTACGCGCACTGGTTATTATGCCCAGCCCCGATAATTATTCGCCGCACGCCAGGATTGGAATCATCGGCGATTTCAACGCGGCCAACCCCACCCATATTGCCACCACGAACGGCCTGGAGCACGCCGCGGAGGCGCTCGGCTGGCCCATCGAAACAGTGTGGCTGCCTACCGACGAACCTCAGGATTTCGGTAATTTTCAGGGATTGCTGTGCAGCCCCGGCAGCCCCTATCGAAGCCTGGAAGGAGCGCTCAAGGGTATTCGCTATGCGCGCGACAATAACGTTCCATTCCTCGGCACGTGCGGTGGTTTTCAACACCTGGTGATCGAATATGCCCGCAACGTGATGGGGTTCGCCGAAGCGGCACATGCCGAGTCTGACCCGTATGCTTCGTGCCTCTTCATCACTCCGCTGAGCTGCTCGCTGGTGGGACGAACCATGGAGGTGGCCATCCAACCGGGAAGCAAAGCCGCAGTGGCGTGCCAGGCTACTCGATCGCTGGAGCAGTTCTATTGCAACTTCGGATTGAATCCGGAATACCAGGATCAACTGGAGCGGAATGGGCTGCGGATTACAGGCCACGATCAGAATGACGAAGCACGGATCGTGGAGCTGGAATCACATCCGTTCTTTGTGGGAACGTTGTTTGTGCCGCAAGCCAGATCGATGCCGGGCAAGCCGCATCCCCTGGTGCTCGAATTTTGCCGGAGTGCGATTCACCTGGCGACCAAAGCTTCCAGTTCCGCCCAGCGCGCGTAGAGTTCCTCCACGCGGCGTTGCGCAGCCTCCATTTTTGCGTAGGCCTCCGCCACGCGGTTGGCGTCCGATGCGAAGGCTTCCAGTTCGCGCTGGGACGCCGCCAACTCCTGCTCGGCGTCCAATATCTTCGCTTCCATGGCATCCCACTCGCGCTGCTGCAGATACGAGAGCTTCTTCTTCGGTTCGTCCGCCGTCGCCACGAGGCGCGATTCCTTGACCGGAATCTTGTCGGAAGGCGCCGCGGCCTCACCGCGAAACGCTTCCCATTGCGAGTAGTCGGCAAAAACCCCGCCGGCGCCGCCATCCAGACCGATCACCATGCTGGAAACGCGATCCAGCATGTAGCGATCGTGACTGACCAGTACCAGCGCGCCTGGAAAATCGAGCAGGCTGTCTTCCAGAACTTCCAGCGTCGGAATATCCAGATCATTGGTCGGCTCATCCAGCAGCAGCACGTCGGCGGTGGTGAGCATCAAGCGTGCGATCATCACGCGCGCTCGCTCGCCGCCCGAGAGTCGCGAGACCGGCATATCCAGCTGATCGTCTCGAAACAAAAAGCGCTTGGCCCAGCCGGCCACATGCACGGTACGGTCGCGATAGATCACCATGTCGCCTTCGGGGCACAGGGTGCGCCGCAGGCTGGCATCGGGATCCAGGTGCGCGCCGCGATCCTGCGCGAAACTCACGATGCGCAGCAGATCCGCTCGCCGGATGGTCCCTTCGTCGGGCTGCAGGGCGCCTTCCAGAAGTTTCAATAGAGTAGTCTTGCCGCTGCCATTGGCGCCCACCAATCCGATGCGGACACCGGGCGAGAGAACCAGGTTCAAGTTTTCGAAGAGCTTATGCCCGCCCAAGGTTTTCCCGATCCCCTCGGCTTCAATCAAACGCTTGGTCTTGCGATCGGACGGGGTGAAATCTATTTTTGCGGTACCGGTCCGGCTGCGCGCGGTGACGGAAGCGAACTCGTCTATCAGGCGGCCCGCCGAATCGATGCGAGCGCGCGATTTTCCGGTGCGGGCCTTGGGTCCGCGCCGCAGCCATTCAATTTCGCGGCGCACCTTGGTGGCGAGCGCATCTTTCTGCTTCGCCTGTGCTTCGAGAAAATCCTCGCGCTTCTCCAGGAACTCGCTATAGTTGCCGCTCACCTGGAAAGCGCCTTGCGGATAAACGCGGTTCACTTCCACCATCTGCGTGGCGACGCGCTCCAGAAAATAGCGGTCGTGAGTCACCACCAGAGAGGCACGCGCCGCCTGGATGGCAGTCTCCAGCCACAGGATGCCTTCCAGGTCCAGATGATTGGTGGGTTCGTCCAACAGCAGCACGTCGGGCGAGGTGATCAGCGCCGCTGCGATGGCCAGCCGCTTTTTCCATCCGCCGGAAAGCGACGCGGCAAGCGTGGCGGTATCCCTGAATTCGGCCCGGCCCAGCATCGACTGCAGACTGGCGGACCTTTCGTCCTCGTCCAAAGGCGAGTCTGCCAGAGCCGCAGTGAGCACGGAGGCAATAGTGTCGCCCGGAGCGAAGAGCGAATCCTGCGGGACATAGGCCAGGCGGGTCTGCTTCCTGAGCGCGCGAGTTCCCGTATCGGGCGCATCATTACCAGCCAGGATTTCGAGCAGTGTGGTCTTCCCGCTGCCGTTGGGACCAATGAGACCGGTCCGGTCGCCCTCCGAGAGGCTGAACGAAAGATTCTCAAACAGAACGCGCGCGCCGAATCGCCTGCCAATGGCGGAGACACTGAGGAGAACACCCATGTGCTTTCAGGATGGCATGGGTTGGGGATCGGCCCCTACGCGCGATTCGGCAGCTGCAGCAGATATTTGCAGATGGCGTCCATATCCATCGGCATAAATTTATAAGCCGGCATGATGCTGTCTTTCGAAACGCTGGGCGGATCGGCGAAATGCTTTTCCAGCCACGCCCGATCGTGCCGCAGGCCCACTCCGTCCAGCGCCGGCCCCAGCGTCGACCCGACGCCATTAATCTGGTGGCACGCGTTGCAATGGTTCATTTGATACACCGCCGCGCCGCGCGTCGCGAAATCGGGCGCCGCTTGCAACGCCTGCTCATTTTGCGGCGTCAGCTTCAGCACAAACAGCGCCAGCGCATTCAAATCTGGCCCGCTCAAATCCACCGGCGGCATGGCGCTGCCGGGCACAATCTGCGACGGATTCTTGAAGTGCGGTACCAGCCACGCGACATTGCGCTGGCCGGCTGGGATTTTGGTAAGATCCGGGCCGATACCTTTTTGGCCCGCGCCGGGATGACAGCCCATGCAGCCTTGCTTCTTGAAAATTCCCAGGCCCGTCAGTTCTTCGGGGTTCAATTTCTGCCAAGCGGCCAGAGCAGGCGCGGTGGAAGCCGGCGCATTCACCGCGGCATCGGCGTCGGGCTGGCTGGTATCCTCGGCCGATTCCTGATTCTTGGGCGTGGTGACAACGGCGGCGGTGGTCAATCCGGTCCACGCAATTGCCGCCAGCAGCACAAACGTGATCGCAAAGGTTCGTTTGCCCAGACGAATCATCGGTCCACGGTCAATGAAGGGAATCAAAAAGAGCGTAAGCACCGCGACGCCCGGCATCACCACGCTGCCCACCACTTCGAGCGATCCCTTGAAGAACTTTAGAAACTGGAATAGAAACAAAAAATACCATTCCGGGCGCGGGATATAAGCAGTATCGGTGGGGTCGGCCAGGCGCTCCAGCGGAACCTTGGCAATGACGGCCATGGCGAACAAAACGATGAATGCCAGCGCGATGCCGACGGTATCTTTAAAAACCTGTTCGGGGAAAAACTTGCGCTTGGGCGCCGTATCGCCGGGCGCAGCGGCCACGCCGTGCTTGCGCACCAGATAAATGTGGACGCCAATGATAATGATGGTAAGCGGCGGCAGCAACACGGTGTGCAGCGCATAGAATCGGGAGAACGTGACGTTGCCCACGGCGCCCTGGCTGCCCAGCAGCCGCAAGAGATACGGCCCGGCGATGGGCGCCTGCGAGGCAATCTGAGTGGTGACCACGGTGCCCCAATAGGCGCGATTGTCCCAGGGCAGCAGATATCCGGTGAGCCCGAAGGCCAGCGTGATCAGCAGCAGCGTTACACCCACCATCCAAGTGGCCTCACGCGGCTTCTTGTACGCGCCGTAGATGAACACCTGGATCATGTGCAGCACTACGATGATGAGCATCATGCTGGCGCCCCAATGGTGCAAGCCGCGGATCAACGGGCCGCCGGTGAGCTCCGTCATGATGTACTTCACGCTGTTATAGGCTTCGCCCGGCGTGGGCGCGTAGTTGAATGCCAGCAGGGCGCCCGTGAAGACCTGAATCACGAAGAAAAACACCGCCATGCTGCCGATGATCTGGTGCCAGCCGGCGGACGCAGGAATTTCTTCGTAAAGAAAACTCTTGACCGCGCTTTCCACGCCGGTACGATGTTCCAGCCAGTCGATAATTGTGCGCATGGGGGCTTAAGCCTGGGGCTCCACTGGCCCAATCTCAAGCTTGCCGGTGTCGATCTTGGTCATGAAACGATCCAGCGGGCGCGGCGCCGGACCACCCAATACCTTTCCATCAATCGAAAAAACGGAGCCGTGGCACGGGCAAACGAAGGTATGGCTGGGGTCGTCCCAATGGTACGCGCAGGCCAAGTGCGTGCATTCCGGTGTGAATGCCACCACCTCGTTGTTGGGCTTCTTCACCACCCAGGCGGTGGCTTTTACGTTAGTCACCTTCCACCCGTCGACGCGTGTGCGCTGGAAAGAGATTTCGGTGGGAGTGCCGGTGGGAATGGTCGATAAATCGGCGGTTTCCACCCATTCGGCCTGCTTCCGCAGCTTGGGAGGAAACAATAGGTAAATGGCCGCCGGCGCCGCCAGGGCCAGGCCAATCAAGCCCATCGCGCCGTTGATGAATCCAATGTAAAAAGCGCGCCGTGTGGGGGGGACATCCACGGCCGCTTGCTGTGTTCCGTTTGGCTGGTCCATTATTCCGTCTTCACTGTACGCCGGGGCACTACCGGGGATCAAGACTAAGTAGAAAGAGTATCAAACATTTTACAAGACGTGAGTATTGTTACGGATGTTACGCGTGGCGGGCGCCGTAGGCGCGTCGTATCGACATTCGTGTTTGGATGCCTGCGTTAGAGGGCGCCGTCGCCGCGATCGTCGTTGCGGATGCGGATGGCCTCCGCGACGTCAAAAACAAAGACCTTGCCATCGCCGATTTTGCCGGTGCGGGCACTGCGCACCACGGTCTGAATCACTTCGGCGGAGCGCTCGTCTGAAACCACCATCTCGATTTTGACCTTGGGCAGCAGATCCACCTGGTATTCCATGCCGCGATAAACTTCCTTGTGGCCTTTTTGGCGGCCATGGCCGCGCACTTCCGAGATAGTCATGCCGTCGATGCCTATCCCTTTCAGCGCTTCCTTGACGTCTTCCAGCTTGTGCGGCTGAATAATCGCTTCGATCTTTTTCATGGCTGGCTGTGATCCTGACGCGTGATCCTCACGCTTCGAGATTATATCCTTCTTCTCCATGCATGCTGACGTCCAGACCTTCCAGTTCCTGATCGGACGAGACACGCACCCCCAGAAGGGCGTCGCAAATCTTCAGAATGACCAGCGTCCCGACAACAGCCAGGCCCCAGGAAATTGCCACGCCGATCAACTGGTTCCACACTTGCGCGGGCTGCCCGTCGATCCAGCCCAGCGGAAGCGATTTGCCGGCAGCGTCCTTCAGGCCGTTATTGACAACCACGGTGGCGAAGACGCCGGTGAGAAGCGCTCCCACGGTGCCTCCGATGCCATGCACTCCAAAGGCATCCAGCGCATCGTCATATCCGAACTTGCTCTTCACCACCGTCACCATGAAGAAGCAGACCATGCCTGCGATGAAACCGATCAGCATGGCCGGGAACGGCTGCACGAAACCGGAGGCTGGAGTGATGGCCACCAATCCAGCCACTGCTCCAGAGATGGCGCCCAGCACGCTGGGTTTTCCATTGTGCACCCATTCCACAAAAAGCCATCCCAGCGCGGCGGCAGCAGTGGCGAAGTGCGTGGCTACGAATGCGCTGGTGGCCAGCGGAGATGCGGCCAGGGCGCTGCCGGCGTTGAATCCGAACCAGCCTACCCAGAGCAGACACGCGCCCACCACGCTGAGCACCAGGTTGTGCGGCTTCATCTGGTCAGACCGGTAGCCGTTGCGCTTGCCCAGGTAGAGCGCGCACACCAGCGCCGACACGCCCGAACTGATGTGCACCACCGTTCCGCCCGCGAAATCAAGGCACGGGATACGGCCGCCGGAAAACGCATTGAGCAGTCCGCCCTTGCCCCACACCATGTGGGCCAGCGGCAAATACACGATGAACAGCCACAGCACGGAGAACAGCATCATGGCGCTGAATTTCATGCGCTCGGCAAATGCGCCCGAGATGAGCGCCGGAGTGATGATGGCGAACATAAGCTGATAGATCATGTAGGTTTGCTGCGGGATAGTGGCGGCATAGTCGGCATTGGGCGCCGCGCCCACATTGTTCAAGAACAGATAGCGCAAGTCGCCGATGAAGGGCAGCCCGTCGCCGAATGCCAGGCTGTAGCCCACGATGGCCCAGATCACGCTGACTATGGCCATCAGGACGAAACTGTGCATCATGGTGCCCAGTACGTTTTTGCGGCGCACCAGACCACCGTAGAACAAAGCCAGGCCGGGGCCG
>DATHNM010000502.1:0-22149 GCA_035486095.1 Bryobacteraceae bacterium
GATGGTCCAACATCATGGCTTCGGTGAGTCCGTTCAACCCAAACTTCGACGCGTTGTAAGCCGCGCCGCCGGCGAATGCATTCTTGCCCGCCAGGCTGCCCACATTGATGATGTAACCGCCGCCACGCTTCTTCATCCGCCCCAGCGCCTCACGCGAACAATAAAACGCCCCCGAAAGATTCGTCTCGATGGTTTGTTGCCAATCTTCCACTGTGAGTTCCGCCGTGCTCTTCATTACGCCCACGCCCGCATTGTTCACCAGAATATCGGGACCGCCGATTTCGCTATCGATCCACTCAAACAATGCTGCAACGCTTGTGCTTCCTCTTACATCGGCAACTTTTCCCACCACTTTACCTTTTGACTGGTTGGTGAGCCGCCTTACAGCCTGCTCCACACTGTCCCCGGTGCGTCCACATATCGCCACTGTGGCGCCGTCCTGCGTCAATGCCTGTGCGATCGCAAAGCCAATGCCACGTGTGGCTCCAGTGACCAGCGCGGTTTTTCCCAGCAGAAAAGTTTCATCCATAATTCCATCCTACGGCGGCCGAAGTGGGTACCTGGCCAGGCGTACTACCCGCAAACGCGCCGCTGGAATTAGAGCGCTGCTGGCGCTAGATTGAGTCATGCAGCACGCCCAACCCAGCCGGACAGCCCAGCGCGTGGCCATGCGCCGCGCCGCCCATCAGCTTCTGGACCATCCGAAAATATTCGATGATCCCCTCGCCGTGGCCATCGCGGACGGCGAACCCGAGCCACCGCATGACGCTCAGCAGCCCTTCTCGCGAGCGCTGCGCGCGTTCCTGGTGGCCCGTAGCCGCTATGCCGAGGATCAACTTGCCAACACTGTGGAACGGGGAATTCGCCAATACGTCGTGCTGGGAGCTGGACTGGATACGTTCGCCTATCGCAATCCTTTCGAAGCCCATCGTCTGCATGTCTTCGAAGTGGATTATCCGGCAACCCAGGAATGGAAGCGCGCTCGCCTGGCTGAAGCAGGTATCCCTGTGCCGCAAGAAATGACTTTCGCGGCGGTCGACTTTGAACGCGAGCCGCTCGACGACGGTTTGCTGCGCGCCGGCTTCGACCAGCGGCAGCCGGCGTTCTTCTCCTGGCTCGGCGTCACGCCGTATCTTTCGCGCGCCGCATTCGACGCCACCATCCATTTCATCGCGCGCATGCCTGCGGGCAGCGGAGTGGTTTTCGACTATGCGGTGGAACGATCGCTTCTCAGCCCCTCTCAACAACTGGCACTGGACGCGCTGGCCGCGCGCGTAGCCCGTGCCGGCGAACCATTTCAATTGTTCTTCCAGCCGGCTGCGCTGGCGCGCGATCTGGCAGCCAGCGGGTTTGGGAACATCGAAGATCTAAACGGCGATCAGATCAACGCGCGCTATTTCGCCCAGCGCTCCGATGGCCTGGCCGTCTCCGGTGGCGGTCACTTACTGCACGCTCAGGTATCGTAGATTTATGGACACTCCCGACCTTCGCTATCCCGTCGGCGAGTTCCGCTTTCCAAAGTCGATAAGCGGACCAGAGCTCGCCGTGTTCATCGATCAGATTGCCGACGCGCCTGCACGCATGCGGGCCGCGATCGCCGGCTTGTCGGAATCGCAATTGGATACGCCCTACCGCCCGGCGGGATGGACCGTCCGCCAGGTGGCCCATCATGTTCCGGACAGCCACATCAACAGCTACACGCGCTTTCGCCTGGCGCTCACCGAAGACCAGCCCGTAATCAAGCCGTACGAAGAAGCACGCTGGGCCGAACTGTCCGACGCCCGCGCCATGCCCGTGGAACCGTCGCTGGTGCTGTTGGAATCCCTGCACGCGCGCTGGGTCCCTTTGCTGCGATCGCTTTCAGAAGCCGATTGGAAACGCAGCTTCCGCCATCCCGAACTGGGTCTGGTGAGCCTGGAAAACAACGCCGCTCTCTACGCCTGGCACGGCCGCCATCACGTGGCGCACATCACCGCGCTGCGCCGGCGCAACGGCTGGTAATCAGGACGCCGCGTACACCGAGCGCTCAAAATCACCCAGCACCGCGATGGCTTCTTTGTCGGCGAACGGCAGGAACTGCATCATGATTACTCCCGCCACGTCTTTCTTGGGATCGATCCAAAAGTAAGTGTTCCATATCCCCGCCCACGCCAGGCTGCCAGCTGAGCGGCGGCCTTCGTAAGACTTCGAATTGATCAGGAAGCCGAAGCCGAATCCATCCTTGAAGCCGGGATGAAAATCCACGTCGCTCGAAACCGCCGGCCGGGCAGTCTTCAGTTTCCCCGCGCTCAAATTGCCGGTTTGGATGGTGGCCATCATGTCCACCGTCTTGGGCTGCAGGATGGTGGCTCCATCCGCGCCCTTGCCATGGCGCAGGAACATTTGCATGAAGCGCACGTAATCGGGAGCGGTGGAGTAAAGTCCGCCGCCGCCGTTGAATGCTTTGGGTGGCTGGGGCTGTGTGCGCGCATTCTCCTTCAGCGTCCCGTCCGGCTGCCGGTCGGACTCGGCAACCAGCCGGTCAAATTTCGCGGCAGGCAGCAGGAAGCTGGTGTCGTGCATTCCCAGCGGCTGCAGGATGTTTTTCTGGAAGTATTGTTCCAGGGTCATGCCGCTCACCGTCTCAACCAAGCGGCCGCTCCAGTCGGCACTGGTCCCGTATTGCCAGCGCGAGCCGGGTTCGAACATCAGCGGCGTCAACGGGGCCACCGTCCCGAGCGGAAGATTGGTTCCGGTTTCCTTCTCCCAGCGCACCATGTCGGGGAACCAGGTGTCGTAGGCGAAGCCCGAGGTATGCGTCAACAGCGTCCGCAGTGTTACCGGTTTGGTGGCGGGCTTCAGGATCGGCTTGCCGGTGCCCGGGTCGAAACCGTGCAGCACCTGTAAGGAACCCAGCTCCTTGATGTATGTGGACGCCGGTTCATCCAGCTTCAGTTTGCCCTGCTCCACCAGTTGCATGGCAGCGACCGAGGTAACGGGCTTGGTCATGGATGCAATGCCGAAGAGGGAATCGAGAGTAACTCCGACGCCCGACACGGAATCGCGTTTGCCGAAGGCTTTCGAATAAGTTGTCTTGCTGGAGGTGCATGCCATGGCCACGGCCATGGGGATCTTGTGCTGCTGCAGGGATGCGCCCAGGGTCTGATCGATTCCCGCGCTGCTGGCGCCCCACATGGTGCGCGATTGCGCGCCGAGAACAAGCAGCGCGCCCCCAAACTGTCTCCGGCTGATTTCAGGCATTCTTATGTGATACCACGAGCGGCGCGGCAACGCGCAAACGTGACTTGCTTGTGGCGCACGCACTCGTGCGATGCCTCTCTCCCCGTATACGGGTTTATGCTGGTGATATGCCTTCCGTTCTGGAAAATCCGGAAGTCAAACTCGGAGGCCCCCGAGGAGGCGGTCCGCGCGATCACGGCCCTTTCGATCCGGGCGGAGGGGGCGGCGACGGCGACGGCAACGACGGGCGGGGCGTCCCCGGCGCCGGCCTGCTGGCGGTGCGCTTTGTGCTGGTCTCCATCAGCATGCTTTTCGTCACCATTGGCGTGGCCTATCACCAACGCGCTCAATCGCCCGTGCACTGGCAGCACATTCAGGTGCCGCCGCTACTTTGGCTGAGCACCGGCTTGATCCTGGCCAGCACCTGGACGCTCGAAATCGCGCGCGCGGCCTTTCAGCGCAGAAACAGCCTGCGGTACGCTCATTGGCTGGCGGTCACGGTGGCCATGGGCGCCGCGTTTCTGGCATCGCAACTGTTCGCGCTGCGCGAGCTGGCGCAGCAAGGGATTTATCTGAAGAACAATCCACACAGCTCGCTGTTCTACGTGCTCACGGGCGTGCACGGCATCCATTTGCTGGGCGGCATGGTGGCGCTGGTTTGTCTGCTGGTCATCGCGGCGCGGCGGCCTGAAGTGGCGCTATTCGATTTCCGGCGGCAGAGCGGCCGCACCGCCACTGTGGCCTTGTACTGGCATTTTCTGGCGGGCATTTGGTTATGCCTGTTCGTCTGCCTATTGTTTTGGCCGTGATCGGCCCAACTGCAGGCGCATGCGCCAGGCATCGCGACCGGCGCCGTAATAGCGCTTCACCAGGCGCGTTCTTATGAAGCCGTATTGGCGATAGAAGCGCAGCGCTGCGGCGTTCGACGTACTCACCATCAGCCGCAAGGTCACCGGCTGCAATTTCGCGACGGTTGCGTCCAGCAGCGCTTGAGCCACGCCACGCCCGCGATAGCGCGGGTCTACGGCGATCGATTCCAGCTCCGCGCCTCGCCAATTGGTCTGCGTGATGCTGTAACCGGCGATGCGGCGCCCTTGCCGGGCGGTCAGAAAAAGCTCGGGACTGGCGCGCCAATATTCGACAAATGCCTCGGCTGCCCAGGCGTCTTTCCCGAATGACGCGCGTTCGATTTCGATGATGCGCTTGAGATTCCGCCGTTCGAAGGGTCGAATCTGGATTCTTCCTGGCTCCATCTAGCGCGCCAGCCACCAGCGGCGCGCCGCCACCAGAGTCCAAACCGCCTCCACCAGCCCGAAGGGCCAGGCGCCCTGCAGAAACCCGTAGGCCGAGCCCAGCACGCAGGAGCAGGCAAAGCCCAGGATGAACCATGCACTGCGGCTTTCCAGCGCATAGCAGATCAGCATCGCCGAGACGGCGAACAATCCAAAAAGAGTAAGAGGACTCACGCCATTCCAGCCTAGCGTAAGTCCTCTAAAGAAACCCTTAAGCCCAGATTAAGAAGGCGTAAAGACGGGCGGCGTTGTTTAGTTGGGGCTGCCGAAGTAGCTTTCGGCCAGATCCGGCTTTTGTTCCAGCGCGCGCTTCCAGCAGTCCCGCGCCTCGTCCTGCTGGCCCAGGCCTTTGAGCACGTGGCCCAGGTTCAGAAGCGCCTCAGGGAACTGATCGCGCTCCTGCAGGGCTTCGCGATACAAGCGTTCGGCGTCGGTCAGCTGACCCGATTTTTGCAATAACAACCCGGTGTTGTAGAACAGCTCCGGACTGCGCTCGCCCTTTTCGATGAGGCGTGCCTGATGTTCCAGCGCCTGATCGAAATTATTGCGCTCCACGGCCAAGGCCGCCAGGCCGCGCAGTGCGTCCAGCGAATCGGGATTGGCTGCCAGGACGGCTTCGAAAGCTTTGGAAGCGCCATCATGATCGCCCATGTTCCAACAGCAAATGCCCAGGTTCAATTGAGCCTCGATCCAATCCGGCCGCTTTGCGACCGAGGACTGAAAGGCTTCCGCGCCGCCGCGATAATCGCTGCGTTCCAGGCGCAGATAGCCCAAACGGAACCACACGTCTTCCAGATCCGAATTCTTGGCCAGAATGCGCGTATAGATGCGCTCGGCTTCTTCTTTGGAGCCTTGTTTGTCCAGCACGGCCGCAAGATTGTGCAGCACTTCAAACAGATCGGGTGAGATTTCGAGCGCCTTCTCATAGGCGGCGCGCGCTTCGGGCAGTTCGGCCGATTCCTGATGGATGACGCCCAGATTTACATACGCCTGGCTGGCGTCGGGCCGAATGCGGATGGCTTCCGTATAGGCTTTGGCCGCGCCTTCCAGGTTGCCGGTCTTTTGCTGGGCGACGCCCAGGTTGAACCAGCGATCGAAGCTTTCGGGCGTGTATTCGGTGAGCTTGCTGCAATAGCGCAGGGCCGCGTTATAGTCGCCAGCGGCAAAGGCGCAGGTGGCCAGGCCTTCAAGCGCGGTCTGGGAGTTGGGGCGCAGCGTCAGCAGCTTTTCCGAGTAATCGGCGATCATGGCCGGGTCTTTGCGAGCCATGCCGATGGTGACCAGGTTAATGAGGCACTCTTCGAAATCCGGTTTCGAGGCCAGAATCGATTGATAAATGCGGGCGGCTTCGTCAAAATGCCACTGCAATTGCAGCGTCACGGCTTTGCCGAAGATGGCCGTGGTGTGGTCGGGCTGCTGTTCCAGAACTTTGTCGAAGTTTTCGGCTGCGGCGTCGGACTTTTCCAGATGCAGCAACGCGATGCCCAGCCCCAGCCGCGCGTCCAACCGGTCCGGCTGCGCTTCAGCGGCCTTCTCGAAGAAATCGGCAGCTTCCTGCCAGCGGCCCAGCCGCTCCAGGCAAATCGCCAGGTTCAGATTCGCGTTGGCGTGCTTGGGATGCATGCTCAGCAGCTTGGCGTAGCTCTGAGCGGCTTCCTCATATTGTTCCAGTTCAAATTGAATCTGGGCCTTGGCGGAGTAGATCTCGAGCGTTCCCTCGCCCGTTTCCAGAACCCGGTTGATCTCTCCGAGCGCTTCGTCGAGCTTACCTTGCATGTGAAGGGAAACGGCCTTGGCCAGGCTGGCTGTCTTGGCGGCGCCTGGGGACGATGTTCTAGAAGTCGGTTGGCTCATAATCAGTTGATATTTCCATTTCTGCCCTCGATCCCGTAGGGCGCTAAATAGGCACACAGTCTGCCCAGCGCATCGTACTGATGCGAAACTTCCACCCAGCTCAGCCGGGCGCGTTCACCGCGATTGCAAAAGAATCCGACACCGCCGTGCGGCAGCCGGTTGTCGGACCAGAAGTCCACCACCTGGCCCTGCGCCATGGTGGTGAAATCGCCGCCCCGCACGTTCACCTGAATCCGATACAGCATGTCGGTCCGCACCGTCAGCGGCAGCGGCTTGTCCACGTGCGGCCCTTCCTTGCCATTGATCACCGCATAGCGCACGATGTGTATCAGCGGCAGCGGCCCAGGTTTGACCACCACGAACTTCATGGCGTAATAGTTGTTCAGATCCTGGGCGCGAAAGGCCCAGCCCATGGCTTTCTGATCGATCTGGCCCAGAAACTCGAAGCGGTAGTCGGACAGATCGACAGAGGGTTTGAAGATCGCCAGCGGGCCCGGACGAACGAAACCAGCCGCGTCGTAGGACCAGCTTCGCGTCAGGTTGGAGCGGCTCTCCCAGGCGTCCAGACCGGAGCGAAAATCGTCCGCGAATGCCACCGCGGCGCGGTCCGATATGGTCTGATTCACATTCTTCCATTGCAGCGCGACGACCTTCTGTACCTGGCTCTGCACCTGATCCAGATTCTGGGGCGCCAGTTGCTGGATGGGCACCTTCGGCAGGGAACCGCTGATGGCAATCACCAGCAACACCGGCAGCAATACGCTGACCAACTTCAGATCGCGGGGGGCAGCTTTCCAGGCCGCAGCCAGCCAATGCCAGGACGCCGCAGTTTCGCGCGCCCCCTGGGGCTGGGCTTCTTGCGAGGGTTCATAGGCGGAGGCTTGATCCTCCACCGCCTCGGCGTAAACAGGCTCTTCCTCTAAAACCGGCTCCTCATACTGTTCCGCTTCCAGCGGGACTTCTTCCTGCGCTGCTTCCAGTTCTTGCGCTACTTCAGACTCCACAATCCCGGCTTCCACGACCGCCGGTTCAGCTATTTCCGAAGTTTCGGCCGCCACCCGCCGCTGGAAAATCATCCGCAGTTTCTCAAGGATGCTGGGAGCAATTCCCGGTTCGCCCGCTTCAAACCTCTGGCGATGGTCGTCGCAACAGAACTCACCGTCGACGAAACTGCGTGACGGCGCGAGCGCAATATTGCAGTGACGGCACCTCATGAGGTCTGACCCGATTCCATCTTAGGACCCCAGGGCGTGAATTACTACGCAGTAAAATGCTTAAATACTCTACGCAATTCGGCCTACAACCATCCGTCCCATAAGCACTTAACCTTAGTACGTAAGGACGAACTTGTGCCGCTAAATCATTGCGAAATACGGCTGTGGTAAGCTCACTATTCCCGCGTCCGTCTCTTCCCAGGGATGGTTATGCTTCTTCCTTATCTTTTTTGCGCTCTCCTTGTGTTCGTTCCCGCCGCGTGGTCCGCGTCAGGATTGACTTACTCCATTACCTGCGGCAACTCAACCTACGGCGCGTGCTGAATCCATTTATGTGGCAAGTGGACGTGGTGGTTCCCGCCGCAGCGGCGGAGGCGCCGCTACGGTGAGTATGGACATGAACCATGCACACAGTAGTTTGCCGTTGGGTGTGGTTCCAGTGGGCCCTCTGGCGATCGCTCCACTACCGCCTTCGTCCGTCACGCATGCCACTCCCGTCCCGATTGCAGTGTGGGTGGCTCCCTCTGGCACCGCTACATTTTGATAGCATTGTCGCTACAAGGAGAACATCTATGCCCGATGAACGGGGTATCGATCGCCGATCGTTGTTCGATGCCATATCGCGTGTTTCACTCGGATTGGCCGCTACCGCGGTCATCGCCGAACAAGTGAAGGCGGCGCCGGCCGAAGAGACCAAGGCCGAAGAACTGGAACCGTTCAAGTACGATATCGAGAGCGAGAAGGGCTGGGTTGGCCCGGGCGGCTCCGCCAAAGAGGCGACGGTAAAACAACTCCCGGTCTCGCAAACCATCGCGGGCGTTTCCATGAAGCTGGACCCGGGCGCCATTCGCGAATTGCACTGGCACGCGTTGGCCGCCGAATGGGCTTACGTGCTGACCGGGCGCTGCCGCACCACCGTCATCACGCCGAATGGCCAGGCCGAGGTGGACGATTTCGAGGAAGGCGACACTTGGTATTTTCCGCGCGGCCACGGTCACGCGATCCAGAATACCGGCAATACCGAGTGCCATTTCCTGCTGGGATTCGACAACGGACATTTCTCCGAGTTCGGAACGTTTAGCATCACCGACTGGATTGCCGGTACGCCGCGCAATGTTCTGGCGCGCAATCTGAATCTTCCCGAATCGGCATTCGGACAGTTCCCGCAGAAGGAATTGTATATCGGTCCGGGCAAGGTCCCGCCGGCGGTGGAGGAGATTCGAAATTCAGAGCTGCAACCCAGCCAGTCCGCGCACAAGTTCCGTATCGGGAAGCTGGCACCCAAGGTTTTTGCGGGCGGCGAAGAGCGCATTGTTACGCAGAATGAATTTCCCATTCAGACTACGCTGACCGCGGTGCGAATGGATCTGAAGCCGGGGGCGCTGAGGGAATTGCACTGGCATCCGCACGCCGACGAGTGGCAATTTTACGTCAAGGGCCGCGGGCGAGTCACCATTTTCGGTTCGCATGGGCGCGTGAAGACCGAGGAGTTCGGGCCTGGACACGTGGCCTTCATCAAGCAGGGCTACGGCCATTTCATAGAGCACGTGGGCAACGACCCCACGCAAATCCTGATCCTGTTCAATAGCGGTCTATATCAGGAAATTTCGCTCTCCAATTGGCTGGGGGGAAATCCGAATTCGCTGCTGACCAGCAATTTCGGAATCAGCCCGGACATGCTGGACCGGTTGCCGAAGAAGGAAGCCGGGATACTCGGCAAAATAAGCTGACTTCTAGGAAACTCGCGTCCGTTCGTTATGCTGGCGAGCCTGGCGAACGGCTGTCACCAATTCCAGCAGATCGTAGTGCGGCATTTTGCGCTCGGGAAAGAAGCTGTTGATGGCGTCCTGCTGGCCGCCGAAAACCCCGAATACCGTTTCCAGTTTTGCCACCCGCAAGGTTTTCAGATGAGCCGGGCGTAGATTGGCCAGCGCCAGGCCGCCGCCCGCTCTGCGCAATTCGGCGCGAGCGTACAGCAACGTACCTAGCCCGGCGCTATCGATCTTATCCACGTCGCCCAGATCGACCACCAGGCGCACCCTGCGCGCGGCAATAGCATGCCGGATCTCGTCGTTCAAAAGGATGTCCTCAGGGCCAAACACGAGACGACCGTCGAGTTCGAGAATCGAAATTCCGTCTTGTTCCCGGCGGTTGACGTTGAGGGGCATGTGGTGTCTCCTGGCCCTAGCAAGGAGCACGATGAAGCCCAAACCAAAGTCGTTGATAATGAACAGCTTTCTCGCAACGCCGGAACGCCGCCATGGCAGTCTTACGTGGTACCGCGCAAAGTCTGTGGTAAAGGCCCCATCCGGAACTCGTTGGAGGCCAACGCGCAGCAGCAGTATAGTACCAAGATATAGAATAGTGAACGGCTGGCTGGATTTCTAGGTAAACATACCACTTGACGAGTGCTTGGAATTCTCTTATAGTATATCAAGTTAATATACTAATGACAACCGACCCGGAGCATTCGGCGATTCCGCGAAGTCTGCAGCCCCTGGCGCTCATCGCTCTCAAGGAGGCTGGAGCAGACGGATACGCGCTCTATCAACTGGATCCCGAAACCGAAGTTCGCCAGCTGAAATATGCGTGGGGCCTTTCGGTTCCCGAATCGGTGGACGCCGGGTTGACGGTGGAGTGGTTCCCTTTGCGATCCGGCGAGCCCGTCACCGGAATGCTGGCGTTCATATTTCGCGACGGCGTTATATCACCAGCGACACGCGTGGTTCTGGAACGGGTTGCCGCGGCGATGGCAGAGGTGTGGCGACTGTCGCTGGTGCCGGCCAGTTACGCGCAGAACGCGGCCCGCATCGGCGAGTTGGAGACCGAGCTGGCGGATTCGAAGATCGACGATCGGGCGCGCGGCCTGCTGGCCAACGGCGACCCATCCGCCGACGCGATCGACATTATCGTCCGGCATGTCGAGAGCGTGCTGCGTCCGGGCCAATTAGGAACCGTGCTGGGGCAATTGACTCAGGAAATGGAGCGGGAAATCGCGGAGCGCGAACTGACGAATCGCGCGAAAGCCATCTTGCAGAGCCGCTATGGAATGTCGGAAGAGCAGGCCCATGTGCACCTGCGGCTGGTGAGCCGGAAGTCGCGCAAACGCCTGCGGGACGTGGCTCAAGAAGTGCTCCGGTCAACGGCCTAAAACTGGACCTCACTATCTGCTGGACGCGCGCGGCCTCGGCAGTGTAGCTTGACAATAGTCCCTTCGCATGAAATCCCGCGTTGCAGCGCTGTTGCTGATGTCGTTGAGCGTCTGGGCTCAAGTGCCCACGCCCGAAAGCCACTTCGGCCATCGCATGGGAGTGGACCGCGAGCTGTTGGATTGGGATAAAGTTGTCTCCTATTTCCAGGCTCTGGCGCAGACCAGCGACAAGGTGCGGTTGGAAGAACTGGGCAGGACCGCGCAAGGGCGGCCGTTCATCGCGGCCACCATCAGTTCGGCTGAAACGCTGAAGAATCTGGATCGCTACCGGGAAATACAAGCCAGGCTGGCCGATCCGCGGCGCACCACGCCGGCCGAAGCGGCGGCGCTGATTGCCGAAGGCAAGACGGTGGTGCTAATCACCTGCTCCATACATGCCACTGAAGTGGCGTCCACTCATTCGGCCATTCAATTCGTATACAACCTGCTCACACAGAATACGCCGAAATATCGCGCCATTCTGGACAACGTGATTATCGTGCTGGTGCCGTCGCAGAACCCCGATGGAGTGGATATCGTGACGCGCTGGTATCGCAAGACCTTGGGCACCGCGTACGAAGGCACGTCGCCACCCGAGCTGTATCAGAAATATCTGGGGCACGATAACAATCGCGACTGGTATGTTTTCACGCAGCCTGAAACGCGGCTTACTGTGGCGCTGCAAAATGCCTGGCATCCCCAGATCGTTTACGACGTGCATCAGCAAGGTTCCTACGCCTCGCGATTATTTGTGCCGCCCTGGCTGAACCCGATTGATCCCAACGTCGACCCAACGTTAGCTCAAGAGGGCAACTACCTGGGGCTGGGCATGGCGGCGGATTTGACGGCGGCGGGCAAAAAGGGCGTAGTGACAAACGCGCTTTATGATTTTTGGGCGCCGGCCCGCCAGTACATGGCGTATCACGGCGGCATCCGCATTTTGAGCGAAGCCGCCAGTGCGTCGCTGGCCAGCCCGCTGACGGTGCGGGCCGATCAAATTCAAACCACCGGCCTGGGCTACAATCCGCGCGAACGCAGCTGGAACTACCTGGAGCCTTGGGAGGGCGGAACCTGGCGGATCGGCGACATTGTGGATTATCAATTGATCGCCTTTGAGAGCTTGCTGTACCAGGCCGCGCTGCGGCGCGTGGATCTGTTGCGCAACTTCTACGAAGTGGGTGAGCGGGCGGTGACGCGGACAGCTCCCCAGGCGTTCGTGATTTCACGCGAGCAGACGGACCCCGGCGCGGCGCGAAAGATGCTTGAACTGCTGAGCTTCGGGGACGTGGAGATCGAGCGCGCAAACGACGCATTCGCCGCCGGCGGGAAGCGCTATCCCGAAGGCAGCTACCTCATCCGCATGCAGCAGCCATCCAGCAGCTACGCCAAGACCCTGCTGGAGCGGCAGCACTATCCCGATCTGCGAACGTATCCCGGCGGTCCGCCGCAGCGGCCTTATGACGTAACCGCGCAGACGCTGCCTCTGCTGATGGGCGTTGCAACCGACACTCTGGAGGCGGCGTTCAAGGTGGCATCGAAGCCCACCAAGGCGTTCGAATTCGAACTGAATACGGCGCGTCCCCCGGGGAGCGGACTGGCGGCGTCGGACACCGCATCCTGGCGCGAAGTGAATCGTATGTGGAGCGCGGGGGCCACCGTCTGGCGCGATACCGCCACGGGCGATTTTTTCGCGCAGCGCCCCAAGGCGGGACCGGCGGTGGAACTGGCGCGCCCGCGCATCGCGCTCTATAAAAGTTATGTGCCGGAAATCGACGAAGGCTGGACGCGCTGGCTGCTGGAAGACTTTGGCTTCGCCTATCAGGATGTGCTCAACCCAGAGATGGAGGCGGGAAACCTGCGGCAACATTTCGATGTGATCGTATTTCCGGACCAACCGGCCGCTCAAATCGCTAGCGGCTTCGAAAGTGGGACCATGCCGCAGGAGTACACCGGCGGGTTGAGTAAGAAGGCGGCGTCCAACCTGAAGACGTTCGCCGAACAGGGCGGCACTCTGGTCTTCCTGAATCATTCGGCCAACTATGCCGTCGAACACTTGCATCTGGATCCGAGAAATGTCCTGGCCGGGGTTTCGAATCGCGAGTTCTATTCGCCCGGTTCGTTGCTCAACGTGACGCTGGACACGCACGATCCGCTTACCTACGGCCTGCCGGAAAACATCGCGATATGGAGCGAAGACAGTCCGGCATGGGAGGTTGCGGCGGGCAGCAAAGACCGGGTGGTTGCGCGCTACGTGGACGATCATGTGCTGGCGTCGGGATGGTTGCTGGGCGAATCGTTTCTGGAAGGCCGCGCTGCGCTGGTGGAAACGCCGCTGGGACAAGGCCGCGCGGTGTTGTTCGGGATGCGTCCGCAATACCGTGCGCAAAGTTATCAGGCCTTCAAGATGTTTTTCAATGCGCTGGTATTGAGTTCGGCGCGCTAGCCATTACGAGCTGCCGATCGAAATTGCGCAGGCCTGCATAATCTCAGGCCCGAAGCCGCAGAAGAAACCACGCTACGCCTACGGCGAGCAGCACCGAAGCCGCCACCGGGACCGCGCGGCGCAAGAAAGAGAGACGCACCAGCCGGCGAAGAAAGAAGGCGAATAAGGCGATGAGAAGCAGCTCGCAGACCACCACACCCGTCAGAAATGTTGCGATGTGAAATCCGCTTTCGGTAAGAAACGCGGCGAAGTAAGCGCCGTGAAACAGGCCCAACACGGCCACCACCAGCCAGCGCATGGTGGATTGGGGAAGCAGAACGATTTCGAATGCCAGATAAGCAATGGTGAGCGCGGCGGCGGCTTCGATGAAGCGCGGCGACAGGGCAAGCGCGATGCGCGGCGCCAGGGCACAAGCCAGCGCTTCGGCGGCCACGAAGGAAGCGGTGAGGGCCAGCAGCTCGCGGCGGCTGCGAGCAGCCAATACGAGGCTCAACAGAAACAGAAGCGGGGCCAGGCCGCCGGCCGCACGCATGAATCCCGCGGAAATCTCGCGCGTGGCTGTTTCAAAGGCGGTGGGCGGGCGGAAGCGAAGTTCGGCTTGGGTGTAGGAAAGATCGAACACCGCCTGATCTGTTTTGTCGCCGCGGTAGGCTCGCAACAGGTGCACGTGATTGGGAACCGTTACGGAGGCGAGAGTACACTCCGCTCGTACGATGTCGACCGGTACAGGAAATTCATATTCAGCCGTGCAAATGTAAGTGTCCTGCTCTTGCCGGCACGTCTGAGCGGACACCTTGCCCCAGGCGCCTCCGCTTTGAAAGCGCACATGATCCAGCAATGTGTGCTCCGGAGCGTGCACGTGGGCCACTTCATACATCGGCATGCGCAATTCATAGCTGGCGTGGGCGCCATCCACTTTCAGATCGCCCGTGCTCATGCTCACCATGTGGGCGGCCAGCGGCGCGGCAAGCGAAAATGCGCAGAACAGGAACCAGCGCAGGCGCATCAGTGTTCGCCTCGCGGAGAAACCAGATCCATTCCGCGCACGCGCCGCAGCCGCACAAAGATGACGCGTAGAATGGCCAGCAGCGGCACAGACAGGAACATGCCCAGCACGCCCGCAATCTGATCGCCCGCCAGTACGCCGAACAGCACCAGCATGGGATTCAATTGCACGCCCTTGCTCATCAGATAGGGCGACAAGACATAATCTTGCACCATCCGGTAAAGCAGCCAGAAGAGCAGGTATAGCAGGACGTGACTGTAGCCGCTCAGACCGGTGACCATCACGATGATCAGGCCCGCGGCCGCCGGACCCACCACCGGGATGAACTCACCGATCGCGGCCACGCCCGCCAGCAGCACTGCGTAAGGCGCGCCGCTAGCAGCAAGAAAGATGCTGTGCGCGGTGAAACTGGACACCGATAACAACACCAGGGCCCGGATATATTCGCCCAGCAGAAGATTGATGTCTTCGAGAATGTTATCCACCACCGGACGGCGGTGTTCCTCCACCAAAGCCGCCACGAATTCATCCCGGATGGCGCCTCCGTCCTTCAAGAAAAAGAACGAGAGAATGGGGATGAGAATCAGGTAGAGCAAGTACCGGGCGCCCGAGACGAGTTGCCCGCTAAATCCTCGAATGTAGGGCAGGAGCTGCTCTCCTCCGCTGCTCAATTCCGCTTCGATTTTCTGAATCATGCTGGCACGCGCCGGTTCCAGCCAGGATGGCAGGGGGAACTTCTGCATCCACTCTGGATTTCGTACTAAATCCGGCAGTCGCATGGCCAGCGTATTGGCGTCGTCGGCCAGGCGCGAGCCCAGCGTCAGCGCCAGGGAAACAATCACGCCCACCAAGGCAAGATAGACGATGGCCAGTGCGATGCGCGGCGAAACCTGGTGCGGGGTGACGCGCTCCACGAAGCCAACCAGCGGCATCAGCAGATAGGCGAATAGCAGCGCGATTACGAATACCGCAAGCGTTTCACGGATGGCATACGCGGTGGCCACAAGCAATGCCACCAGAAATATGGTCCATGCAATGCGCGCGGCTTTGGGATCGATGCCTAGCAAGCCATTAGCATACCGTGGCAGGCGTGCGTGAAGAGCGGTAGCGGACTCTTTACGTTATTCGCTCAAGAAACGTTCGATTAGTGTAGCCAGGAGTGGCGGCTGCTCTTGCATTGGATAATGGCCACACTCGCTGAGCGAGACCAGGCGCCCGTTGGGGTAGAAGGGCAATGTCGACGCGTTCAGCGCGCCAGCCTGAAACGGCGGTGCATCGCGGTCGGCCGCGACAATCAACATCGGGGTCTTGACGCCGCGTGCGCCTTCTGAGATGTTTTCACGACCCCACATCTCCACGTACTTGGCTGCGGCGTGGGGCTCCGCGGTCTCTCGCCACCGCCGCAGTTTGTACTTGGTCCAGGAGGCTGATAATCGATCGCCCCACATGGAGCCGACGGTCGATAGTCTTTGCTGGTCCTCTCCGAGTGCAATCGCCTGGAACATTTCGACCGTCGCCTGATCCAGACCAACTCCTCCGGGCGGGACTGGTGTGATGGCTACGACTCGCGAGACACGTTCCTCGACCAATTGGGGAATGCGCTGTACGACGAGTCCACTCATGGAATGGCCGATGAGCGAGAAAGTTTTCCAACCTAAGCGATCGGCCAGGCCGATGACGTCGCCCGCGGCCTCCTCCAGCGTGTAGTCGCCCGAAAGATGCCGTGAGTCCCCATAGCCGCGCAGATCGGCGAAGACGTAAGAGAATTGATCCGGGGTGAGATATGGGATCGTCGCGTCCCAATTGGTATGGTCGCAAAACCAGTCGTGCAGCACGATGGTACGCACTGGCCCTTCACCGTATGGCTTGAATCCAAGATCGGCACGCATCCCGTTACCGACCTATTTTAGTCCGCAAACGTTCATAGCGCAGCCCGACAGACCCATCCGAGTAGGACTTGCATTCGGTCAGCTTGAAGTCGCGCTGCGGGAACTTGCCCGGGAAACCGGGGATGCCATCGCCTAATAATGTGGGACCAAGGCCGATGAAGAGTTCGTCCACCAGATCCTCTTGCAGGAAGCTGCGGGCCAATTCGCCCCCGCCGCCCAGATAGATCTTTTTTCCCGGACGGCGTTTCAGCTTTCTGACAAAGGTTGTCAGAGATCCACCCACCACTTCGAAGCCATCGCGTTTACCCGGCTTCCATCGCCGGGAAATTACGTAGCTGGACATACCCGGCGTGTCGGGGATCTCGCCGCTCTTGCGCATTTTCACCCAGCCTGCCGCGGTCTTGCGGCCCATGATGGTGGTATCGATTTGGGCGAAGAAGTCCGCCATCACCGCTTCACCTTCCTCATCAATGGCCAGAAAGTCCATGGCACCGTTGCGCCGCGCAATGTAACCGTCGATGCTGATGCCGAATCCCAGGATGACTTTTCTTGACATGCCGCGATTGTAACTCTGGGTTAGGATGTCCAGCATGAGTCGCATTCTGGTGATTGGCGCCACTGGAAATGTTGGGGGCCAGGTTGTCTCGCAATTAGCGGCCAGCGAGCAGCAAGTCCGCGCCCTGACTCGCAACCCGGATGCGGCTCGTTTGCCGCCGGGAGTTGAGGTGGCGCGTGGAGATCTCACTCGTCCCGATAGCCTTGATGCTTGCCTGGATAGCATCGATAGAGTGTTCCTGGTGTGGACCGCCCCGCCGGAAGCTATCGTTCCCGCTCTGGAACGAATTGCGAAGCATGCACGGCGCATCGTATTCCTCTCCGCGCCCCTCAAGACGCCACACCCTTTCTTCCAACAGCCCAACCCGGCCAGAGCGCTGGCTGAGCAAATCGAACGGCGGATTGAAACTTCGGGACTTGACTGGACGTTCCTGCGGCCAGGCATGTTCGCCGCAAATGCCCTGCGCTGGTGGGCGCCGCAAATTCGCGCCGGCGATGTTGTCCGGTGGCCGTATCTGAGCGTTCCCACGGCCCCGATCGACGAGCATGACATCGCCGCAGTCGCGGTCCGCGCGTTGTGTGAGGACGGACATTCAGGAGCGGAATATGTTCTCACTGGGCCGCAATCCCTGAGCCAATTCGAGCAAGTGACCACAATTGGCCGCGCCATCGGCCGCTCGTTGCGTGTCGAAGAGATCTCGCCGGACCACGCGCACCGTGAATTGCTCACGATCATGCCTGCGTCGGTGGTGAAGATGTTGCTCGACGCCTGGTCTGCCGCGGCCGGCCAGCCTGCCTTCGTTACATCCACCGTCGCGGAGATCACGGGAGCGCCGGCACGAACGTTCCTCGACTGGGCCACCGATCACGCCGCCGATTTTCGAGCGTGTTAGGGCACTGTCCTGCAACGAAGCAACCCGGCGATTCCGAGTGACACATTGACTTTTTTGGATGGATCTGCGATTTAGATGTTGGGAAGGGAATTATGAAAACCAGCCCTGTCGTTATCCATCCTGTAACAATCACCAGCGCGCCTGTAACAATCACCACCGTGCCTGTAACAATCACCATCGTGCCTGTAACAATCAGCATCGTGCTCGCATTGTGCTTCACCTCCGCGGGCATCGCACAGAACCAGCCGAACCCGATACTCACGCGCCAGCTCTTGGCGCAGGCAGCACCCGATGAGTGCTTTGCAGGTATCGGACAACCTTATCCGGCCATGCTGAGCCCAGGGGTCTGCCCCAGCGGCTCAGTTCCAAAAACCAACCAGGCCTACGTTTGGGGGCTCACCGAATCGGGGACAAAAGTATGGTTCGGCACTGCAGCCAACGTGCTTTGCCTGACGCCGGGGTCGGAGCAGAATCCGACGCCGGTGCAAACACCAACCTGGGTCTGCGAATACGGTGAGAGCCAATACGGTATCACCCACAATTTACCGCCAAACTTCGGCGATTGGCGCCCCCCGAAAGCGTACGTCTACGACACCGGCACAAGCACTCTGACCGACGTAACGCCCGTCGACAGCAACTTCGCACGCACGTTGGGCATGCGTTCAGCCGGTGCGATTGAGGATACGGTATTTATCGCAGGCCCGGCGCTGGGGGCCAAGGGCGTGAATATTTTCGCGTGGAGTTCGTCGACGCAACAATATTTAGGGTCATGCCAAGCATCGTCGTTCAACAACATCCGGCAATGGAAACGAATCAATAACGTCCTCTACGCAGGAGTGGGCAACAAGACCGGCGGCGGTTCGGTAATTCGCTGGAACGGGACGCCGCAACAGCCGTTTGATACCACCAGCGCAACCTGCGGCTTTGAGATAGTGGCCCACTTGCCCGGAGAGGCGGCTTACCTGACCGCATTTGGTGACAATTCAGACCAGATTGCGGTATCGGCTTGGCCCAATCCACACGGAGCAGGCATCTACCTTAGCCCGGTTATGGACGCCGTGAAGGGATTGACTACCAGCGATGCGACCAATTGGACGCTGGTCTGGCAACCTTCCCAGTACGAGCCGGATCCGATAACGGCCACCGCTTACGCCGGAGGCGCCATCGCGTATTTGAATGGCACCTTATATTTCGGGACCATGAATCTGGTGAAAGGTGGATTGATTGCCTGGGAGAAGGTTTACGGTACACCCTCGAAGCAAAAATACACCGAGGTATTTCAGAATACTTATCGCGCCATTTCGATCTGGGCGATTCAGAATCCGACCACCACACCTACCGCGCAGCTCCTCTATGGCGAGTCCGCTTTGCCGAAGTACGATTCGAGTACGAGCACGTTCGTCTCAACGCCCACTGGATTCACCCCGCTCTATGGCCCATCCGGTTTCGGCAACATTTACAACTGCCACACCTGGTCGGCCACCGTGTTTCAAAACCATGTATTCTTCGGGACCATGGATTGGAGCTATCTGCAGGCCGTGGACGGCTCACCGCCACCCGCGCCCGGGGCTATCCAACCAAGGTCTGACTGGGGCGCCGACCTTTGGCGCTTCCATTCCACGCCGAGTCCGGCGATGGCCGAGAACATCAACGGCCTCGGGGATTTCCTCAATACCGGCTTTCGCACCATGGAGGTTTCGCCGGATGGCAAAGATCTTTATCTTGGCACCGCGAATCAGGGGAATTTGACACCTATGGCCGGATGGCGCCTGTGGGATCTCGAACTAGCGCCCTGACGCTGTTTCGCCATGGAGTGACGACGGCGGGCGGACATGGCGCGCAGCTTCAAGACCGTGCCTCGACAATTTGATAGCCGCAGCTGCACCTTGGATTTGATAACAGGTTCTTTGTCAACGAGAAGGAAAAATCTGACCCGTGGAGGTTTACTTGCACCAACTGGTCGCCGTTAAGGTGATTCCAAGGAGAAACCACCATGAAAAGGATTACTCTGCTGCTGGTTGCCGTCGGAATACTGGCAGGTATTGTCGCGTTTACGGCGCCCTCATCTCTACACGCCGCTGACTCGGCCACCCCGATCTTCGTAACAACCATTCCACCTGGATACCGGGATTGGAGGTTGATCTCCGTCTCTCACGAAGCAGGCAACCTCAACAGCATTGGTGCCATTTTGGGCAACGATGTCGCGATCAAGGCCTACCGTGAGGGGAAGCTTCCATTCCCGGACGGCACCATCATTGGCGCTCTGCACTACGGTCACGTCCCGTCCGCGGAAAACAACAAAGTCTTTGGACAGGCCCAATCGTTCGTCCCGGGCGCCCCTTCGAACATTCAATTTATGGTCAAAGACTCCACCAAGTACGCCGCGACGGGCGGCTGGGGGTTCGCTACCTTCGTGGACGGCAAACCCGCCGCCCCGGCGTCAATGAAATCCTGCTTCCCCTGCCACAACCAAGCCAAGGCTAGCGACCTTGTCTTCACGCATTACGCACCCTGAGATTCCGGCCTATTTCCCCATGGCTTTCCAAACGTCCGCCTTGGTCTGGGGAGCAGCCGAGGCGTGCACATTGATGTACCGATCAAAGTCCAGGTTGAGCCTTTCGAGAACCGGCACCAGAGCTTTCACGTGATCGTTGGCCGGTTCTCCAGGGTTCACCGAGAAGTCGCCCTGGAAAATGACCTTTTCCTTGGGAATGTACGCGATGATCAGGCCATTGGAGTGAGGCGCCGGAAATATGTGGTACATCTCAACGGTTCGGGTGCCATCGGAGTAGACCTTCTTCTCAGCGACAGTTTCAAATTTCGCTTTCCTCGGATTCTTGGCAAGAGTATCGTTCATCAGTGTCCTAGGATTGTTGAGCGACTTGTCGAGGAACTCCTCATTGTTCTTCTGCGTGATGATGGTTGCGCCTTCGGCCACTAACACGGGCAGCCCCCCGGTGTGATCGGAATGGGGATGCGTGTTCATGACGTACCGGATCGGTTTGTTCGGAATCAGCTTTTTGGTTTCGGCAACGTACGCCAGGGCGCGCGCCTCGGATTGGCCGGCCTCCAGCATCATGATATAGTCCTTGAACTCGACGATCACCGAATCGTAGCTGCCGGCCCCGGTGGTGAGCCGGTAGAGGCCGTCGCCAAGCTTTTCCGATGTAACATTCATGGGCGCTGGATTCGGCGGTCCTCCGCCGCCTGGGCCGCCGGGACGCCCGGCCGGTGCTGGAGCCAGCGTCGCGAGATCGGAGGGATTCGCCTTCGCCGCGGTCACATTCACTTCAAAGAAGGGCCAACCGCCGCGCGTCTGCACGATTTTCGAGGGAGCCATGACGCCGGCGAAGTCCTTCCATCCGGAATAAGTCGCCACAATGTGCATGTCGCCCATGATGTTTTCACCAAGCCAGGTCTCCACACGGTCGACCATGTTCTTGTCGTCCACATAGCCGTTGACGACGTAGCTCTTGCCCGAAGGCGCCTTGACCGCCGGACTCCAGGTTAAGACCGTGTAGCTCTTGCCCTCCAGCTTGCGATGGCTCGCCGTGGCATTATTTTCAGCGGCGCCTTTCAGGAAACCCCAGGGCGTAATGTAAAACTCCAGGGAGGTGGCCCAGGGCTTCGAGACGTCGGCCTGCTCGGGCGTCACCTGCTGAAAAAAGGTTCCAGCCGTCACCGTGGTTGAGCCGCCTGCGCCAATGTTGTGGGTGGTTCCGGTGTGCCGGGATGCAGGGGCGCTGAGGTCGATCACCCGCACATAATCGTCTATCGGCCGCATTGGATCGTGCGTCCCCCGGCAGGTCATGTCAGCGGCGTTGGCTCCGCACTGTTGGAATGCCACATCCTTCGCCGATCCGGAGTACGTGATGGATTTCACATCCCCCAATGCCTTTTGTGCATTGGCAATCACGGTCTTTGGATCCTGCGCCGCGGCACTCGCACATTGGAGCGCAAGGCAGCTTAGCACTACGGCAAGTTGTTTGAACACTGATTCTCCTTGTCCGGCTGGATGCCCGATAAAAAGGCAGCCGTCCAACGTATTCTATATCTACTGGAGCTCGAGTAGGCTGCGGCGGCTCATGTAGAATCGATCCATGGCAACCCAAGATCGAAACGTTTCTATCCACCCCTACTTTAAAGTGGCGGACGGGAAACTAGATACTTTCAAGCAACTCTGTGAGCAGTTCGTATCAGCCACCGCCAAGGAGCCGAAGTGCCTGTACTACGGCTTCAGCTTCAATGGAAACGAAGTGTATTGCCGGGAAGGATATGACGGCGCAGAGGCCGCGCTCGCGCATCTTGCCAACGTAGGCCCTCTATTGGATGCGGCGCTGAAAATCTCTGAACTCACGCGTCTGGAAGTCCATGGCATGGAAGAGGAGTTGGCGAAGCTGCGCGGGCCGATGGCAGATTTCCACCCAGCCTACTTCACGCTGGAGTACGGGATGCGGCGTTAACCACCTATCGAACAAAGTGTTGAACATCCTTGTTGTTGTCCTGGCACATGTACTCGATCATCTCTGTATCGACCATGGGCTTCAAGTGTAGTTCCACCGTCCAAGGCTTGGTAAACACTTTGGGGTCTTCG
>DATHNM010000503.1:0-5040 GCA_035486095.1 Bryobacteraceae bacterium
TCCATCGGGAGACGGCTGGGTGATGTGAAACGCGTCTGAAGACATGCCGAAGCCGACAATCTCACCGAGAATCGGCGCACCCCGGGCGAGCGCGGCATTGAGCGGCTCAAGCACCAGCATGGCGGCGCCCTCGCCCAGAATCAGGCCGCGCCGGTCTTTTGAAAAGGGGCGGCAAGTGTCGGGTGAAACCACGCGCATGGCTTCCCAAGCCTTCAGGAAGCCCAGACTGAAGACGGCTTCGCTTCCGCCGGTGATCGCCAGGGCTGCCGCTCCGCTCCGCACCATCCAAAAAGCCTGTCCAATGGCGTGACTCGACGAGGAGCAGGCGGTAGATATGGTGAAGGTGGGGCCCACCACGCCGGTTTCGAGCGAGATTCGGCTGGCGGCAGCGTTTTCCATGGTGCGCGGAATAGTGAACGGGTTTACGCGCGGAATGTTGTTGCGATAGAGATTGACGAAGCCCTCGTCCTCTGTAGTTTGGCCCCCCACGCAGGAGCCAGTGACGATGGCGCTGGATTCGCGCAGGTCCTGGGTCCATTCCACGCCGGCGGCCGCGATGGCTTCGCGCGCCGCAATCACGCCGAACTGGGCAAAGCGATCCAGCAGGCCTAGGTCTTTCTCGTCGAAATATTGCGCGGGCGAGTAGTTTCGAACCTCGGCGCCGTTCGGGAAACGGAGCAGCCCGGAATCCACCGCCTGCAGCGGCCCGATGCCGGGGTGCCCCTGGCTCAGTGACTGCCAGAATTCAGCGCTGTTGTGGCCGATGGCGGAGATGACTCCCAGGCCGGTCACAGCCACGCGGGGCATGTTACGCGCTGACCGCGGCTTTATTCCCTTGTGCTCCGTCCAGCAGCTTGGCTATGCCGTCGATCACATCTCGAACCGACCGCAGATTTTGCGCCGCCTCGTCCGGAATATTTATATTGAATTCGCTTTCCACCGCGAACAGGATATTGATGCCATCCAGCGAATCGATGCCCAGCTCCTGGAAAGTGCTGTCGGCGGTGATCTTCTCTTGCGGAACGTGCTGGGTTGCGGCAATGAGGGCTCTTACTCGGGCCGTCAGTTCTTCGTGGGACATAAGATATCCGTCACCTTTTCGAAATGGAAACCTTGTTCCGTCAATCTCGGCAAAAGCTCGCGAACGGCCTGGATCGTGACTCCGATGTCGGGCCGGTGCTGCAAGACCCGGCCATCGTGCAAGCAGAGAATCGCGCCCCGGGCCGCGCCATTCAGAAGGCGGGAGACGACAGCGGGCGTCTGCCGTTTCCAGTCTAGCGCAATGGTGCTCCACATCACTCCGGTGAGCTTCAGGCGCTGCTGAGCGGCGCGCAGACCGAACCAGCGGGCACCATAAGGCGCCCGGAAACATTGCGGCAGGCGGCCGGTGGCTTTTTCGATCGTTTCCTGCGCGGCGGCCAATTCCCGATAAATAAAGTCAGGCGATTTGAGCGCGAGCAAGGCATGCGAGTCAGTGTGGTTGCCGATTTCGTGGCCCGCGCCGGCCACTTCGCGGGCCACCTGGGGCAACCGGCGGACATTTACGCCGCACTGAAAGAAGGTGGCGGGCGCGCCGTAACGTGCCAGGATTTCAAGCAATTCAGGGGTGGATTCGCTGGGCCCGTCGTCGAAGGTGATGGCAATCGCCGGACGGGCGCCGGCACCTTGAGAGACCGAAGGTGCAAGCCAGGAGCAAGAAGGGACGCGGACCGCGTATGCCAGTGCGCCCGCGGAAACGGCGGCCGTGCCAACGGCTGTTCCAAGTATCGTGGCGAATTCTGGCATGCAAGGCGAATACTGCTGCGTTACAGGCAAGCGGTACGTTTGGAGTTTAGCAGGGTGGGTCAAGAAAAGCCGGGCGCGGGAGCGTCCGGCTGGAGGAGCACAATGAAATACTCAGCCGAGCAAGCCGCCATGGCCCAGACAGGCCACTTCCCAACCTGAAACTCGGTAGCGCGCCAGCATCGGAGGCAGCATCAGATCCACGACGTTGGGTTTTGCGGAACGGAAGCAACCAGGCGCCGAAACGATTGGAATATCGTCTTTGTAGCCCAGCAGGAAAAGGTTGCCAGGCTCCACGGGAGCCAGGAAACGCTCGATATGACACCCAGCTCGAAGCATGGCGCGGCCGATCACGTCGTCCGGACCCGCGGGGGCGGTGGTGGACGCGATCAGCACAACAGTTGGTTTGGCGCGCAGCAGATGCTGCAGTGAGCGTGCCACCGCGTTTTCCTCTTCCACTGACGAGAGGACGAAACTGGCGCCGACCCCTATGCGATCCAAACGCTGGCGCATGATATTTTCAAACAACTGCCTGGCCCGCTCGCCGTTCACCGGGTCGCTGTACAGAATAGCGATGCCCGGCGTCCGGATGGGTCTGGCCTGCAGGATCGGGCCTCTTTCTTTTACGATCGAGATCATAGTATCCAGTTCCGGTTTGGCAACCGCGAACGGAGTGCTCTTGACAGTAGCCACTCGTTGCCCGGAGCGCGCATAAGAGAAATTGAGAGACGTGGCGATGGCCATGCTGGCCGTGCAATTGATCTGCTTTAAGAGCTCATCGTCCACCAGGACGCAGCATGGTTCGGTAGTGAATAAATTCGCTCTCCCTCCAGCGGCAAGACGGATTTCGAGCGCTCCACAGCCGATTTCGCTCGCGACCTGCATAACAGCGTCGTCCTCGCCAACTTCGCCTTCTTCGAGCTCGGTTACCCAGACCTCATTCATTCCTTCGGTCTCCAGCATACGAGCGTCTTCTTCGCTGATCACGTGGCCCTTGGCGAGCAATTTCTTGCCACCGGCCCGAAAAATGGTGCAGCAAAGTATCCTTCCGGTTGACTGTTTGACGTCAATGGTCTGAGCTTTCATAGACCGATGATCCCTCCCGGAGTCCCTATCTAAGTATGTTTACAAATTATACACAGCCGTAGTAAGAAAGCGAGGAAAAAATCTCAATGCAGCTCTAAATATGAAAGAAAGGTGTGAGTAAACAGACGATTCAAGCGCGCTTGGGGTGCGGAAGCTGGACTAGTTCCTGGCTGGAGTTCAGGGATAAAGCGGAAATTGTATCGTCTCTAAGGGCTTTCAATACAGCGATTTCATCACAACACTGGAACTTGGGGCAGGACAGGCAATCCTTCCAAACCTTGAGGGGCAGCAGCCCGCGATCCACTTCCTGGAATCCTAATTTTCGAAAAAACTCAGCTACATAAGTGAATGCGAATATCGCATGCAGACCGTTGTGAACGGCTTCCTTCTCCAAAGCTTCTATCAGGAAAACCCCTACGCCCTGCTTCTTTACATCCGGGGCTACCGCCAAAGACCTTATTTCCCCCGAAGTGGGCGTATAGAAGTGCAAAGCGCCGCACCCTATTAGGCGTGAGCCCGCATACACAACAGTGAAATCACGAATGTTTTCCGAAATTTCAAATTCTGTTCGGGGCAACATGATGCCTTGTGCCGCATAAGAGTTGATCAAATTGAGAAGCGCGGGAATGTCGCGCATCATTGATTTACGAATTGTAATATTCGTCCCCAATACGCTTGGTTCCGAACCGGCTAGTACCTGCGCGTCGGCGATGAAGCTAGACATGGGGCGCCTCCGCAAAGGGAGCTTCAGTCAGAGTGACCAACCTCGTGCCGATGGGTTCACCCGCCAGTAGTTTCCCGACAACGCCAGGAGTGGAGCCAGGAGCGATGATCACCTCGGCGGTTCCCGTTTCGAGCGCCTGGACGGCCGATTCAAGCTTGGCTTGCATGCCGCCGGTGGCGATGCCCGCGTGGATGAGTTGTTTGCATTGATTCGGATTTAACGTGGAATAGATAACATTATTCTCGCCCCGCACGCCGTCCACGTCGGTTAAGAATAGAAGTTTATCGGCCCCTAAAGCGCCGGCCACTGACACCGCCATCTGATCCGCATTGACGTTGAAGAACTGGCCTTGGCGATTGCCGGCCAGGCAAGCGATGACGGGAACGTATCCGGCGCCCAGCAAGGCGTGCAACAGACGGCCATCGGAGCGCACCGGCTTGCCCACCCAGCCCAGTTCCTGGCTCATCTGCTGCGCCTCGGTGAGCAGCGCGTCCATACCGCTCAGTCCCACTGCCTGCGCGCCGCGCGCGATGAACGCTGCCACCAGTTCCTGATTTACCGTGCCGGCCAGGACCTTTAGGACGGCGTCCAGCACCTCTGGCGTGGTTACGCGCAGACCATTCACGAAGCGGCTCTCAACGCCGTGGGCGGCCAGATAACGCGTCATCTGCTTACCGCCGCCGTGAACCACCACGGCTTCCAGGCCTTCCTTCGCTGCTGCGGAAATCTCGGCCGCCAGTCGATGGCGCGATTCCGCTTCGTCCAGCAACGTGCCGCCCAGCTTGATGAGAATCTTCACGCTTTCCTCATATCAGGCCGGCCGTTTCCTCGCAGCCCAGCATCAGGTTCATGTTCTGGATGGCTTGTCCGGCGGCGCCCTTCACCAGATTGTCGATAGCGCTGATGATAACGGCGCGGCCGGTGGCGGCATCGAACTTGAATCCGATATCGCAGAAGTTGGTGCGATTCACGCCCGCCAGATCGGGCAGGCTGCCGGGCGGATAGAGCCGCACGAATTTTTCGGCCTGGTAATGGCGAAGATAGATATCGAGCAGTTCGTCCGCCGACTTGATATCGCGCGTGCGCAGATAGATGGTTTCCAGGATTCCCCGTTCGATGGGTAGCAACTGGGCGGTGAAGCTCAACTCCGGTTCTTCGAGACCGGAGACCATCAGGACTTCAGCGACGTGCCGGTGATCCAGCACCGAATAAACGGAGAAGTTGTCAGTGACCTCGCAAAAGCTGGTTTTGAGGCTTGGCTTGCGCCCGGCGCCGCTCACACCGGACTTGGCATCGCAGACAATTCCAGCGGTACGATCTGCCACCCCGCTTGCGATCAAGGGCTGAATGGCGAGATTCGCAGCCGTGGGATAACAGCCCGGGTTGGCGATCAGGCGCGCGGACCGGATGGGCTGGCGGCAGAATTCCGGCAGGCCGTAGACCGCCTC
>DATHNM010000504.1:0-2836 GCA_035486095.1 Bryobacteraceae bacterium
GAACAGGCAGCTGGAATACTTCGACATGCCGCAAGTTCGCGCGGTGGTTCGCGGAGCAGCAAAAGATAACTACAAATTCTCTTCCATTGTTTTGGGAATCGTCCACACGGATGCGTTCCGCAGGCAGGGCCCGGCTGCTCCGAAAGAAGGCGGAGTGAAGTTGGCGGCGGCCCGATAAGGGCGGCGTTAGGAGATCACATGTTCATCACTAAAAAACATATTGCCCGCAGAACGGTATTAAAGGCTGCCGGAGTGAAGTTGGCGCTGCCGTTTCTCGAAGCCATGGTTCCCGCCGCCACGGCGCTGGCGCAAACGGCCGCTGCTCCCAAGATGCGGGCAGCCTTCTTCTATCTTCCCCACGGCGCCATCATGTACAACACCTCGCATGGCCCTGCCATGGATAAGTGGACGCCCAGCGGCTCCGGCGCCGATTTCAAGCTCAGCCCGATCCTGGCTTCGCTCGAGCCGTACAAGAAGTACGTCACGTCTTTCGGCAACCTGGAAAACGCAGCTAGCGCCGGTTCGGTTCATACATTCAATCCCGCCACTTGGCTCAGCGCCACGCGTCCCGATACCGGCGGCCCCAAGGCGCACATGGCCACCACTCTGGATCAGGTGATCGCTAAATTCATCGGCCAGGACACGCCGCTGCCTTCCCTGGAACTGGCCTCCGAGACCACCGTGCAAACGGCTGCGGGCGGCGGCGGATCGTACACCACGCTGTCTTTCCGGGACGCGGACTCGCCACTGCCGATGGAGTACAATCCGCGCAAAGTCTTTTTGGAACTCTTCGGAGAGGGCGACACACCGGGGGAGCGCGCGGCAATCGGTCATCAAACCAGCAGTTTGCTGGACCTGATCATGGACCGTACGAAGAAGCTCCAGGGCGAGCTGGGGAGCACTGACCGCGCCGCACTCGATGGCTACCTGGACAGCGTTCGCGAGATCGAGCGCCGCACCCAAATGGCCAACTCCAAAGGTCTTTCGGGCTTGAAGATTCCCGATGCTCCGGTGGGTGCGCTGGACAAGTTCGACGAACAGGTAAAGCTAATGTTCGACTTGCTGGCGCTCGCGTTTCAGGCCAATCTCACCCGGGTTGCCTCATACATCATGGTCGCCGAAGGCACCAACCGAACTTACAATCACATCGGCGTTCCCGATTCGTTCCATCCGGTATCCCACCATGCCAACGATCTGGACAGAATTAACAAGCTGATCAAGATCCAGACCTGGCACGTAGAGAAATTCGCGGAATTTGTGAAGAAGATGGCGGAAACGCCCGACGGGCAGGGAAGTTTGCTGGACCATTCCGTTTTCATGTACGGCTCAAACATGAGCAACAGCGACCTGCACAACAATTACCCGGAGCCGAATATTCTGGTGGGCGGCGGGGCAGGCAAGATGAAGCTGCTGGGCCAGCATCTGCTGCTTCCGGAACGCACCCCTATCGCGAATCTTCATCTGACGTTATTGCAGAAGGTAGGATTGGAACGCGACAAGTTCGGCGACAGCACGGGGACTATTGCGGGTGTTTAACATGAATCGCCGGGATCTATTGAAGAGTTCTGTCGCAGGGGCGCTCAGCTTCTGGGGGGCGCCGCGAATTTTCGGGCAACAGGCTCGCCGTCTGACGGACAAGATGGTAGTGCTGGATGCAGGCGGCGCGAATGTGGTGGCTTTCTCTGCCGGCGAGGGGCTGGTGCTGGTTGATAGCGGCGCTTCGAAATCCGGCGAGCAGTTGCAGGCCGCGCTCAAAGATCAGGCTGGCACATCGCAGGTACGGACACTCTTCAATACCCACTATCACACCGATCAGACTGGCAACAACGAAATCTTCGCGGCAGCCGGGGCGATGATAATCGCCCACGAACGCACGCGCCAGTGGATGTCCACCGATTACTGGATTCCAGCCGAAGATCGATACGAGAAAGCCCGTCCCAAGGCGGCGCGGCCCACCGAGGTTTTCGAGACCACCGGGTCTTTGAAAGCTGGCGCCGAGCAGATCGACTACGGCTACCTGGAATTGGCCCATACCAGCGGCGACATTTACGTGTACTTCACCACCTCGAATGTTCTTGCGGTGGGTGACGTCGCATCACCCCTGCGCGATCCCGCGCTCGATTATTTCACCGGCGCCTGGATTGGAGGCCGCGTGGATGCGATGGATGTTCTGCTCAAGCTAGCCAATGACCAGACGAAAATCGTGCCGGCCTATGGTCCCGTCATGACCCGCGCCGAATTCAAAACGGAGCGCGACATGATGGAAGAGGTTCGGGCGCGCCTGTTCACTAAAGTTCGCGAAGCCGACGGCCCCAAGGACATGTTGCAGGAGGGCGTGCTGAACGGCCTGGCGCGAACCTGGAAAGACCCGTACAAGTTTCTGTATGACGCAGCCAAAGGCCTGTGGGCTCATCATGACAAGCTGGACCCCAATGTCGTTTAAGATTGCCGCCTTTTTCTTTGCAGCCATTGCCGTGCCGGTTTGGGCGCAGGCTCCGAAGGATTCTCTAGCCAATCTCATTCAACAGGGAAATCGAAAAGCCGCGCTCGCCCAGATTCGCGCCGGAGCGGATGTGAACGCGGCCCAACCCGACGGTACGCGGCCCATACATTGGGCGGTCTACAAGGTAGACCATGAACTGCTGGACGAGCTGATCGCAAAGAAGGCGAAAGTGGAAGTCGCCAATCAATTCGGATCCACGCCGCTGGCTGAAGCCGCCAAGCTGGCCGATGCCCGGATGGTAAAAGCGCTGCTGGATGCCGGTGCGAGGCCTGATACGCCTAATCAAGACGGCGAGACGGCATTGATGCTGGCGATCAAAACCGGGGAACTGCC
>DATHNM010000505.1:0-10964 GCA_035486095.1 Bryobacteraceae bacterium
TGTTAAACGCTACGATGGAGAACTTCCCAATCCGGGGATCGCGCGAGATAGTCCTCAAAATAGAGACCAGGGCCGTGGTATCCAGCGGCTGCAACGCCGCCGAAAGCGAATTCTGCGGCGCGAAATTCACCAGCACCTTCACATTCAGCAGCGGATCGTTGGGCGCTCGCTGGACGGGCGGCTCTTCCTTAAATTCCTCGCCACCGGCGCGTTGGATCGCTTCGGGCGCTATGGCCAGGCTCATCGGCCGGTCCTTGGATGCCAGCGCGGCTTCCGAATCCCAGTTGAACGAGCAGACCCGTTCCGTCCGGTCTCGCATCAGCCAGTCAATATGGTAGGCGCCCTCGCCCACATCGAAAGCGCCTTGCAGGTAGGCATCGCCTTTTGCATCGTCCTCGATGGGCGGAACGCGCAGGCGCTGCATAAAGTAGACCGGCTCGTCACGATGGCTGTCCGGGGTGACCCGGAACACGATGCTGAGCGAATTTTCCCGGCCGGACAACTCCTTCAGCGGCACCGTGACCTGATATCCGGCGTGAAATTTCAGGTCGAATCCGAGCGTTGGTTTACTGGGAGTAACGGTACAAGGCAGATCCTTGCGCAGTTCTCCGCCTTCCAGCACCGCGAGGTCCGTATTAAATATGTTGGCGCGCTGGTGTGGCCCGGAGCCGTGAATCAAGATTTGGGCGGGAACCCGCGCGCTGCACAAGGCAAGAGCGGCCAGCAACCATTGGCCACCGAGTTGAACGAACAAACAGGGTCTCTGCATACCCTCTTTACTCACTCATCCTTCACGAAGTAGCGCATTCCCATGACCTGCGCCGTCTGGATTGTTCCCTATTGTACATCCAGACTCCTCAGCTGCAAGTAAAAATTTAACCTGAGCGCAGCCGCTCACTGAGAAGTAATCGGGCGCTGCATCACTTCTCAGGAGACAAGGCGCTGCGATATTCGACACTCGCCGTTAGACGCCATTTTCGCGGCACCTGCGTCAATAAATTCTATGGTACAGTGCATGAATTATGGCATCGCGCAGCGTTAACAAAGTAATTCTGGTCGGCCACCTGGGCAAAGACGCCGAGACGAAGTTCACTCCGGCGGGTGTGGCGGTCACCAAGTTTTCGGTGGCCACCAATCGCCGCTGGAAAGATCAGCAGAGCGGTGAATGGAAAGAAGAGACAGACTGGGCGAACATCGTTTTATGGCGCCAGGAGAATCTTGCCAACTATCTGACCAAGGGTAAACAGGTATACGTCGAGGGCCGCCTGCAGACGCGCAGCTACGACGACAAAGACGGCAAGAAGCAATATATGACAGAAGTGGTAGCCGAGGAAGTAATCCTGTTGGGCGGTCGTGGTGGAGAAGGCGGGGAGGATTCCGGGCGCAGCGCTCCGGTGTCCATGCCGCGCAGCGCGTCCCGGCCGGCGGCGGTGGCTGAACCCATGGACCAAGGGATCACTGACGACGACGTACCATTCTGACGACGGTACTTTTTCCTCATAGCTGGATGCAGGGCCGGGGCTGGAAACGTAACGTTTTGAAAAGCTAAGGGTTTGTCGAATCCTGCCGATAACATACTTTATGGATGTTCTTGTCGCCCGGCAAGCCATCTTCGACCGCGACCGTCGCGTTTACGGCTATGAGCTGTTGTTCCGCTCCCACGCCGGACGAAATGAGTTCGACGGCACCGAAGGCGGTCAGGCTACGAAGCACGTACTGGCCAACAGCCTGCTGGTGATCGGGTTGGAAAATCTAGTTGGAACCAAAAAAGCCTTCGTGAACTTCGGCCGTGGTCCGTTGTTACAGGGCTGGCATGCCTCACTGCCACGCGGCAGCACGGTAATCGAAGTGCTGGAAACCGTTGAGCCGGACGCCGAGGTTGTGGAGGCTTGCCGCCAACTGCGCGAGCAAGGCTATCAGATTGCCCTCGACGACTTTGTGTTCCGTCCCGGATGCGAGCATCTGCTGGAAGTCGCAGACCTGATCAAGATTGAAATTCAAAGCGTGCCCCGGCCGGAGCAAAAACAGCTGGTGCGCTCGTCGAAAGCGCGCGGTCTCCAGGTGCTGGCGGAAAAAGTGGAAACCCACGAAGAATTCGAGTGGGCCCGGCAGGCCGGCTATGATTATTTCCAGGGATATTTCTTCGCGCGTCCAGTTATCGTGCGGGGCCGCCAGATCCCGGCCGCCAAGCTCCATTGCCTGCGATTGCTGCAGGAAGCGCAGCGTCCGGAGCTGGATTTCGAACGCCTGGAAGTGCTGATCCTGGAAGACGTTTCTCTCTCCTACCAATTGCTGCGCTATGTCAATTCGCCGTTGTTCGCCCTGACCAGCAATATCCGCTCCATTCGTCAGGCGCTGCTGTATTTCGGTGAAACGGAGCTGCGTAAGTGGATTGCGCTGGCCACGCTCTCCCGCACCGCCGAAGACAAGCCCAGCGAACTGATCCGCCACTCGCTGGTGCGCGCGCGATTCTGTGAGTCGGTGGCGCGCATCGCCCAGAAGGGCCTGGAACAATCCGCGTTTCTCACCGGCCTGTTCTCGCTGCTGGATGCCCTGATCGACCGGCCGCTTGAAGAGACGCTAGCCGCCATGTGCCTGGCGCCCGAAATCACCGCAGTGCTCAGCGGACAATCCAAGCCTAACGATCCGCTGGCGGGCGTTTATCACCTGGCGCGGGCCTACGAAGTCGCCGATTGGCAGCGCGTCGAAGAAATCGCCGCACAACTGAAGGTTCCCGTCGCCAGTCTGGGCGAGGAGTACTGCTCGGCGGCCGGCTGGGCGAGCCAGGTTCTGGAACCTGGATCCGTGGCCCAACCCGTCTAACCCCCTGCTACTCCGCGCCGTCATCCAGGCGGCGTAAGCCTGCTATTCGCCGATTCCCAACCGCCATTCGCCGATCTTGCATCGAATGCCCGCCCAGCCGCTGATAGGCTCAAAGCATGGATACGGACCGCTGGGAAGAACGCCGGCAACGCTGGGAACAGAAGCAGGATGCGCGCCGGGCCCGCTGGGAAGACCGCATGTCCCGGCGTCAGTATCGCTCGGGAACCCACGGCCTTTTCTTCGGCGTCATTGTGGTCGCGGTAGGGTGCCTGCTGCTTCTGGACAATCTGGGAATCCTCCGGTTTCATGACATCTGGCAGTACTGGCCGGTGCTACTGGTGGCCTACGGGGTATCCCGCATCGTGGATTCCCACAACCCCTCGGGCTATGTGTGGGGCGGCGTGATCGCCCTCATTGGGGCATTCCTGTTGCTGGATAAGCTGGACATTATCGTCTTCAACTTCGCGGTGGTCTGGCCGCTTATTTTAATTGCCTTCGGGCTGACCGTTCTGGTGCGCGCGTTGGAATTCAATGGAATGCGGGGAGGCGGATCGCAAAATCCCGGCTCGCCTGTGGTGGGCGCCAACGCCATCTTTAGCGACAACAAAACCGGCACCGACACCAAGGATTTCCAGGGTGGGCAGGCATCGGCGATCTTTGGGGCGACGCGCTTCGATCTGCGCAACGCATCGATGACCAGCGATGAGGCCCGCATCCATGTGGAAGTGGTTTTCGGCGAGGCCGAAGTGCGCGTTCCAGAAACCTGGAATGTGTTGAGCAAGGCGGCCGTTATTTTCGGCGGCGTCAACGACAAAACTATTCATCCTAGACCCGATCCCAATGTCAAAACCCCGCGGCTGGTGATCACCGGCTCGGTCGTTTTTGGCGCCATCACACTGCGCAACTAACAGCCGGGCAAAACTCTTATGCATCCGCTAATCGCCGGACGCGGGCGGTTCTGGCTATACCTGTTGGCCTGGAACCCGCTGGCGCTACTGATCGCGTATTTACTGACGGTGACGGGCGGCCTGGCTTGGGCCGAGGCGGCCTCGCTGACCTTTCCGCTGGCGCTGTTTTACGCCGTCCTGTGCCTGGCGCCGTGGTTTATGTGCCGCGCGCTGCCCGTTGGCTCATCGCCCATTTACAAGATTTTTGGCAATCATCTGGCGGCGGCCGTTGTTGCGGCGCTGGTGTGGATCGTGCTGGCCAAAGGCCTGGCGCTGGCGCTGGGGCGCTCTTTATTCGGACGGCTGAATGAACGCGTCAGCCCGCAGCTGCCGCTGCTGTTCGGTATCGGCGTGCTGTTGTACTTGCTGTCGGTGGCGCTGCACTACGTTTTGTTGTCGCTGGAATCGTCCAAGGAAGCCGAGACGCGCGAGCAGGAAGCTCTGACCCTGGCGCGCGAATCGGAATTGAAGGCCCTGAAAGCGCAGATCAATCCGCATTTCCTGTTCAACAGCCTAAACTCCATCAGCGCGCTGGCAACGGTGGATGGACAGCGCGCGCGGGACATGTGCATCAAGCTGTCCGATTTTCTGCGCACCACCCTGAAACTGGGCGAAAAGCAAAGGATCACCCTATCCGACGAACTGGGCCTGGCGCGGGCGTATCTGGAAGTGGAGCAGGTTCGCTTCGGCGCGCGGCTGAGGGTGGAGATCGACGCCGGCGCCGAGTGCGGCGACTGCGTAGTGCCGTCGCTGCTGCTGCAGCCGCTGGTGGAGAATGCGGTGAAGCACGGGATCGCCGGATTGGTGGATGGGGGGACCATCCGGCTGGAAGCGCATTGCAGCGGCGGGTTGCTGCGGATGAAGATCTCGAACGAGTTCGATGTCGATTCGCCGGCCGCCAGCCGGCACGGGCTGGGCCTGCGGAATGTCCGGGACCGGCTGCGGGCGCTATATGAGAATCGCGCACGCGTGGACACCACCGCCACCAGCGATCATTTCCTGGTGGAACTGGAAATACCTTGCGCCGGGGTATTGGGAGGCGAATGAGCTCATGTAATGATGAGGTCATGGCCGACCCACTTACGCCGGGGTCTAACATCGCGCATTACCGCGTGGTCTCGCGCCTGGGGGAAGGCGGCATGGGCGCCGTGTATCTGGCCGACGATACCCGGCTGGGCCGGCGGGTAGCCCTGAAGGTTCTGCCCGCGAATGTGGCTGCCGATCCGGAGCGCATGCATCGCTTTGTGCAGGAAGCCAAGCTGGCTTCGGCGCTCACCCATCCGAACGTAGCTTATATTTATGAAATTGGCGAAGACAACGGGCTGCGATTTCTTGCCATGGAATATGTGGAGGGCGAACCGCTGAGCGTTCGTCTCAGCCTGGGGCCGCTCACGTTTCTCGAGCTGCTCTCGGTTGGAATCCAGGTGGCGGACGCGCTGGACGACGCGCATTCCAAAGGCATCGTGCATCGGGATATCAAGCCGTCCAATCTGATGCTGACGCCGCGGGGCTACGTAAAGGTGCTGGATTTTGGTCTGGCGAAGTTGGAGGATCCCAGCAGCGGTCACGAGACACAGGTGATGACCAGCGCAGGCGTGGTGATGGGCACGGTGGCTTATATGAGTCCCGAGCAAGCCATGGGGCGCGACGTGGATCATCGCACCGATCTGTTCAGCCTGGGCGTGGTGTTCTACGAAATGGCAACCGCGCGTCTGCCTTTCCCGGGCGCAACGCCGTCGGAGACCATGGCGCGGATCCTGGGCGCGCAACCCGACGCCATTGCCCGATTCAATTACGATGTTCCCGAGAGTCTGGACCGGGTGGTGCGGAAGTGCCTGGAGAAGGATCGCGAACGCCGTTATCAATCGGCGCGCGAGCTGCTGGTGGATCTGAAGAACCTGGAGCGCGATTCCAACTCGCGGCAGGCGGCGGCAAGCGTGGCCGTGCCGGCGCGGCGCAAGTTGGGCGCCGTGCTGGTGGACGATGAGGAACTGGCTCGCGCCCTGCTGCGGGAATATATCGAATCCAGCCCGGATATCGACATCCTGGCCGAATGCGCCAACGGGTTTGAAGCCGTGAAAGCCATCAGCGAGCAAAAGCCCGACCTGGTTTTTCTGGACGTTCAGATGCCAAAGCTGGATGGATTTGAAGTGCTGGAATTGATGGGGCAGGATGTCGCCGTCATCTTTGTCACTGCCTACGATCAGTACGCCATGCGCGCGTTCGATGAACACGCGGTGGATTATTTGTTGAAGCCGTTCAGCCTGGAGCGTTTTCAGAAGTCGCTGGAACGCGCCCGGCAGCGGTTGGGTGAAAAAGGATCCGCGCCGGGGCCTGTGGCAAAGACTGACGCCGCGGAACTGGCGCGCGCGGCGCGGCCTCCGCGGGAATTTCTGCAGCGCATCGTTGTGAAGGATGGCGCGCGGGTGCATATCATTCCCGTGGAACGGCTGGACTACGCCGAATCCCAGGACGATTATGTTTCACTGCACAGCCAGGGCAAGAGCTATCTAAAAGAGCAGACCATTTCGAGCCTGGAGGCGGCACTCGATCCCGATCGTTTTGTGCGCATACACCGCTCTGTGATTGTCAATCTGGAACGCGTGGCGAAAATCGAGCCGTACGCGAAAGATAGCCGCGTGGCGGTGCTGTCGGATGGGGCGCAGCTGCCGGTGAGCCGCGCGGGCTATGAGCGATTGCGGGCCCTGCTCGGCGATTGAGCGCGCATGCCAGGATGCACTAACTTCGCACAATAAGGTGCGGCTTGGCCGGAGCAGAAAGTTGCGCGCCTGCCTGATGCAGCGCGGCGTGTCCAGCGGCGATGATCAGCGTGCCCGTGGACGGCCCGTTTGGCGAGCGAATTTGGGATGTCCAGATGGCGGCGTCCATAAAGCTACCGTTCTTGGCTTGTATGGGCCCATGGAGATCGAACGGAAGTTCGTGGCCCACCAGCTCACTGCGCGTCCAGCCCAGCAGGCTTTGAGCCGCTGCATTCCAGTATGTAACCATACCCTGAGTGTCGACGGCAAACATGGCGAGAGGAGCCGAATCCACCAGTGGATGCCCCAGTTCCGGCACCGCGGCCATCACGGCGCTGGACATATCCACGCGCTTTTCATCGGCTTCCACCAGCCGCAGGTGAACCTTGGTTGCGGAGCGCTCGGTGCTGGAAGTTTTCAGAATCAACGCCGCCACCAGATACAGGCAGGCGCTGATCAGGTCTACCCAGCCCTCCATGGTTCGGAAACGCGCGAAAGCGGAAAAGCCGGAATCTTTCAGTATGCGCAGAGCGTCATAGATGGCGATCAATCCCAGCAGACCGGTAAGCATCTTGTCCAGGCCGCTGCGCTGCCGCCGGGTTAACAGGATGCACCAGAGAATAGTTGCGAGACAGATTAGAAGTGCGAGCGCCATCAATGGATTGGCGCGAAGTAATTGTGCCAGATACAAAGGCAGACTCCCCCGGCATTACTGCCGCAAAACGTGAATCGGTTGAGCGTGGGTTTGCGATTACGCCGCAACAGCTTACCTGAAAGGAGCGGTTGTGCTTAGTAAGTTTGCGGAAGCGCCCTAGGGCAAACGTTGGTTTAGGCGTGCGGTTCAAGCTTGGCCCGATTCGGGCGATATGCTTTCCAAGGAGTTTCAACAATGATTAGCGCTATCTCGTCCGTGACGCCAGCTGAAGCTGTGGCGCCGTCCACGACAGCATCCACGGCCAATACCGGCCAGCCGAAGGCGCAGTCCAGCGGTGGCGGGGACACCGTCCACTTAAGCCAGGAAGCTCAAGACAAGTCCGGCTGCTCCGGCCACTAGCCGCTTAATTCGTCAGGCTCAACACCAGTTCTTCCATGACCACCCGGTCATCCGGGCGGGTGTCGCGCAGCGCTTTATCGGCCCAGAAAATTTTCTCGATGGCCCGTCCCAGCTTCTCACCGGGGAACGCGCCCACGGTCTGATGAACCTGCTCGGCGCGATTGCCCCAGATGCGGATGCCTTGCCTGGAGAACTGCGCCTGGATCTGCTGGGAGGTCTTGAGTCCGGAATCGCGCGCGGCCATCGCCAGCCGGAATTGCGTGGCCAGAAAGGTGAGGGCCAGCGGAAGGTATTCGCCTTCGCGGAACAGTGTGTCCAGGCTCTCCAGCGCTCGTGTGCGATCGCCGCGGCCCAGCGCGCCCACCAACGCGAAAATAGTGGACGCCGGGGCGTTCGGCACCAGCCGCAGAATATCGTCCGCCGTCACCTTGCGCGCGCCGCCGGTATAAAGCCGCAGCTTTTCGATTTCGTTCGCGATGCGGCTGGCGTCGGCGGCCAGCGATTCCACCAGCAGGCCGATTTCAGAAAGACCGATTTGCAGGCCGGCTTCCTTCGCCAGATCCTGCGCCAGGCGGCGCGCCGATTCCAGCGTATACGGCCGCAGTTCCACCACTTCGGGAATCGCGGAGTAGAACTTCTGCACCCGTTCCAGTTTGGCGCGCTCTTCGCCCTCGAAATCGTAGCGCGTGGCTTCGAACACCAGCACGGTACCGGGGGTGGGGTGCTTCAGATAAGCGGCCAGTTCGGCTGCTGCGGAGTTTTCGTCGTCACTTGCCGCGCGTCCACGCGGGAGCGCGCTTTCGGCTCCCGAAACCCATACCACGCGGTTCGGCGCAAAAAGCGAGAGAGAGCGGGCATCGTCCAACACATTCGCGAGCGTGGTGGCTTCCAGATCGTGCCGGCTGAGGCCGGTCTCACGATCTTCCGGCGCCAGTGCCTTCTCCACCAGTGCGCGGCGGCAGGCGGCGAGCTGATAGATCTCCGGCCCCAGGAACAGGTACACCGGCGCGGGCGCCGCCTTCTGCACACGCTGCACGAATTGCTCGGGGCTCAAAAATTCTCCAGAATCGCGCTGATCAGGTCGCGCGACACATCCTTGCTCAGACGTTGCACCGCCGTGCTGCTCTCGTCGAAATACTGGGGGTTGTTGGTGATGGATAATTCGTAGCGTTCGCGCACATCAAAACTGGGACGCGAGAAAATAACTTTCCCCGTGGACCGCTCCACCAGGCTGACATCCAGCCGCACGGTCACCTGCAGACCACTGGTTCTTCCGGTGGTTTGATCGATGAGGGTGGGATAGGCCACGTAATTGATCACGCTGCCGCGCAGGACGGCGTCGGCCTGAGTGGGGTCTGTAACCACCTGGTAGTGCGTGCGGGAAATCAACTCACGGCTCAGATCCTCCGGCAGCAGATCGCTCAGCCGGTAGCGTACCGTGGCGTTCGCGAACGGCGGCACGGCGATGGTGTGGACGGTTTTCGGAACCAGGTTAGCCTGCCCGGCAACATGGTAGCCGCAGGCGGTGAAGGGCGCCAAGACCGCCGCCAGGCAGGCAGGAATGCCCGCCCTATTCCAAATACTCACGTACAACCTCCCCAGCGTTTTCGGCCGCGATTTGCAAATTGTCCGCCGCGATCCAGAACCACCATGCGCGCGGCTGATTGCGATCCTGCGCGATGGTGCCCACGGTGATGCCGCCTTGTCCTGCGACACCGACATTGGTGGGCGGTTCGTGGTCTTCGGTGCGAACGTCCACGTGGCTCGATCCAAGAGCTTGAAATATGGCGTCCATTCCGGGGTTCTCTTCAAATTCCAGCCAGACAGAGATGCTATAACCATGGAACACCGGCGCCTGAATAAGTCGCAACGAGGGCATGGGAGCGCCGGATGCCGCCAGCAGGCTGGCCAGGTGCCGGTCAATCTTCAGCTCGATTTCCTGCAGCGAGAGCGGCGCGTCCGATCCATATTGCGACAGCAGGTTAAAGCTGACCTGCGCATCGAAGACGGTTTTGGGCAAGGGTTTGAAGGAGAGCAGCGCGACGGCCTGCTTCTGCAATTCCTCAATCCCGGCCTTGCCGCGCTCGCTCACCGGCTCAAAGATTTCGATCACGGAACGGCGGATGGGGCGCGCCTTTTCCAAATGCGTGAGCAGCAGCGCGATTGCGATGGCGGCCGGGTGTGCGATGGTTTGCACTGGGCCCTGGGCGTTGAAACCGGAAGGTTCCACCAGCGGCGCGCGCAGGCGCGATTCGGCCAAATCCTCCAGCGCTCCGGTAAGATCTATCACCACCGGCGCAGGCTTCGCGCTCCGGATTTTCTCGTACACCTGATGGCCGGACTCTTTGGAGGCGGCCAGGATAACTACCTGCGCCGAGCCGAGGTCGGCGGACTCGATGGAACTCATGACGATCGGCTCTTCTTTGCCGATGGCGAGAATACTGGCGGCCTTGGTGGACGCGTCCGGATCGAAAGAAGCAACCAGCTGAATATTCGCCGGAATCTTGCGGGCTTCTAAAAGCTCGTGCACTTCTTTTCCGAGGAGCGTCTCGCCGCCGACGATGGCGATGGAGGTTCGCCGGCCACTACGATGAGCATGCATACTAACCAGTTTGATGCTCCGGCAGGGGCGCTGGGGGCTGCGGGCGAAACTTGCGCCGGACAATCCCGGCCGCGCGGATCACAATGCCGGTGCTGACATACAACGTAGCCAGCGCCAGCAGGACCGGCTGCGAGTAGTTCCATATCAAGTAAATCAGCGCACCGAACAGGATGACGGTGAGCGGCGACCGCGGACCCTTCAAATGAATTTCCTTGAAGCTGGGGTAGCGCCAGGTGCTGACCATCAGGAACGAGAGCAAAGCCACCAGGCCCAGCCACATTGCCGAAAGGACCCACCATTCCACCGGTACGCTGTCGTTGGCATAAACCACGGCCGCTACCAAACCGGCACCGGCGGGGATGGGCAGCCCGACGAAGTATTTGCGATCCGGACGCCCAGGATTCGTGGGCACCGGATTGGTCTGGACGTTGAAACGGGCCAGCCGCACGGCGCCACACAGCAGGAACAGGAAGGCCAGAAAATAGCCAGCGCGGTGATCCATCAGGAATCCGCCGGGCACCACGAATTGCACGCCCCAAGTGTAGGCCAGAACGGCCGGAGCGATGCCGAAAGTGATGACGTCGGCAAGCGAATCCATTTCGCGGCCGAAGGCGCTGACGGTGTTGGTCATGCGGGCGATGCGGCCATCCAGACCATCCAGCACCACTGCCGCTCCGATCGCCTTGGCGGCTACCTCAAAGTGCGGATTAGGGCCCAGCTGCCCAGTTGAGGCGAGCAGCGTTCCTTCCACGGCGCGAACGATGGCGATGAATCCGAGA
>DATHNM010000506.1:0-4157 GCA_035486095.1 Bryobacteraceae bacterium
CAGCGGGAGCCGCTTGCCGCCAGCATCGGGAATGCCGGCGCGAACAAGAAACTGCTGAACGAACACCCCTTGGTGGACAACGGAACGAAACTGATTCCCGACATCACGCGCGTGTTCCGCAAGAACCAGAAGCTGTATGTCTATTTTGAGGTCTATGATCCGGGAACGGTGGCAACGCCCAGCGTGTCGGCGGAGCTGACCATGTTCCGCGGTAAATCGAAATCGTTCGAATCGGCGCCGGTGCGCGTCACCAAACCGAAATCAGGACGGCCCAATACACTGGCCTTCGAGTTTCAGATGCCGCTGGCCAACATCCCCCCCGGCCAATACACCTGCCAGGTGAGCGTAATCGACGAACAGGCCCGAAAGTTCGGCTTCGCCCGCGCCCCGCTGGTGGTTTTGCAGTAGTCAGTATTTGAACGAAAGCTCTAGTCTTAATTGCTGCCCGCTGAAATCCTTGGGAAAAGGAGGAAACGGCTGCGACGCGCCGATCCCGGCCACGGCCGCCTTGTCCAGAGACTCCGATCCAGAGGGCGTGGCTATTACCAGTTTGGGCACCGTCCCGCTGCGATCGATGATGAACTGAATCTGCACCAGGCCATGGTTGCCTAAGTGGGCGCTTTCCGGGACCACGGCATACCAATTCTTCTTCACCAGGGTGAGCACCTGGATTAAGTACGGCTTGAAATCGGCGCCCATCGTGTCGCTCTTTAGTTCCAAGCTGCTGCCTAACTGCGGCAGTTGACCGGGCGCACGGGCGCTAGGCGGCAAGTCTGGTGGCTGGTCCACATCGCCCACCACAACGCGGCCTTGCCCACCGCCGCCGCGCGCAATGTCACGGACCGCATCCTGCACACTCGCTTTCGGCGGACTCAGCTTGCCTTGGCCCTTGTAATCGCTAGGCCCGTTTTGTCCCGGCGTTTCAAACGCGAGCTTGGGCTGTTCCACAGGCTGAATCTGCGGCGGGGGAGGAGCTTTCGGCGTACCAGACAATGCAGGCGGTGCGGGCGCGGTATTTTGCGTGGTGACCGGCGTCTCGATCTTCGGAGGGTCGGCAATGCGTGGCGTGACCGTGGCTTGCTCGGGCCCCGGCGGCCGCGGATTCGGTGGACGGAACGCTCGCACCGCCGGCGCGGGAGGCAAGCGCTCCTGAGATGCGGGACGAGGTTTTAAATCCTCAACATTCACTTCTTTCGCCACTTTGCCTTTATTCGGAGCTTTTTGTGTCAGGTCCTGTGGCAATATCAAGTGCACGGCTTGTCTGAAATCGGGGACAATTTCGGTGCCATTTTGCATCGCTGGACCGCTTAAACTAGCCAAAAAGACCACCAGAGTGACGATTACGGCGTGCACGATGAGCGTGCCAATGGCTGCCCGCCAGAATCTGTTCGAGTCGGCGGACTCGTGCCAGTCCAGCAGAAAATTAGGACCGGAATCCGCGCCTGATGTCATGATGCCCAATGAAAGACGTTGATCATGCGCCCGCCGTTGCCAGCTAGTTACTCGGTAAGTGACTGGAGCCGCTGGGTGACCAACTTCGCGTGCTCCTCAATTTTATCAAGAATAGCCAGCGCCACTTGGAGCGCCCGAAGTCCCTCTTCGCCCGAGACCAGCGGCCGCGTGCGGTTGGCCACGGCCTCTAGGAACGACTCCACTTCCAGCCGCAGGGGCTCTTCCTTGACTGCCGGAAGAGGCTGAAATCCGATTTGCTGGCTGCCGCTCACCGTGAACGCCACTGCGTCCTGCTTCTGGTAATCGAGCGAAATGTACTGGTGCGGCTGGAAAAGCCTCAGTTTACGCACCCTTTCGGTGGAAACGCGGCTGGCGGTCAAATTCGCGATGCAGCCCCCGGGGAATGCCAGGCGCACGTTCGCGATATCCACTTTTTCGGACAGAATGGAAATCCCCGCCGCGCGGATTTCTTCTGGCATCGCGGCCGCCAGGTCCAGCACGATGTCCAGGTCGTGGATCATCAGATCCAGCACCACATCCACGTCCAGGCTGCGCGGGCTGAACAGGCTAAGCCGGTGAATTTCGAAGAACAGCGGAACGGTGGTAATTTTCTTGAGCGCCGCCACGGCGGGGTTGAAGCGCTCCAAATGGCCAATTTGCAGAATCCGCTGGCGCTTCGCCGCGGTGTCCACCAGGCGCTGTGCAGAGGCCAGATCGGCCGCGATGGGCTTTTCCACCAGGACGTCAATGCCGGATTCAAGCAACTCGCAGCCTACCTGGGCGTGCAGCGACGTGGGTACGGCTACCACCGCCGCATCCACGTTACCGGTGAGTTCACCCAGTGTCGCGAACGTCAGGCAGTTATGCTCGGCCGCCGCTTGGGCCGCGCGCTCCGGGTCGGCATCCACCACACCTACGAGAGTGGCGTTCAAAGACTGGTTTAGCACGCGCAGGTGGTGCCGTCCGAACACACCCGCGCCGATTACGGCGACTCGAATTTTGCTCAAAATCTAACTTATCATGGGAACAAAAGGTGAGCCATGGCGACGACGTATCTGAGCCCGCGGCATGCGCATCCGGCACTCGTTCAGCCGCGATTGGGATGGCGATCCGGCGATCTATTTCCGAATCGTGTTCACCGACGACTCCGTGAAGCGCTACCCGCTATCGGAACTCACGCACCGGATTGAAGACGCGCTAATCGAAGACTTAGCGCTCTTCACGTCCGAATACTCGGTGTACAAAAGACCCTCAATGGGGAATAGCAGCGGACCTTCTGGAACTCGCCGCGCGCTTGGCCGATCCCGCCCCTGGCGAGTGGAGCAGGCTTCATTCCGGTGGTCAATATCAACGGCGTATTGCGGTCTTTTTCATCTACTGGTACAGGACGCCGTCCAGAGCTGGAATGCTGGAACGAAGGTTCGATCACAGGACGATGAAGGAAGTGTCCAATGCGGTGTTGCGGAGTTCCTGGCGTGGGTGGAGCGCTGATCCGAAACCATCCCGCCACTAACGAATATCTCCTCTCGCTCTTAATTGGCAGCAAACGCGAATAATCCGCCGCCTACGGCTCCGCTGCGCGCCCCACCATCGCAATCCCGCATTCGTTCGCCCTTTCAAGCATGGCTTTTCGATCCAGCAGCAGTGTTCTGCCCGCGTCCACGGCCAACGCAGTCGCGCCCGCTTTTTGCATCGCATCAATCGTTCCCGGCCCAACCACCGGAACGTCGAACAGCAAATGTCCGCGCCGCCGGGAGGCCTTCACCAGCCGCAAGGGCTTTCCGTTGACCAAGGACGCGGCGCGCTCCAGCATGGCGTCGGTACCTTCCATCGCTTCCACCGCCACGCAGGCGCCGTCGCAAATGGCGACGCTTTGGCCCACGTCCATGTCCGCCAGCGTGTTCGCGATCCTGCCGCCATAAGTAATATCGCGCTCTTCTTCTGACGAGGGCTTGCGTTTGGTCAACACGCCCACGCCCGCCAGCAGCGGCTTTAGCAGCAGCGTGGAATCCGCCAGGCGAATGCCTTCGTCAGCCAGAATTTGCGCCACCCCGCCGATCAGCGAGTCTGTATTCTTCTGCTTCAGAACCGAAAGCAGCTTCACCAGTTTCCAGTCCGGCCGGATGGACGAAAATATCTTGGCATGCTTCACCTGCCCGGCCATCATCACTTCGGTGATGCCCTCTTCCTTGAGGATTTCAATCAAGCGGGAAAGCTGGCCCAGCGAGATCCAATAGCAGCGCGTGGCCAGTTGTTCCACTTCCTGCGATGCTTCTTCCTTGATGGCCACCACCACCACTTCGTCCCCCGCCGCCCGCGCCGTTTCCAGCGCCAGCAAGGGAAAACGGCCGTTTCCCGCGATCATGCCGTAGCGGCTCATTTCACGAATCCACGCTCGGACCGTTCCATGAAAGCCAGCAGATCGCACAATTCCGTGCAATCGGGAACTTCGGCGCGAATCCGCTCCACCGCCTGCGTGGTGTTGAGGCCGGACTTGGTCAGCAGCCGGAACGCCTTGTGCAGGCTTTCGATGGACTCTTTGCTGAATCCGCGCCGCTCCAATCCCACTTTATTTTCGCCAAACACTTTCGATTCCCGCGGGCTCACGGTCATCGAGTACGGCAGCACATCCTTCGTCACCACGCTATAGCCGCCCACAAACGCGTGTTTCCCGATCCGGCAAAACTGATGCACGCCGCTGAACG
>DATHNM010000507.1:0-9293 GCA_035486095.1 Bryobacteraceae bacterium
GCCTGACGGATCAATTTCCCATGGTCACGGTGACCAATTCGGCGGGCACCAGCGTGGCGGAGACGGCGTTTTCCAATCAATATATGCCTGCGTTCTTCCTGTGGCCGAATAATCAGGTGGTGGCGACCCATCAGGACTTCAGTTTCGCGGTGAAGAACGGGACCTTCCCGGGAGTTACAACAGTACCAGCCAAGCCAGGCGAAACGATTATTCTGTGGGGCACGGGCTTTGGGCCGACCTCGCCCGCGGTTCCCCAGGGCGTGACTGTTCCAACGGACAAGTCGTACTCCACCGTCGCAGTGCCCACGGTAGAGCTCAATCTGGTGAATGCCACGGTGTATGGAGCGGCGCTGGCGCCGGGCTTCGCGGGGCTATATCAATTGGCTTTTCAAGTTCCCTCGTCGTTGTCGGATGGAGATTACCAGGTCTTTGCCACCGTTGGCGCGCCGTCTGGGAATGTCCCGATGCTAACGGTTCAACAATAAGATACAATATTCGAATCTGGAGGCGAAAATGGAAGCGATTATTATTTTCCTGTTGGCATTTCCGTTCATACAGTCGGCGTAAGGGAGCCGAATAAGCTATTTCGCGAAACGGCGAAAGAAGCTGTCGGGCTTCCATTGCGGGCGCGCGGGATCGTCCGCCACCGTTTCGGCCAGCTTCAGCAGCAAGCGATTGTATTGTCCCGCGGCCTGCAAATCCACGGGCTGGTTCAAATCGTCTGAAGGCGCGTGATAGCGGTTCGTCAGCCATTCCTTCTGGATGGCTTCTTCCTTCGAACCCTTCTTAAACCCTACGTCCAGCATGAGTGCCGGGACGCCTTGGCGGATGAAGCTGTATTGATCGCTGCGCGTGAATACATTGCGCTGCGGCGCCGGGTCGTCTTGCACTTCCACATCCAGCGACTGCGCCACCTTGCGAAGCGTGTCGCCCAGGTCCGATTCTTTCAATCCATAAACCGTCACCAGGTGCAGCGGATACAGGGGCAGGAACATGTCCATGTTGAGGTCGGCAACCATGCTTTTGGAATCCACGGTGGGGTGCGCGGCAAAATAGCGGGAACCCAAAAGGCCTTTCTCCTCGCCCGTAACCGCCACGAAGAGCAGCGAGCGCTTGGTCTGTATGTTTTGATCGTGCAGGGTTTGCGCCATGTCCATCAGAGACGCGGTGCCGGATGCGTTGTCCATGGCGCCGTTATAAATTGCATCGCCGTGAATGGGCTCACCAACGCCCACGTGATCGATGTGCGCCGAGAGTACGACGAACTGATTCTTGAGCGCCGGGTCGGAACCCGGCCAGATGGCTACCACGTTTTGCGATTCCAGCTCGCGTTTCTGGATTTTCGCTTTGACGCGCAGGCTGGGAACCAGCGGAAAATGCGGAAGCGGTTTGCCCGCCGTGGCTAGCGCCAGCAGTTCATCCACGCTGTGGCCGGATCCCTCCAGCCATGCGCCCGCATGTTTGGGATTCAGCACGATTGCGATCTTCAGCCCGCTGGGAGTGGCCAGCGTGGGATCGGCCAATTCCATGGCCTCCTGAAAACGGGCCAAGGCGGCGCGGCTCCACGGGACGTCGGACGTGCTGGGATTTTGAATGGTGACGGTTCCCGCCGCGCCGGCCCGCAAAAGAAAGCGGTTTCGTTCGCGAGCGTTCTGGTAGTGCGCTTTGAGCGGCCCTGGAATGTTGGCGGGACCGCCGCCTATCATGACGATGATTTTGCCGCGCACGTCCAGGCCCGCAAAGTCGTCGTAATTCATTTCGGGAACCGTGAGGCCATAGCCTGCGAAAGCCAGCGGCGCTTCTACCAGGCTGGCGGGCTGCGCGCCGCGTGTGATGTAAGCGTCTTCGCCCAGCGCCAATGGCTCGGCCTTTCCGCCGCGGATAAGGTCGATGCTGCATTCCGGCTCTACGATTTTCCACGCCACAAACTTGACGGGCTGCAGGAATCCCTGCGTGCCCGCCGGGGTAAGACCCGCTTTCTGGAAGTGATCGGCAACATATTGCGCGGCTTTCAGATGCTCCGGGCTGCCGGTGTCGCGGCCACGCATCTGGTCGTTAGCCAGCGCCTCCACATAGGACCACCAGCGTTTTCCGTCGGGCGGGTCGGCCGCCCCCAGCAGCACTGCCGCCGAGAAAACCAGCACAGCCAATCTTTTGGGCGTCATCCGAAATTCCCCCTTTTTCGCACGGGTCAAGCAAAGCGATGCAAACGATTTTAACCTAGATGTGAATGCTCCTCGATTCGTGTGCCCGCCATCTCCGCTTCGCCATCCGTACGCTGCGGCGCAATAAAGCGGCCTATTTTTCCGCGGCCATGATTCTGGCGCTGGGAATCGGAATGAGCGTGGCGATTTTCTCTCTGGTGGACGCGGTGTTGCTGCGGCCGCTGCCGTTTCCCGAACAGAACTCCATTCAAGTGATCTGGAAGGTGGATCCGCTGGCCGGCAGTCACGTTGAAGAACTGGCTTATCCGGAGCTGCGAGATCTGCAAGAGGGCATTTCCGATTTTGCATACGTGGCGGTGATGCCGACGTCGCTTTACGGCTACGCCCGCGTGTTGCAGACCGGCAAAGCAGAACCAGTGCAGATTGAGAGCGCACCGGTATCGCACGATTTCTTTCGGGTGCTGGGTGTTTCTCCTGTCTTAGGCCGCGGTTTCACCAGCTCCGATGAACGCGTGGGCGCGCCGCCGGTGGTGGTTCTCTCCCAGCGTGTGTGGCGCAATGAACTGGGCTCCGATCCCAGGATTGTGGGGCGAATCGTTCGCTTGAATGGCCAGGGCTACAGCGTGATTGGAGTGATGGCGGAGGGAGTTGAATTTCCGCGCGGAGCCGGTTTATGGATTCCGTTGGGTGTTGAGCGGGCGGTTGTGGAGCGGCGCGGCGCGACGTTTCTGCTGGCCATTGCGCGTACCAAGCCGGGTGTTTCTCGCGAGCGCATCGCGGGCCAGGTGGATGCGCTGTTTCGGAGACTGGCCGCGGATCATCCGGAGGCCTACACGCGCTCGCAGCGGGGAGTGGTGACGCCGCTGGTTGAATACTGGACCGGCTCGGCACGGCTTCATTTGTGGATCATGCTGGGCGCTTCGCTGCTGCTATTGCTGGCTTCCATCATCAGCGCCAGCAACCTGCTGCTGTCGCGAACTGTATCGCGTCATTCCGAGATCGCCACGCGTCTGGCTTTGGGCGCTGGACGCGGCCAGATACTTGCCCAGTTGGGAGCGGAAGCCGCCCTGGTGGGGATGTTTGCCGTAACGTTGGGGCTGGGCATCGCACAAACCGCCATCCGATTTCTGGTGCGCTGGGCGCCGGGCGATATTCCACGCTTGCCTGAAGCGGCTTTGAATCCGGGCAGCTTCTATTTCGCGGCCGGTGCCGCGGCATTGGCCGCGCTGTCGTGTACAGTTATCCCGGGATGGGCGGCCACCCGCGCGCAGTCGTCCTTGCTGCGGCGCACTCCCCCAACCAGGAGCCTGTTTATTTTGGCGCAGGCCACGCTGACCGTGATATTGCTGGCCGGGGCATGGCTGCTGGTGTTGAGCTATCGCTCGATGATGTCGGCCGACATCGGCTTCGCAAACCGCGATGCCGTTTCCATGAATCTGCAATTGCGCGGCCCGGGGCTGTTTGCGGCAGGTGCGTTTGATATAAAATCCCGGCGCGCGTTCTATACCCAATTGCTAGACCGGCTGCGTGAAACGCCCGGCGTCAGCTCAGCCGCCGCCGTTCTGCTGCGGCCGCTGGAGGGGACCATCGGTTGGGATGTTTCTTATGAGTTCGAATTCGAACAAGGCGCCAGGCAAGACCGCGTGCTTCCGAAAACGAACTACGAGGTGGTGACGCCAGGCTACTTCCAAACGGTGGGTACGCCGTTGGTGGAGGGGCGCGACTTTGACCAGCATGATTCCGCGGATAGCGAGCCGGTGGTCATCATCAGCCAGGCCCTGGCGCAGCGCATTCGGGCCGCCGGCCACACTGTGCTGGGGCATCGGATGCGTCTGGGATTGAACGGCGGCCGCTGGAGCAAGGTGATCGGTGTGTGCGGCGATGCGCGTTATCGCAATATCACGCAAAGAGGCTCCGATATCTTCGTGTCTTACTTGCAGGCCGCGCCGCCGACCAATTATGTGGTCATCAAGGGGACGCAATCGTCCGGGGATCTGGCTGCTTTGGTGCGCCGGACATTAGCGGGCATGGACGCAAGTCAAACCGTGGCGGGAATAGCGACCATCGGTGAACTGATCGACTCCAATTCGGCGCGCCATCGATTCAACATGATCCTGTTGTTATGGTTTGGCGCGTGCGCCGCTCTGCTGGCGGCCAGTGGCGTCTACAGCGTGATCGCGCAAACCATGGCGGCGCGCGAGCGCGAGATGGCCATCAAGACGGCTCTGGGCGCGCAGAGAATCCGGCTGGTGCGGGAAATGGTCTCTGGCCCGCTGATGTTTGTGCTGCTGGGCGAAATGCTGGGAGCACTGCTGGTTTTCGCACTGGGAAAACTGGGATCGGAGCTGCTGTATGGAGTGTCGGCGCGCGATCCCGTGATCCTTGGGTTCGTGGCGGCTTTCCTCTTCATCGTCTCGCTAGGCGCTGCGCTGTGGCCGGCGTGGTCGGCCGCCGGTGGCGATCCGAAGGTGTCGCTTCGGGTAAGCTGAGTGGAATGCTTTCGTGGCTGTTTTCCGATCCCCTGCCGGTAGGCGAAGCTGCGCCCGATTTTGCCCTCCACGATCAGGATGGCAATGTCGTTTCCCTGGAAGGGCTGCGCGGAACAAACGTCGTACTGGTGTTCTATCCGGCCGACGAAACCACGCTCTGCACCAAACAGCTGTGCGAATTTCGAGACAACTGGGGGCTGGCGCAAGCCAAGGATGCCATAGTGTTCGGAGTCAACCCAGCGGGCCAAGCGAAGCACGCGCAGTTTCGAGCCAACCACAAATTTCCTTTCCCGCTGCTTGCCGATCCCGGACAGCGCATGGGCGCGGCCTATCGCACCAAAGGGCTCATCGTAAAACGGACGGTGTATTTGATCGGCAAATCGGGAAAGATTCGCTATGCCCGCCGCGGCAAGCCGAATCCCGCCGAAGTGCTGGCTACAGCCGAATGATCGCCCGGAATGATCGCCACGAATGATCGCCCCGAATGATCAGCTGGCTTGCGAAGCAGATGACTTGCCGCCGGACTCCAGCGCTTCCAGCGCCGCCGCTTCATTGGGATAAATCTGGATCACTTGCGCCAGCCGCGTCAGCTCCAGCACTTCGCGCACGCGCCGGTTGGCGTTGGCCAGCGCGAATTGGCCCAGCGGGCTTTTCTTCACGCTGGTGTAGATGCCGATCAGAAATCCGATTCCGGTGGAATCGACGTAATCCACGCGGGTGAAATCCACCAGGATCTTGATGTAGCCGGAACCCTTGAGTTCCTCGGCCTTGGTGTGCAGATAGAGCGAATCCTGGCCGGTGGCAAAGCGCCCTTCTAACCGAAGCACGCAGATATCGCCGCGATACTCGAATTCAACCAGCACTCTGTCATCGTACTATACAACAGCGTGAAACGACACTAAACGCCGGCTTGTTTATCCGCCATGGGACCGATCACCGGCAGAACAATCTTCTCGCCGTTGTAGGTCTTGAACATCATGTAAAGCCACACGATTATGCCGCCCAGCCCCAGGCTGAACTGCAGTACGATGCTGACAAAGAGTCCCAGAAAAGGAATGTAGCGAAACGGGATGAGAAGGATGGTGACCACAATCCAAAGAGCTACCCAGGCGATATTCAAAAAAATGGATTGGAATGCATGGAAGCGGATGTTGCGGTCCTGATTGTAGGGCGCCAGCACCAGAAACAGGATTCCGGTGATGAAGCCGATCAGGTAGCAGAGCGCGCTGGCCATGTTTTCGTTCATGCCCACGGTTGCTGCCGCACCCGGCGCTAGTGGCGGCGGTACCGGAGGCGGCGGCATCGATCCTGGCGCGGCAGCGCCTACCGGAGCGCCGCACTTTTGACAGAACCGTCCATCCACCTGTGCACCACAATTCGCGCAAAACGCCATCATTCACCTCGTCAGACTCACTCTATCGGATGTTCGGAGCCTTCGCAATACGTTACGAGTCTTTACCGGCCTTTACAGCTAGGAGCTTAACCTTACCTCACATGTTTCGTCCAAGCAGGTAGGAGTAACAAAAACATGCTTTCCCTCAGAAACAAATTTGCCGCCTGGACGGCCGTCGCAGCATTGGGCGCCGCCAGCTTATTTGCGGCCGAGACTTCGCCCGCCGGTGGCCACAGACACGGCCATAGGGGCGCTTTCCTTGCCAGTTACTTGAACCTGACGCCGGCTCAACAGGCTCAGGCCAAGTCGATTTTCCAAAGCGCCCGGCAATCCGGGCAAACGGTGAGGCAGCAGTTGAAGCAGACGCGGCAGTCTTTCCAGGCTGCGGTGCAAGCGAATAATGCGGCCCAGATCCAGCAGTTGGCGGCCAATGAAGGCAGCGAAATGGGCCAATTGGCGGCCATTCGGGGCACGGCGATGGCCAGTGTTTATCAGATGCTGACGCCGGACCAGCAGCAGAAGTTGGCGCAGTTGCGACAGGCACGCCGGGCCAGCCATCAAGCGCCGGTGCCCAACGCTCAAAACTAGCGATCACCATCCTAAGAACCGGGCGGGGAATTGCTCCCGTCCGGTTGGGCTTTTCTTCCAGACGATTGGCGTTAGCATGAAGTGGTGATCAGACAATGGAGCTTCGTTTTGCTCTTGGCAACCTGCGGATTCGGCATCTCAGCCGCCGGCCAGAACGCCGACGATTATCGCGGCGGCTGGAGAACGGATAAAGGCGAAGCGCACACTTATGAATTCTCCATTCGCGGCGATAAAGTCAGGGGCATTTATTGCACCTATTGCGCGGATGCTACCACCCTGGCCTTTGTCGACGGAACTCTCGGAGCCGATGGCATCACCTTCGTCGTGACGCATGTGAATGCGGACGGCAGCACTGCCTATCAGGATAAGGCCAAGGCACGGTTCGATCACGGCAGTCTCATTGTGACGGGCACCAGCGGCGGCGCGAACGGCGGGAAATTCGAGCGCGTCGTCATTAAAGATCCCAGGGGGCCGGATCCGCTGCCCATAATCGTGTCCATCCTTCCGAAGGGTCCGCCAGTTCCGGCCGTGGCCATCAACCAGCAGGGCATCGGCGCACCGGCTCCGCGCTACATTCAACCGGGCCCGTGGAAATCGGCCCTGACCGAGAAAGATGTCGTCGGAGTATGGCTGGGCTTCGGAGTAGGCGCGCCCAAGCAATACTTCGTCATTCGCAAAGTTCGCGACAAACTGCGCGGCATGGTGTGCGGGACTTGCGACAATCCTTACACCATGGCGGCACTGGATGATTTCGAGATCCAGGGCGATGTATTGAAGTTCAACATCCTCCACGAAGACTGGGGCGACGGGGAACTGCCTACCTTCTATAAACACGTCACCGCTCACGTGGGATGGAATGAAATGCGCTGCACCACTGCGGCGGATCATCAGCCTCCGCCTCCGCCCCGGCCCCGGCCGGCCGGCTTTGTACCCGGCTTCTCGTTAACGGGGCCCATTGCGATCGATGCCACAGCCGGGAATCGCTGGCCCGAGTGGCCGCCGCGGAATACATCCGTACCTCAATAGGCCGCTGCATCCTTTGGCCATTCTACTTTTCGTTCTCACGATTGCTGCCGCGCTGGCCGCCGCCGGGTTGATTTATCAGGCGCTGGGGACGGCTGCCGACCGGCGGCGCTATCCTCCACCAGGGCAGATGATCGACATTGGCGGACGGCGCCTGCACCTGACCGATAGCGGTGGCGGCGCGCCAGCGGTGATCTTTGAATCGGGAATTTCGGCGACTTGTCTGAGCTGGGCGCGGGTCCGCGCTCAGGTGGAACAGTTTGCGCGGGCGTACACTTACGATCGCGCGTGGCTGGGCTGGAGCGATCCGGCGCCAACACCGCGCACCACCGCCAACGTCGTGGACGATTTACATTCGCTGCTGGAAGCGGCGCGCATTCCCCGGCCCGTTATTCTGGTTGGGCATTCCTTTGGTGGGCTGTTGGTGCGCGCCTACGCCGCCAAATATCCGGGCGACGTGGCAGGCCTTGTTCTGGTGGATCCGCTCTCGGCGAGCGAATGGCTGAGCATGTCGCCGGCGCAGCAGCGGCTGCTCCGCTTGGGCACAAAACTTTCCCGACGCGGTGCGCTGCTGGCGCGAATAGGGATGGTGCGGGCATCGCTGGCATTGCTGATATCGGGCGGACGCCGGATTCCCCAGTGGATGGCCAAGCTGAGCAGTGGACAAGGCGAATCTGTGATCTCGCGGCTGGTGGGAGAAGTTCGCAAAATGCCCGAGGAAACTTGGCCCATGGTGCGATCGCACTGGTGTTTGCCCAAGAATTTTCGGGGCTTGTCGGCTTATCTGGAATCGCTACCCGCCAGCTCCGTGCAAGCCGCCGCGCTCAGAGAGCCTGCGCTTCCTATCACCGTGCTTTCAGCCGCCAATGTCACGGCCCAGCAGTTAGAGGAGCGTGAAGCCTGGACTCGCCGCTCCCCGCGCGGACAACACATCATCGCGCGGAAGAGCGGCCATTGGATACAGCTGGACGAACCGGAATTAGTGGTGCAAGCGGTTCGCCAGATGATCGAGCTGAAACTGCTGGGGACTAAGCCTTCCCAGGGACCTAGGCTTTCTTGATGAGTTCGATGTCCAGATGAACGTGCACATCATCGCTCAGCATGACGCCGCCGGTTTCGAGCGGCGCATTAAACGTCAGCCCGAACTCACTGCGCTTAATGGTAGTGGTGGCCTCGGCTCCGGTGCGAAGATTGCCCCACGGATCCTTGGCTTCGGCGCCCGAAGTCTCCACCTGTAACGTGGCCGGCTTGGTGACGCCGCGCAGAGTTAAATCGCCCTGCACTTTCCATTGATTCTTGCCGTCCGCTACCACGCTCTTCGAAACGAAAGTGATGGTGGGGTGGTTTGCGGTGTCCAGAAAATCGGCGCCTTTTACGTGCGCATCGCGCTTCACATCGTGGGTCAGCAGGCTGTTCGCGTCAATAGTGGCATTCACCTTGCTATTGGCCGGATTGGCTGGGTCGAAGACCACGTCGCCGGTAACGCCGCTGAATCCTCCTCGGATATAGGCAATCATCAAGTGCCTGATCTTGAAGCCGGCGCCGGAATGGGCCGGGTAGATCGTATAGGTGGCGGCTGTCGCCGCGGTTGGGGCGGTGCTCATAAAATTCTCCTCTTTCAGCGGACTTGGGCCC
>DATHNM010000508.1:0-5951 GCA_035486095.1 Bryobacteraceae bacterium
AAACTGCATTTCCCACTGGGGTAGGGGCGCTGCTTGTGAATTGCGCTGCAGCGCAACTCATCCTGAGAACCGGCGGTGCCGGTTCGAAGGATGAAACGCCGCCGCGCTGCGCGGGCGATTCAAACCCTGACAGCAACACCAACGGCTGCCCGGTTCGATAAACCTGAACCGGCCGCTACAAATTCCGAAGCAACTTCACAGGCTGGCGGAGCCGCTTCACGCAACGGTCGTTGCTACTGAGTCGCTGGCGGGGTTCCCAGGTCGCCGAACGGCCATATGTTGAAGGCTTTCAGCATGCCGTCCTGGTGTTTATCCACCAACATTTGCGCGGTTTTTTCCTGCGGCCACGGACTGGCGAGGCGCTCGGGTCGGTCGGCGATCCAGAACGCTGCGAGCGCCATCACGGTGGCGTTGCGATCCAGAACTTCCGCCTTCACTTTGTCGAAAGTATCCACGGCGGAATGGTGCGTGTATTTATAATCAGAAGTGTCCTGATTGAGGTTGATGCCGGGAAGCCCTGCGAGAGTGAACGGCCCGGTATCGGTGCCGAATTCCACTTCATCATCCACCTGTAAATCGCCGAAGGACTGAAGCGAAGCCGCGAATTTCTGCACTTCAGGAATCAGTTCCGCATGGCCGCCGACCTGGAAGCCGGTGACTGCGCCTTGGCCTGCATCGAGAATCAGGGCCGCGACGTAATTGGCCATTTCACTCTGGTGCGCTTTCACGTAGGCGAGCGAGCCGAGCAGCCCTTGTTCTTCGCCGGTGAATAGAACGAAGCGAATGGTGCGGCGCGGCTTGAAGCCTGATTTCACGATGGCTTCGGCCGCGCCGAGAGTCACAGCGGTTCCGCAGCCGTTGTCCGTGGTGCCGGAAGCGAGATCCCAGGAGTCCAAGTGGCCACCGACGACAATAACCTGCTCGGGATTTTGCGTGCCGCGAATTTCGCCGACGACATTGGCGGATTCCACGGGGCCATCGGTGGCGCGATTCTGCACATTAATTTTCAGGCGCACGATCTGGCCATGGCTCAGGTAGCGCTCGAGCTGTTGCTGATCTTCGGCGGCCATGCTGACGACGGGAATGTCGTAGTAAGTGTCGAAGCCGAGGGCGCCGGTGTGGGTGAGGTGCATTCCAAAACTCTTGCGGCCGCCTTGGCCGCCGATGACGGCAACGGCACCGGCATTATGAGCAGCGATCAGAAAACTGCCGAACTTGACGAACGAGCTCATACGGTCCTTGGGTGGCTCGCCTTTTTGGACGATCAGAAGAACCTTGCCGCGCCAGTTGCCGGAATTATTTTTCAGCTCGTCCTGAAGTTGATAGCCATTCACAGCGACGAGATCGGCCTCGGCGCCTCCTGGCGCGGTGGAGCCGACCCAGCCGAGCGAATCAACCATGAGTCTGCGGTGAATGGGCGCGACCAGCTCAGCGTCCGCGGAAACGCGCGTCCAGCCGCGCGAAATTTTCCAGGGTTCGGTGTGCACGTTTTCCAGACCGATCGCTTTCATTTTCACAACGCCCCAAGCGATGGCGCGAGCGGCGTCTGGCGAGCCGGTAACGCGCGCGCCAATATCGTCACTCAATTCTTCCAGATCCTGGTAGGTGTGCGCCTCCAGCGCGCCAGCGCCAGCGATGGCGACGAGAGCCTTCAAGGTGCCGTCGTCCGTCGCGGCAGTCTGCGCGCGTTCGCCTGGAGCCGAAATTGCGGGCCGCGCCATCATCAACAGAAGTGCGGTGCTGCCAACGAGCGCGAGGATTTTTCGAGTCATGCAAAAGCTCCTTTCAAATTTCGGGAAGATCCCGGGAAAGAATAATGTAGCGGTGGCAACGCGCCACCTCGCCTTGGCTAAACGCATGGTGGCGCACCAAGGTACAGCAAAGTATATAGAATACCAGAGCTGTGGCTATTAGACGGCTCTCGAACAAAAAAGCGAGAGAACCCCAAGCGCATTGCTTGCATCTATATAGCAGGGATTTCGGCGGTCGCTTGCAGGCGGAACGCAGGAACACTTATTTCCGGATGATACGTCAAATACCATATTCGCTGTAGCGCCAACGTAGCGCTAGACGCGATATAATTGAAAATCGAGCCAGGACAATATCAAGGAGAGACAGCTATGGAACGCAGTAGATTGAGCATTCGCCGATGGGTCGCCACCGTCGTGGTGGTCGCGGCATTCGCGGGGGGCGGACTCCTCTCGCAAGGATTCAGGGATTGGGCGGGTCATACCGTCCTGGGCTCACCGAGAGAGCCGATCGCCATCGCGCAAAACGCGCTGCCGGTAAGCTTGGGGAATTTCGCAAACGGATTTTCCGCAGTGATCAAGCCCGCATTGCCCGCGGTTGTGAATATCCGAACTTCAAAAATGGTGAAGTCACAGGGAAATCAGGCGTCGCCTTTCTTTAACGATCCTATGTTCCGCCAGTTTTTTGGCGACCAGTTTGGCGGAGGCAAACCGCATGCGGAGCGCGAGCAGGCTCTGGGTTCGGGCGTAATCGTGACGGCCGATGGAACGATTCTGACCAACAACCACGTAATTGACGGCGCTTCGGACATCAAAGTGTATTTGAGCGACAAGCGCGAATTCAAAGCCAAGCTGGTGGGCGCCGATCCCAAGACGGATATTGCAGTGCTCAAGATCGAAGCGAGTGGTTTGCCAACTCTTCCGCTGGGCGATTCTTCACAACTCAACGTGGGAGATTTGATTTTCGCGATCGGCGATCCGTTCGGAATCGGCGAGACGGCCACGATGGGAATCGTCAGCGCCACGGGCCGTGGACAACTGGGAATCGAAGATTACGAGAACTTCATCCAGACCGACGCGGCGATTAATCCGGGAAATTCCGGCGGCGCGATGATTGATATCCACGGCAACCTGGTGGGCATCAACACCGCGATTCTTTCGCACGGTTCGGGCGGCAACGAAGGCGTGGGATTTGCGATACCGATGAGCATGGCGAAGCCGGTGATGGATCAAATTCTGTCGCACGGCAAAGTGGTGCGCGGTTACCTGGGCGTACACATTCAGGACCTGACGCCGGAAATCGCCAAGGCTTTCAACTTTAATCAGAGTGGCGGCGTGCTGATTGGCGACGTCACCAGCGACACACCGGCATCGCGCGCGGGATTGAAGAAGGGCGATGTGGTGGTGAAGCTCAACGGACAGGCAGTGAACGACGCGAACGATCTGCGGTTGCACATTTCGCAGATGGCGCCAGGGACGTCGGTGAAGCTGGACGTCTGGCGCGACGGGAAGGTGCAGGACTATTCTCTGACGCTGGGTGAATTGCCGGAGAAGACAGAGACTGCAGAAAACAGCGGCAGCGAGAGCGGTGGCGGACTCGAAGGCGTGGAAGTGCAGGAACTAACGCCGGAGATTGCGCAGCAGCTCAACCTGGGTGCGGGAACCCACGGAGTGGTGGTTACGTCCGTGGATCCTTCCAGCCCGGCAGCGGCGGCGCAGCCTCCGATTGGTCGCGGCGATGTGATCCAGGAGATCAATCACAAGCCGATCAAGAATCTGAGCGATTACCGGCAGGCGATTGCAGCGGCAGGAAATCAGCCGGTGTTGTTGCTGGTGAATCATGGTGGGGTGACGGGATATTCCGTCGTCCAGCCACACTAAGCTGAGGCGTTTCAGTCACAGTACATGGGTGAAAGGGGGCACGGCTGGCCACAGCCGTGCCCCATCACTTAGGTCACATTTGAGCATTAAAGTCCGCGACTGATCCTCCCCAGTCGGGTTAAATTAGTGCGAGGGAGCAGCCATGTGCGTGGACTTTCCGCTACGGATCCCTAGAAGGGCTAACCTTCTGTCAAACCCCAGAGCTTGGGTTATCGCTTTCAGCACGACTGGGGGTAGAATAGTACTCGAGTCCTATTTTCCCCAGCCCCTCGTTCTAGTACTAATTAAGGGTCAGCCGCAATTTTGTCTCGACGCATCTTAATTTCTTGATCAAGGATTCTGGTGATCGTTATGGCACGGAGTACAAATCGAGCTGTCTTCAATGCATCGCTGCTACCCGAGGCCGAACCTCGTTGGGACCTTTTCAGTGCCGGATTTGGGCTGCAAGTCGCGGCCGTAACCTTGCTGGTGGTGATACCTCTGCTGTTGCCGGAAAAGCTGAATTTCGTGCAACGATATTACGTGACACCGGTGGAAGCACCGCCGATCGTGGCCTGGAAGCCTCAACCAGTGCAGCCGGCGCCGAAGCCCGTTCCTGTAAAACACGAAATCGTTAAGGTAAAGGAACCTCCCAAGCCAACGCCGGCACCGGTGGTGGAATTGCCGAAACCGAAGATCTACACGCCGGTGCCGGCCCTTGCACCGGTCATCAAGAAACAGCCTGTGCGCAAGGAAACGCCGCCAGATATGACCGAAGTGGCAAAAGCGTTCCCGGATCAGACCCCGCCGATGTCCATGGGCAGCTCGGCGATTCCCACTTTGAAAAAGCCTCGCGAAGCGGTGCAGACGGGAGGCTTCGGCGATCCCAACGGCGTACCGGCCAACGGCAAGACGAATAAGGCCGCGAACATTAACGTGCAGGGCGCGTACGATATGCCAACCGGACCTGGCACCGGCAACGGAACAGGCGGCGCCAAGGGTGCCAAGGGCGTAATTGCCAGCACCGGGTTTGGTAACGGTGTTGCAGTGGGAGGCCCAGGCGGGCCGCCACATGCGGCCGTGCAGCAGGGCGGTTTCGGCGATCAGAATGTCGCGGTGGCAGCGCCGAAAATCAAGCAGACGGCGAATGTAGCCGGGAAGACGACGCCAGTGGAAGTTCTGTTCAAGCCGAAGCCAGTATATTCTGACGAGGCCAGGTCCAAGAAGATTGAAGGCGAAGTACTTCTGCAGGTGGTATTCACGGCGTCAGGGGACGTCAAGGTTCTACGAGTGGTGCAGGGTCTGGGCTACGGGCTTGAGGAATCCGCGCAAGCGGCAGCACGGCAGATTCGGTTCAAACCGGCACAACAGGACGGCCAAGCTGTGGATTCGACCGCCATCATCCACATCGTATTTCAATTGGCGTACTGAAAGGGGAATGGAAATGCGCACGTGCAAGAGCATTGGTCTGGCATTAATACTGGCCGGTTTTGTGGCCGGGTCGGTTTCCGCGCAGAACACGCAAACGGCTGATCAGACCCAACCACAGGTTGGAGCGGGCACGTCGGGGGCGGTCGTTACCGTGGACCAGGCGATCGATCACGTGATCGCGCGCGAACACGACGAGATCGCGACGATCCGGCGGTTCAGCCCGTTGATCGAAACCTATATTCAGGACATGAAGACGGACAAAGAGATGGGCGCCATTCCAGTGAAGGATCACTACTTCCTGGGCCAGGCTGACCTCTCGAAGGGCGTGGTGGACAACTCGATGCTCCACGCGCGCAAGGGAAAGTTCGACGCGTTCAATCCAATCACGCATATGAGCGGCCTGTTTACGTCTTCCTACGTACCGGAAGGCTTCCTGCAGATGATTTACATTGACACGAACGGATTCGACCGCCAGCACTACCAGTTTGATTATGTGCGGCGCGAATTCCTGGGCGAAGTTCGCTGCGTGGTATTCGACATCACTCCGCTGCCGAAATCCGGGAAGGGCCGCTTCAAGGGCCGCGTATGGGCGGACGATCAGTCTTTCACGATCGTGCGCTTCAACGGCGTGTATACCCCGATTGCGGGCATCAATGGATTCAACCTGCACTTCGATAGCTGGCGCTTGAACGTGCAGCCGGGGCTCTGGCTGCCGGCGTACATCTACAGCCAGGAATCCGACCTGCGCGATTTCCTTGGCGGAGACATTCGCTTTAAATCGCAGACGCGTCTGTGGGGCTATAACCTGAAGAATGTGGGCCGTCAGGAAGAGTTCAGCGAGATGACCATCGAATCGCCGACGATTCAGGACCAGGCGGCGCAGTCGCAGGATCGTTCACCGATCGAAGCGCA
>DATHNM010000509.1:0-7257 GCA_035486095.1 Bryobacteraceae bacterium
CCGAATTCAGCACCTTCTCCAGAGTTGCGTCCTGCAGGCGCATCTGGACAGTTTTTTGCATGCCCGTAATGTAATTCCCGTTGCGGTCGAAAACGCCCGAGATAATCGTCAGGTTGTCGTTGTTACGCCCGTCCGCCTTGCGAAAGCGCAGATTCTTCACGTTCACCCGCGCCAACACCGCGATCTTGGCCGCGACATCGCTCGACTTAAAGAATTGCATGTGTAATTCCACGGGAATATCCTGCACTTCGTCCCGCGAAAACAGGGCTTCCTGGATTTCCCGCTTGGCATCTTCCTCGGGATCGGGCAGGTGCTTGGGCGCATAATATCCGCGCCGCGCCTGCAGATCCACGCCGTGCGTATCCTTCAGCGTCACCTTCAGCACGTGGTAGGCCCCGTCCAGCTTCAGATTTTGGGGTGAGAACCCCAGCACGTACACGAACTCGGGCGCCGCCGCCACCACTCCGAAACCCGCTTTCAAATCATTGTTGTTGTGGAAGTACCGGCCGCCGGTGGCGTCCGCCAGCTCAGCCATGATTCCTTCTTCCACCAGCGCGCTATCACGGTCATATCGCGCCTTGAGTTCCAGCACCTGCGGACCGCCCGCGGATACGCCCTTGCTGGCGTCGCCGCCAGGAACAATCGCATAAAGCCCGCGCGCATTCAACGAACTGATTCGTACGTTCACGCGAATGGCGCGATCCATGATGTCCGTCTCTTGATAACGCAGGTCGTCGGTGAGGAAGAATCCAGAGGAAACCAGAATCAGCGTGCGTTCGCCAGGAGCGGCGGCCAGCCGGCGAATAGCGCTTTCCAAGACCGTGAGCGCAAGGCGTGTATCGCGTTCCCCCAGACCAATGATGCGCCCGGCGGTGGCGCGCGAAATATTTTCCGCGTTCTGTTCGGCCTGTTGCATGATTTGCGCGACCACGTTGGGTGGGGCATTGGGCGGCACCGCCGGCGGCGGCCCGCAGGTAGCCAGCACCTCGTTCGCGGCGGCCTGCAGCGCCTGGGTGTCGTTCTTGTTCTGGAGCAGATCCGCCATGTAGTAGGTCAGCTCCGGGCAGTCCGACCCCGATATAGCAGTTGGCCGCGCCATCAACTTCATGAGCGCGTCGTGCAATTTCGCCCGATCGTCGGTGAAATCCACATCGCCCTGGCCGGAAGTGGTGAAGATGGCGGCCCGCTCAGTGGCATCCAGGCTCTCGCTCAAATGCCGGTCTGCCGCGTTGCGCGCCTGGATCAAATCCTGCGTGCTGGTGTGAACGTCGTCGAATAAGTAGACTACATATCGCTGCGCGATGGGCGGCGCCGCAGCCGCCGGCGCGGCAGGTTTGTCGCTGGCTTCGTCCGTCGCCACCTCCGCCGGAATCGCCGCGCTGCCGGCTTTTTCCACGGAAAACCGCGCGATCACCTGCGGCTTGCCCTTGTCGAAGAGCTGGAAGTCTTCCTTCTGCAGCGTGCCGATGGCTTTGCCTTTTGCGTCGCGAACCACCACCGGAACCATCACCAGGTTTACTTTCGTGCTGAATGTGGCGGGCGCATCATGAGCGGACAACTCCGCTGTAGCTTGCGGGGGCGGCTTCTGGGCATCCTGACCAAGCCCAGAGATGACGCCAAACAGCAGCAGAGCCGCAGCTACGCCTCTCACTTGCATTTGGACTGTTTCCTCTACTGGTGGACAATTCTACTGCATTTTAATGGGGAATGTATGAAATGCAGCGAGCGCCCGATCTTGTCACTGAATCTCAACCACGCCATTGCGCGCCGCCATGGTTTGCCCTTCTGAATCCCGCACCACCAGCCGGACCACATAACTACCCGGCGTCACGTCCAGGTTGGTCCTCACGGTAACGCCCGAATTCAGGAGCTTGTCCAGAGTCGCATCCAGCAGATGCAATTCAAGTATCTTTTGCATGCCAGTGATGTAGTTCCCATTGCGGTCGAACACCCCTGAAGTAATGGTCAGGTTATCGTTATTGCGCCCATCTGCCTTGCGGAAGTGGAGATTCTTCAGGTTCAGGCGTGCCAGCACCGCGATCTTCGCCGCCACATCGCTTGATTTGAAGAATTGCAAATGCAATTCGAGCGGAATATCCTGCATTTCGTCGCGCGACATCATGGCTTCCTGGATTTCCCGCTTCGCGTCTTCTTCGGCATCCGGCAGATGCCGCGGCGCATAGTATCCACGCCGCGCCTGCAAATCCAGGCCATGCGGGGTAATCAGCTTCACCTTCAGCGCATGGTAGGCTCCATCTAATTTCAAATTCTGCGGGGCGAATCCCAGGATATAAACGAACTCCGGAGCCGCCGCCACCTCCGCAAAGCCCGCTTTCAGATCGTTATTGTTGTGAAAATAACGGCCACCCGTGGCATCCGCCAGCTCCTCCAGGATTCCTTCTTCCGCGATCGCGCTCTCCCGGTCATACTGCGCTTTCACGTTCAAAACCGCCGGACCGCCTGCCGACGAGGCAGTGCTGGCGTCACCGCCCGGGACGGTCGCATAAAGGCCGCGCGCATTCAGCGAGCTGATCCTTACGTTGGCGCGAATGGCCCGATCCATGATGTCCGTCTCATCGAAGCGGCGTTCGTCAGTGAGATAGAATCCGGATGACACCAGGATCAAGGCCCTGTCTCCGGGCGCCGACGCAAGCCGGCGGATGGCATCCTGCAAAACCGTAAGGGCCAGCCGCGCGTCGCGTTCGCCCAGGCTGAGCACGCGCGAGGCGGTACTCTGCGCCACCGTCTCACCCATTTGCTCAGCTTGCTGCGCCGATTCCCCGGGCGGCGGAGGATCGCAGCTGGCCAGCACCTCCGCGGCCGCCGCATGCAAAGCCGTAGTATCGTTCTTGTTCTGGATCAGATCCGCCATGTAGTAGCTCAGGTCTGGACACTCCGACCCCGGCGCGCCGATGGTGGGCCGCGACATCAGCTTCAGCAGCGCTTCGTGCAGCTGCGTGCGATCGTCGGTGAAATCCAGATTGCCCAGTCCCGACGTAGTGAAAATGGCCGCCCGGGTAGTGGCGTCCAGACTCTCGCTCAAATGGCGGTCGGCCGCGTTACGAGCCTGCATCAAATCCGCCGTGCTGGTGTGTACATCGTCGAATAAGTAGAGAACGAAGCGCTGGGCGATGGGCGCCGCCGGCTTGGCGGGTGTGGAGGGATCGAGCGCGGCTTCATCGGTAGCCACTTCCGCGGGAATCCTGGCCTCGCCCGCTTTCTCCACCGAGAACCGCGAGATCACCTGCGGCTTGCCTTTATCGAAAAGCTGGAAATCTTCCTTCTGCAGCGTCCCGATGGCTTTGCCCTTTCCATCGCGAACCACCACCGGAACCATCACCAGGTTGACTTTCGTGCTGAACGTGGCGGGTGCATCGTGAGTGGTCAGCTCCGCTGTATTCTGGCCCAGTCCGGAAACGACGCCCATCAGCATCAGCGCCACGGCTGCGCCTCTCAAGTGCATGAGCCAACTTTACTGCGTTTCCACCGGAGTATGTTAACGTCACGATAATATGCTCCGCGCATTTTCACTAATTGCCGTTTGGGGAACCATGCTGGCAGGGTCTTTGAGAGCCCAACCTTCCCCTGAACAGGTGGATCGCTTCTTCAACGATGTTTACTTCAAGTTCAGCCCCACTACCGGCACCTCATCGGGCTTTCATCAATACGACGCGCTGCTGGAAGACTACTCCCAGGCCGGCGTTGACGCCCAGACGCGGGCTCTGCATAACGCGGAACAAGAATTTTCCGCGCTGCCCGAAAATCCCGACCGCGATCTGATCCTGAGTAACATCCGTGCCTCGCTCCTGGATCTGGAACAGGTTCGCACCTGGGAGAAAAACCCGGACATTTATTCCAGCGGCGTCACCGACAGCATTTTCGTCATCATGAGCCGCACCTTCGCGCCCCCCTCAGACCGCTTGCATTCCGTTATTGCGCGCGAGCGCCAGATCCCGGCCGTGTTCCAGGCCGCCCGCGCCAATCTGAAGAATCCTCCCCGCATCTATACCGAAATCGCAATCGAACAACTGCCCGGCATCGTCAGCTTCTTCCAAAGCGATGTCCCGGCCGCGTTCAAACAGGTGACCGACACGAAGCTGCTGGCCGAATTCCACAAATCGAACGACACCGTCATCGACGCCTTGAAAAGCTACCAGGGTTTCCTGCAAAAGGAACTCCTGCCCCGCTCCGGCGGAGATTTTCGCCTGGGCGCCGATCTGTTCCGCAAGAAGCTGCTGTACGAAGAAATGGTCGATGTTCCCCTGGACAAGCTGGTGGAAATCGGAATGGCCGATCTGCGCCACAACCAGGAAGCGTTCAAACAGACTGCCGCGAAAATCGATCCGGCCAAGACCCCGCAGCAAATCCTGGATGAAACCACGCGCGACCATCCCGCGCCCGATCATCTGCTGCAATCCTTTCGCGACGTGCTGGGCGGATTGAAAGACTTCATCGCCACCAAGAAAATCATCACCGTTCCGTCGCCGGTGCTGCCCATTCTGGAAGAAACCCCGCCCTTCATGCGGGCGCTGACCACCGCGTCGATGGACACGCCGGGGCCCTATGAAAAGGTGGCCAAGGAAGCCTTCTTCAACGTTACTTTGCCGGAACCTTCCTGGACGCCCAAACAGGTGGAAGAGCATATGGAGGGCTTTAACCGGGGCACCATTATCAGCACCGCGGTCCATGAAGCGTACCCCGGACACTACGTGCAATTCCTGTGGATGCAAACCATCCCCTCCAAGGTCCGCAAGCTTCTGGGCGCCAACTCCAACGCCGAAGGCTGGGCCCACTACTGCGAGCAGATGATGCTGGACGAAGGCTATGGCAACGGCGATCTGAAACTTCGCCTGGGCCAACTGCAAGACGCGCTGCTGCGCAACGCCCGCTATATCGTCGGCATTCAGATGCACACCGGCCACATGACCTACGAACAGGGCATCGACTTTTTCGTCAAGGAAGGCTATCAGAGCCGCACCAACGGCGAGCGCGAGACCAAGCGCGGCACCAGCAACCCGACCTATCTTTATTACACTTTGGGCAAGCTCGAAATCCTGAAGCTGCGCGCGGACTATAAGAAGATGCGCGGCAGTGCATTCACGCTGGAGGAATTCCACGATCGTTTCATGCGCGAAGGCACGCCGCCCATCAAGATCGTTCGCAAGGCGATGCTGGGCAACGATTCACCGGTGCTCTAATTGAAGCGCGGCAAAAGCTCCAGATCTTCCTTGGGCACCGCTTCCAGCGGATATCCCGCCCGGCGCCAGGCGCGCAAACCACCGGCGATCACGTACGCATCGAATCCTTTTTCCCGCAAGATGTGCGCCACACGGGCGCTGGTGGCTTCGCGTAGTCAAGTGCAGTAAAGATAAATCGCGGTGTCCTTGGGCAGCGTCTCGATGAACGCATCCAGGTTGTTCGGCTCTATGCGAATGGAACCCTGCACGCGCTGTTCGCCCTCATCGTAATAACCGTGGCTGCGCACGTCGGCGATGATAATGTCCGGCGCTCCTTCCAGTTTCAGGCGAGCCTCCAGATCGCTAACCGGAACGCGGCGCACAGATCGATTGAGCCGATACCTGACGAACAGCCACACGCGATAGCACACGAATCCGATGACGCCCACCAGGATCACCCAGCCGACGGCTCTACTGAAGGCTTGCAATCCGCCGGCGATAATGCGGAACACGTCCCGAAACAAATAGCCCAGCGCCCCATAGGCGAACGCATACAGCAGCACACCGCAGAAATCGAAGCGGAAGAACTGCGAGGCGCGCATGTTCATGCTTCCAGCCAGGGGCGGCGCCATGGTATTCACGCCTGGCAGGAATTTCGCGAACAGCAAAGTGGTCCGCCCGCGTTTGTAGAACCACTTGGCGGAGCGCAGAATGCAAACTTCGGGACTCAACGATAGGCCGCACAGGAAGCCCAGCAAGGTCCAGCCCGAGTAACGGCCGGCGAAATACAATGTCGTGTCGCCAATCAGCATCGCGCCGATGGCCACGCCGAACGCCAGCGCCGGATGCAAAACCCCCGCCGATGCCGCCGCGCCCGCCGCCAGCAAAGCCAAGGCGCCCGGAACCGGCAGACCGATGGCTTCGGCGAGCAGCGCCGAGAACAGGCTTAGATACCCGTACCTCGCTATGATGCTGAGAATGTCCGGCATGTCTTTTTATTATGGCGTGAGGCGGGATAACGGTTACGCATGCCTCGAAAACCCGCGCTTCCTCGTCGAACATAGCGGAGTACTACTGCATGCCTAATAAACTGACCGGAAAAAGAATCGCCATACTCGCCACGGACGGCGTGGAACAAGTGGAGATGACCGAACCACGCAAAGCCTTGGACGCCGCCGGTGCCAAGACGGAACTGGTTTCACCCGCCAAAGGCAAATTGCAAGCTTGGCAGCATCACGAGAAAGGCGACAAGTTCACGGTAGACGTCGAACTGGATGCGGCCGATCCCAACAACTACGACGCGCTGCTGCTGCCCGGCGGCGTCGCCAATCCCGATCAGCTTCGGACCATGCCGAAAGCGGTGCGCTTCGTGAAGAACTTTTTCGAGCAAGGCAAGCCCGTCGCTGCCATCTGTCACGCGCCCTGGATGTTGCTGGAAGCCGACGTGGTGCGGGGAAGAACGGTCACCTCCTGGCCGTCGCTGCAAACCGATCTTAAGAACGCCGGAGCAAAATGGGTGGATCGTGAAGTGGTGGAGGACGACGGTTTAGTAACCAGCCGCAAGCCCGACGATCTTCCGGCGTTCAACAAGAAGATGCTGGAACTGTTCAGTGAAGCGCCGCAGCGTGAGCCCGAACCAGTAGGCCCGGCGCGAACCCATCATCGGTCGTAACTGTTACGACGGCCGGATCTGGCCCAGCAGCGCGGTGGCCTGCTTTTCGAGGTCGCCGTGCTGCTCAATCACATCCTTCAGTTGCCGGCGCGCTCGATCCACGTCGTGCTCCGCGATCAGGCCTTTCGCCAGATAGAATCGCGCGCGCTCCAAATAGGGGCCCTGGCCCGCCATTGTCAGAGCGCGCAGTTCCTGGATTCCCGCGATGCGATCGCCCGCCAGCAGCAGCGAAATTCCTAAATAAAATCGCGCGTCCACGAGCTGCGGCTGGGCATCGGCAACCGCCCGCAGTGCCGCCGCCGCAGCCGGGTACTCATGTTTCGCGTAGCGGACCATTGCAAGTTGAAATGGCTTCGGCGCGTCGGGACCGTGTTTATAAGGGGGCGCTTCAAACGCGGCCAGCAGTTC
>DATHNM010000510.1:0-10874 GCA_035486095.1 Bryobacteraceae bacterium
CTTTTCGGAGCGGAATTGGCGAGTTTGTACCGGCAGTACTCCTCCGGTAAGCGCCCGTGCTAGAGCCTGCTCAGCGAATTCGATGGCTGATTGCCGACCCAGATGCTGGCGCCATCAAAGACCATCACGCCGGTTGGCTCGAAGCTGGCTAGAATTGCTGCCGAGGAAGGATCCAGCTTAAAGGTCCTGCTGCCCCCGATCCAAATAGACTGGCCATCGAAGACCACCGCGAACGGGTTACCGGGTAAAGCGAAAAAGCCCAATGAGCTCCCGTCGCTCACCTGAATTTTAGTTACGCCCGTCGGAGGAATAATGTTGGTCACCCACATATTCTGTCCGTCGAACGCGATGCCTTGAGGATTATTTCCCGTGGGAAAGGTTCCAAGAAGCGCCCCGTCGCTGGCTCGCAGTTTCGATACGGAGCTGCTGGCCCGGTTTACCACCCAAATATTTTGGCCATCAAACGCGATTGTGCTGGGTTCCGATCCTACCGGGAATGTGCCCATTGGAGCGCCGTCGGCGGCGCGCACTTTTGTCACGGTTCCCTGCGCGCTCTGATTGCTCACCCAAATATAGGCGCCATCGTAAGCCAAACCCACAAGTTGAGTGCCGATTGCAAATTTCCCCACCACCGTGCCCGTACTGGCGCGGATTTTACTCAACATTCCCGTGTCGCAATCGACGGACCATAGGTTTAGTCCGTCAAACGCAAGTTGGCAAATGCCGGGAATGTTGTAGGTGGCAAGCACACGTCCATCCCCCGGCCTCATCTGGACCAAACCGGCGGAGGTTCCCACCCAGACATCGGTGCCATCGAAGACCATGCTGGAAGCCGCGGCGGGCAGCGTTACGGCGCTCCCATTTCCGGAACCTTGATACCAGCGCAGCATCGCGATCCGAAGTGGATTGCCAGAGGTAGCCAGCGAAGTGTCGGGGCCTTGCGCGGGAAGTTGGGCTGCAACTACCCACAGGCACGATACGAATAAAAGTGAGCGTTTCATAGAGCAACAGGTCCTTTCCTTGTTAAATCCGATTCGGTTTTCTCGTAAAATCGATTTTCACGCCAGGCGTTGAATAATTCTACACCCAGCGGATCACTATCCAGCGGACACCGTCCTGATTGAACTAACTTAGATAGTGCGCGAGCGATGGAGGTGGAAATGTCGAACTTGAAATGCCGGGCGTTCTTGCTCTGCACGCTGCTGTGGACCGGCCGTCCCGCCGCCGCGCAATCCGGCGCCCAGGATGGCCAGTGGCGCACCTATGGCGGCGATCTCGGCAATACCCGTTATGCCCCGCTCGGCCAGATCAATGCCGGCAATTTCGCCAGGCTCGAAATCGCATGGCGCTTTAAGACCGACAATTTGGGTCCACGCCCGGAAACCAATTTGGAATCCACTCCCCTGATGGTCAACGGCGTACTGTACTCCACCGCCGGCACGCGGCGTGACGTGGTGGCGCTGGATGCGTCCACCGGCGAGCTGCTATGGGTACACGGAGAAAAGGAGGGCCGCCGCGCCGATATCGCTCCGCGCAAACTTTCGGGCCGTGGACTAGCCTACTGGACCGACGGCCGGGAAGAACGCATCCTTTATGTCACGCCCGGATATCGCCTCATCGCGCTGGATGCCAAGACGGGATCCCGCATCGCAGGTTTTGGAACCGACGGCGCCGTCGACTTGAAGCTCGGCGATGATCAGGAAATCGATCCGCTGAATGGAGAGATCGGCCTGCACGCAGCCCCGGTGGTGGCTGGCGATGTCGTCATTGTAGGCGCCGCACACAAGGCGGGCGACATTCCAAAGAGCAAGGCCAACGTTAAGGGCTTCGTTCGCGGCTTCGATGCGCGCACTGGAAAACGGCTGTGGATTTTCCACACCATTCCGAAACCGGGTGAGTTCGGCTATGACACCTGGGAAAAGGATTCCGCCGACTACACCGGCAACACAGGCGTGTGGGGACAGATCAGCGTGGACCAGCAACTCGGCATGGCCTACCTGCCCGTGGAGCTTCCGACTGGCGATTTCTACGGCGGCCATCGTCCCGGCAACGGCCTGTTTGGCGAAAGTGTCGTGGCCATCGATCTCAAAACCGGCCAACGAAAATGGCATTATCAACTGGTGCATCACGGCATTTGGGACATGGACATTCCCTGCGCGCCCATGCTGCTGGATATCACGGTGGACGGCCGTCAGATCAAGGCGCTGGCTCAGCCCACCAAGCAAGCGTTTCTTTATGTTTTCGACCGCGTTACCGGAAAGCCTGTCTGGCCTATTGTGGAAAAGCCCGTGGAACAATCCAGCACCCCGGGCGAAAAGACCAGCCCAACGCAACCGATTCCCTCTAAACCGCCCGCTTACGACCGTCAAGGTTCATCCCTTGACGACCTGATCGATTTCACTCCGGAACTGCGCGCCGAAGCGGTGAAGATTACCTCGCGTTATAAATTCGGTCCCCTTTTCACGCCTCCGGTGGTCAGCAAAGCGGACGGTCCGCTGGGCACGCTGGTCATGGGGCCATTCGGCGGCGGGTCCAACTGGCCGGGCGGATCCTACGATCCCGAGACGCACATCCTTTATGTATATTCCCAGCGGACGCTCAACTCCATGGGGCTTGTTCAACCGAAATCAGGTGCGTCCGATATGGCATGGGTTCTCGGGAAACCGGCTGACGCCGCCGGTGCTCCCCCTCCGCTTCTGGTTCAGGGGATGCCGATCATCAAACCGCCCTACGGACAGATCAGCGCCATCGATATGGATAAGGGCGACATTTTGTGGCAGGTTGCGCACGGCGAGACACCGGACAACGTGCGCAACAGTCCCGCGCTGAAAGGCGTCAGCATTCCGCGCACCGGCCGCCAGGGGACAGTCGGAACACTGGTGACGAAGACTCTGCTGATCGCGGGCGAAAGCGGTGTGGCCACCCTGCCCTCTGGCCAGAAAGGCGCCATGCTGCGCGCATACGACAAAAAGACTGGCCGGGAAATAGGCGCCGTGAATATGCCGGCGGGACAAACCGGATCGCCCATGACATACACGCTCAACGGCAAGCAGTACATCGTTGTCGCGGTGGGAGGAAACATACCCGCCGAGTTGATTGCATTCGCGCTGCCGGGGAGCAACTGATGGCTTATTTCAAACGGCTGCCTTTACGAGAATCGGTGATCCGCCGGACCACGATTCAGGCTCTTCAAGCAGGCGCGGTGAATCTTTCGCAGGGATTCCCCGATGATGATGCACCAGGGGAACTGAAGGAGCTGGCGCGCCAGGCTGTGGCCGGCTGCAATCATCAATACACCGATCCGGCTGGTGCTCCAATCCTCAGGCGCGCCATCGCGAACAAGATGGAGCGCTTCAACGGCATCTCCGCGCATCCCGATCGGAACGTAGTGGTCACTTGCGGCGCAACCGAAGGAATGGTGGTCGCCATGGAAGCGCTGGTGGACCGCGGCGACGAAGTGATCACGTTCGCCCCGATGTACGAGAATTACGTGCTCCAGTCCATCGTTTCCGGATTGAAGCTGCGCATTCTGGAAACCAGCGAGCCGGACTTCTCCTTCACCCGCGAACAGCTTGAAAGATTGCACAATTTCGACACCGCGGCGGTGCTGCTTTGCAATCCATGCAATCCCACTGGCAAAGTTTTTACGCTCGACGAGCTTCAGATCATCGCCCAATTCGCCGCCGATCACGACCTTTTGATCTTTGCCGACGAAACCTACGAATACCTGGTGTGGCCCGGACACCGGCACATCAGCATTGGATCGCTGCCTATGGCAGCGGACCGTACCGTGACCGTCACATCCATGGGCAAAACCTATTCCGTCACCGGCTGGCGCGTGGGCTATGTAGTGGCGCAGGACGAGCTCACCGAGCAAATCCGTAATATGCACGACTTCCATACCGTCACCGCGCCGCATCCCTTTCAGGTGGCGCTGGCGGGCGCGCTTGGGCTGTCCGGCGAATTTTACGAGAAGCTTCGCCGCGAATATTGGGAACGCAAGGAACTGCTGTGCGAAGCGATTGAGAACTGCGGCATGACGTTCTATGAACCCGGCGGATCGTATTTCCTGTGGTGCGAATACGCGAGATTGTCGGATGAAGACGACTCCGTGTTTGGCGAACGTCTGATGCGCGAGGGCGGCGTGGCGGGCGTTCCTGGCTCGGTATTCTATCCGGCGCGGGAGAACAATCCCAAGAGAATTCGCTTTACCTTTTCCAAGTCTCGAGCCACGATTGAGGAAGCAGCGCGGCGTCTAGCGAGCTTTCGAATTCCCACAATATAAGGATTCCGTGAGGATTTTCCGGCCACGATAGTTATGGCCGAAAATTGCTAGCCAGGAACGGCAACATGCCCTAGGATGGACGTATGAGCGCCCCTGCGGGACCGCAATACGTGCATGGCGCACCGCAGCCGGACCTATGCTGGCAAGCCGTGTACAGCCGCGACGCGCGCTTCGACGGGCGCTTTTTCGCGGGTGCCGTGACAACCCGGGTTTATTGCCGCTCTATTTGTCCGGTGCCGTTCGCCAAGCCCGGAAATATCCGGTGGTTTGCTTCCGCGGCGGCCGCCGAGACAGCCGGATTTCACCCTTGCCGCCGATGCCGGTCCGCAGCGTCTCCTGGCACTCCCGCGTGGCTCGGCACGTCAGCCGTGGTTTCCCGCGCTTTGCGATTGATCGCTGAAGGCGCTCTCGATAGCGGCAGTATCGATGATCTGGCCGGCCGCGTGGGCATGGGATCGCGACACCTGCGCCGGCTGTTTGTGGAGCATCTGGGAGCGTCTCCCGTCCGCATTGCGATCACGCGCCGCGTGCACTTCGCGCGCAACTTGATCGAAGAAACCAACCTGCCGATTACCGAGCTGGCAGGTTATGCGGGATTCCGCAGCATACGCATGTTCAATCACGCCATGCGCTCCACCACCGGCGAGTCGCCTAGCCAATTGCGCCGGCTGCGCAGCGTTTCGCAAAGCCAATCGTCGCAGCCCGGCCTCATCATCCGGCTCGCGTATCGGCCGCCCTTCCACTGGCCGCGGCTGCTGGAGTTTCTGGCCGCGCGCGCCATCGCTGGAGTGGAATCCGTTCAGGCCGGCGTGTATCGCAGAACCATTGAAATCGATGGTGTGACGGGTGCGATAGAAGTCCGCCAAGACGCCGCGGAACGTCAACTCGTCGTCAATATGCAACTGTCTCGCTATGAGTGCTTGATGCAGGTTGTGGAGCGCGTCCGGCGCATCTTCGATCTGGCAGCAGATCCATTTCAGATTGCCAGCCAGCTCTCGCGCGACTCCGGGTTGAAGCCATTGCTGGCTGCCAGCCCGGGGCTTCGGGTTCCTGGGATCTGGGACGGCTTTGAAGCGGCGGTCAGAACCGCACTCGGAGAACGCATGCACCAAGGGGCTCCGAAGAAACAGCTGGCACGCTTCGTCCGGACATTCGGTAAACCGGTGAGGACGTCCATCCCTGGACTAACGCATATATTTCCTGCTCCGCGGGACCTGGCCGAGGCCGACCTCGTGCCGGCGGGAATTCGGGATCGAACGGCTTCCACCATCCGTGCCCTGGCCCGTGCAGTCTTTCGCGGCAATCTTACGTTCGACGCGTCCATAAACCTGCAGGACGCGAAAGCGCGCGTGCGCGTAGTGCCCGGGATCAGCCCGGTCATGGCGGAATACATCGCCATGCGGGCGTTTGGCGAGCCCGATGCCTTTCCGCTTTCAGCAACCGGGTTGCCGCGCGCCGAGGAGTGTTGGCGACCCTGGCGCGCCTATGCAGCCATGTATTTGTGTACCGCCAAGCAGTGTGGAGGAATGGGCGATGTGGGAATTATTGGAAAAACATCTGCGTAAGCACGGGTTCTATCGGCGCCGGATTGAACAGGCGCTGGAACTGGAACGGCGCGGAGAAGTGCGCAAGGATGGTTTGCAGCTAGGGGAAATGCAGCATCGTTTGGAAATTCGCTGGAGGGCGCGCGGCGTGCATCCCTGGGACCGCCATCTTCCTCGCGATGAGCGCCACGCGCGGTTCATCGAGCAAGCGCTCATCGATACCGAGGCAGCCATCGCCAGATTGTTTGAAGCCCTGCCGGAAGTGGATTTGATCGACTTGCGCGTCACCGATCCGGCATCGGACGCGACCATGCTCTCCGGCGCCGTTCACCGGTCTGACTTTCAGAATGTCCGGCCCTTGCCTTCAGTGCGAATGCGGCTGATGGAAATGGGTGTCATCTCCGAATCCAGCGAAACCGAACATTGCTACCAGCTGCGCGTGTAGCCAATGCTGGCGGTGGTGTACCACGGCAGCGAAACGATTTTATTGTAGGTTTCTTGAATCCAGATGGAATGGTGATCGTTAAAATGGACGATCGCGCCCAGCGATTCGCCATCATAAAATCGATTCTGAACGAAAGCATTGCCGGTCAGGCTGGTGATACCGCCCTGGATCCAGGTATAGCCGCTGACGCGCTTGGTGCCTGGAATTCCGAAGTTCTTCATGAGCCCCAACGCCTCGGTGTGCGATCCAAAGTCAGTATGCAAGAATCCGTGCGAACCGGCGTTTTCGTAGGTGTATCCGAACGTGATCTCATCGCCGATGGGGTCCTTCTTCAGAAATTTGAAGGTGTGGCCCAGGCCGATATTGTAATTGGCTTTCGGCAACAGTCCGGGGCGTATCAGGTCTGAACCGAACATCACGAATAAGTCGTTGGATGTTCCGGAATCTCCGGCTTCGGCGGAAGCTGGCGCGGTTTGCCCCGCGGCGGTAGCGGCGGCCAGGAGAGCCAGTAGAGCAAGCGACGAGCTGCGAATGATTGCGATCACATCATCCAACTTAGATCCAACCGTCCCTTTTGGCTGGCAAAAAGCGGACATCATCTATCCAATGTTGCAGTGCTCAGCGATGTTGCAGTGCTCAGCGAGCCTGCTGGACCAGGCTGGCCACGCCAAAGGCAAAGTGAACGGCGAAGGCCAGGAAGCCCGCACCCACCAAGCGTACGAATAGCTTCTTGCCCCAATCCGCCTTATGCACTTCGGGAAAAACGCCGACGTTGTGATGGAGTAGATTGCCAAAGTGGCCGGGCGCGAGCAGCATAAAAACGCCAACGCCCGTCCAAGCCAGAAACATCGCTACGTATATAAAGAAGGGCCCCAGAAGCCGCGTCATTTTGTCGCTGTTTCCGGGAGCAAAGCTTCGCGTGGAACTTCTTTAACGGTGACGCCGCCGAATCCGGTTCGCAGGAAGATTTTGTGCGGTGTCTTTTCGTCGGCGCTCGCGAATCGGTCGCCGATGAAATATCGCATATGCCCCTTACCGGCGAAATCGGAAGCCACGGTTCCCATTTTGCTTTGGGCATCGATTGCATAGGGGCCCGGCGCGGGCAGCATGACCACGATATCGCCTTCGCGATTGGTGGCTTCGATGTCGCCAGTGACATTGCCGATCAGTATGTTGCCGCCGCCATGGTGGATCACTAAATGCGTAGAGCGCGGTACGTGTAATTCGTATCGCACCGTCACCGGACCCTTGCCGCCGAACGGGTGCCGGAAAAAGGGGTGAGGCGGAATAATGGTCCCGATCACAAGCTCGCTAGGGGAAACATGTTCCGTGGTGAATTGGACGCCCTCTAGTCGCTCGGATGCATCTTTGGGCGGCTGGTAGCTTTCGAATGACTTGATGAGCGTCATCTCCACCTCCGGCTGGTCCCAACCCTCGACATAGAGATCGCCAAAAGACTTATCGAAGCGAATGGCTCCGCCTGACGCAAACTTCACATGTTCGGTGCTGCTGGCTTCGAGCGGTCTTGCTATCGATTGATCGGCCGCGAGCAAGGGCCCCGTCACAGCGGCGCAAAATGCGATGCAGGATGCCAGCGCTTTGTAATTCATTTGATTCGATGCCTCCTTTAGCCGCGCAGTTCCTCTTGCTGCGCCCGCGCATCCTTCACCATGTTGATGAACCGGCGCGCCAGTTCCTGGATCTGTTGTTCATTGCGCCGCTGCACCGCCTCGTGTGGCATCAGCTCGCTTCCAATGCCCAGCGCCGTGGCGCCGCACACAATAAAGTTGAATGCGCTCACCTGATTTACGCCGCCGGATGCGATCAGCGGCACTTGCGGCAAAGGCACCTTGAGTGACCGAAGATAGACCGGCCCTCCCACTTGCGAGCAGGGGAAGATTTTGACGAAATCGGCGCCGGCGCTCCAGGCCGTGATTACTTCGGTGGGGGTCAAAGCGCCAGGGAAAACCACGATATCCTTTTTCACGGCGAAGTCCACAACCTTCGTAATCAGGCCCGGGCTGGTCAGGAACTTCGCGCCGGCATCGATGCAGCGCTGCGCGGTTTCAGTGTTCAGCACGGTGCCCGCGCCCACCACCATATCGGGGAGCTTCTTCGACAAATAGGTAATCACCTCGATGGCCTTGGGCACGGTCATGGTGATCTCGACGATGGGAATTCCAGCGCGCTGCACCGCCTCAGCGGCGAAGCGGGCATCGTCTGGGACAGACACGCGGACGCCCGGGATTATGCCGATGGCCTCAATCTGCGCGCGCACTTCTGACTTTTTCATGGATGGGCTCTTCGCTGAATCTGTGCCGCGCTTAGTTGAGGCTCCTGGTCCCGACCGCTTGGCGGAGCTGCTCGAGCGAGGTGACATAAGCCGCCACGGCCTGGCGATACGCCAGCTGCGTGGCGCGATAGTTGCGTTCAGCGTTCAGAAAATCGAGGAGAGCGATGGCTCCCCGGCGATAAGCGTACTCGCTGATATCGCGGCTGCGCTTGGCGTCGTCCAGGGGACCGGACCGGTAGATTCCCACCAGACGATCGTTCGACTGAACTCCGAGGTAGGCATCCCGCACATCGGTGAGCACCTGTTCGTTGGTCCCCTTCTGCTGTTCGCGAGCCTGCGCGATGGCATAGCGGGTCTGTGCAATCGTGCCCTGGTTGCGATCGAAAATCGGCAGCGGAATGCTGAACGAGAACGTGAGTGCGCTAATGCTGTTTACGTGCGAGTAGTTGCCCGAAAGCGTGAAATCCTGCTTGCCATTGGCTTTCGCCAGCGTGTATTGGCTGTTAGCCGCCGTCATGCCGAGTTGCGCGGCGCGCAAATCGGGCCGGTTCTCCAAAGCTTTCTTTTGCAGGTCTTCCATTTTGACGACGACCGGCCGGTACACCAGGTCGTCCGCGATGTCGTATTCAGCGGGCACCGATTCGTAACCCAATTGCTGCCGGAGATCGGAAAGCGCCTGAGCCTTCGACAATTCCGCTTGCTCCACATCCGTCTGAAATTGCACCAACTGCATTTTGAGCTGGAGGAAATCGTTTTCCGATATCGCGCCGATGTCGCGTTGATGCTGGCTGATGTTCACGGTTTCTTGAAAGCTTTTCAAATCCTGCCGGGACAAATCGAGCGTGGATTCAGCCAATTGAGCATTAATGAAAAGCTGGGCAACCTGGAAACTGAGAGTTCGTTCGGTATCGGAGACCTGGGCGCGCGTTACGGCCGTCGCGTCTTGGGCCGCCTCCAGGCGATGTTGCCGTTTGTCACCGCGTTCGAACAGATAACTTAGCCCCAGGTCGCCCTCTGTGGAGTCATGCAAATAATCCAGGAAACTGATGCCGGGAGGGGAGGATAGCGGTAGATATTCCCAATCGGCGAAGAACGTGGGGTTGGGCCGGACGTTGGCCTGGATCTCCTGAGCTTGGTTCTGCAGAATCGTGGTGCGTAGAGCCAGCAGCGAATGATTGTTCTTGCTGGAAAGTGCGATGGCTTGGTCAAGCGTGATCTTGACAGGCCCGCCGGCCGCTTGTCCAAACGCCGAAGTCGCGAACCACAATGCGGCGCTCAGACCAAAGAAGATCCTGTTGCGACGTTTCACAGTTTCACCCTTAGCTTTCAATCGCCATCTCCGGCGCCGGGAGCTGGTCTGTGTCCTTCGCGAACCAGACATAAAAGGTGGGCAACAAAACGATGCTCAGCAACAGATCGGAGATCAAGCCGCCCACGATCACAATCGCAAAAGGCCTTTGCGAATCGGAGCCGATGTCATGCGACAAAGCCGCCGGCAGCAGCCCGAGCGTGGCTACCAGCATGGTCATCATAATGGGGCGCAGCCTTAGGACAGCGCCTTCCACTGCGGCGTCGGCGATCGTATTGCCCCGCGCCCTAAGTTGGTTGATGTATTCGACCATGATCACACCGGTCTGCACCGAGACGCCGAAAAGTGCCAGCATGCCTACGCCTGACGATACGCTCAGGTAGGTTCCAGTAACCAGCAAAGCCAGCAGGCCGCCGATTCGCGCCATACCTACGTTCAACAGAATGAGGAGCGCCCATTTGTAGGAGCGGAACATGCTGTAAAGAATGATGAAGATGACGAGGATGGTCAGTGGGACGATAATGGCCAAGCGCGCCTCAGCTCGCTTTTCACTTTCATACTCGCCGGAGAAGTCGACGCGGTAGCCCGGCGGCAACTTCACCTTTTCATTGATTAGCTTCACCGCTTGTTCCACCGTGGTCCCCAGATCGCGGCCTCGCACGTTGAAGGTGATTGCCACATACCGCGAGTTCTGCTCCCGGTAGATATCGTAGGCTCCATCCTTGACCTCTACCCTGGTCAACTGGGCCAAGGACACCCGTTCACCGCTGGGGGACAACAGACGAACTTTCTCGATGGCCTGTGCAGTGTTGCGGTACGGCAATTGATAGCGCGCTACCACGTCGTAACGCTGCTCGCCGATCAGTACCTGACTTACGGCGTTGCCCCCCACGGCGGTCTGGATGGCGTCTTGTATGTCCGTCACGTTGATTCCGAAACGAGCGGCCTGCTTGCGGTCAATGGTCAAATCGAGATTCGGCTGGCCGAAATCGCGCAGC
>DATHNM010000511.1:0-8028 GCA_035486095.1 Bryobacteraceae bacterium
ACTTTCTCGGGCCAGGACACGGGCAACGCGATGGCGGATTTCATCGCCGGACAGCTGGATTCCTTCACCGACGCCAACGTCTCGCACGATAACGAGAAGTGGGCGTATTTAGGGCTTTACGCGCAAGACAACTGGAAGGTCAATTCGCGCCTCACCGTCAATTACGGCCTGCGCTGGGAACCGTATCTAAACGGCCGCATCGTGAATAACAAAATCACGCATTTCGATATGCAGGATTTTCTCAGTAATGTCCACTCCACCATTTACCCCAACGCTCCGGCAGGCACGTTGTTCCCGGGCGATCCCGGATTCCAGACCGGCGGCCGTCCCAACCAGACAACCTGGAATAATTGGGCGCCGCGAGTGGGCGTAGCATGGGACCCCACTGGCAATGGCAAGACGCTCATTCGTGCATCGTGGGGCATGTTCTACGACATGCCACAGACGCTGTTCTACTACAATGCTTCGTCGGAACCGCTGTGGGGTGAATCGATCACTCTGACCAATCCCCCGGGCGGCTTCGCCAACCCGTGGCAGGGTTATCCAGGCGGAAACCCCTACCCGACCACACAGAATCCCAACACCACCTACCCGACCGCCGGATATTACGAGACCGTTCCTCTGCATGTTAAAAACACCTACGTCCAACAGTGGAACTTAACCCTTCAGAAACAGCTGGGATCGAGCTGGCTGCTGAAAGCCAGCTACTTGGGCAGCGAAACGGCTCATCTTTGGACCGATCAGGAGCAGAATCCGGCCGTCTACGTTCCCGGCAACTGCGTGAAGGGTCAATATGGTCTGGCCAAGGCCGGCCCGTGCTCAACCACCGCTACAACCCAGGCGCGTCGTCTGCTCACGCAATTGAATCCCAGTCAGGGACCTTATTACGGGACGGTGGAGTTACTGGATGACGGTGGAACCGCCAGCTACAATGCCTTGATGGTTTCGGCGGAGCACCGGCTGTCCAGCCACTTCTCGATGCTGGCGAATTATACGTTCTCGCATTGCATCGGCGACCTGGTGACATCGGAGCTTTCCGGACCCGTGTACACCAATCCTTCCGATCGCCGCTTTGATCGCGGAAATTGCACCGCCGTCGACGTGCACCATAACTTCAATCTTTCCGCCGTTTTGCAATCGCCGCGTTACTCCTCCCGGCCGCTGCAGTGGATCGCCGGCAATTGGCAACTTGCGCCCATCGTGAGTCTTCACTCGGGCAGCTATTTCGGGGTGACAACTGGTGTGGACAACGCGTTGACCGGAATCGGCGCACAACGTCCCAACCAGATTCTTCCGAATGTTTACTGTGCGAACAAGACCATCAATTGCTGGATGAACGCGCAAGCGTTTGCCTCGCCGGCCCCGGGCACCCTCGGTGACCTGGGAATCAATAACCTGGAAGGTCCCGGTTACTTCGACGTGGACATTTCCTTGTCTCGCCAATTCCATGTCCGGGAAAAGCAGTACTTCGAAATCCGCGCGGAATCGTTCAATATTCAAAATCGCGCCAATTTCCTGAATCCAGGTGCGGTTGGTATCGCCGGCGGCAGCGCCAATTCGGCCCTGAACAGCAGCACCTTCGGCAAGATTCAAGCCGACGTCCAGCCCCGGATCATGCAGTTCGCCGTGAAGTACGTGTTTTAAGTAACATCTGGGCCGGCTTCTTCGCCTCATAACCGACACGAAACATTAGCCTTCGGGCTTGACCCTTCGTGTCGGTTGCGATATACCTTACAGAGGGGGCGCGAGTGCGTAGACCGAGTCGTTTTGCGTCGCATTGGATCGCCAGCGGTTGGCTGGCGGCGGGCGCAGGGCTCTTAAGTGCACAGTCGCCTTCGGTTTCTCCTCAACACGCACTGATAGATCAGTATTGCGTCACCTGCCACAACGAAAAAGCCAAAACCGCCGGGCTGATGCTCGACAAGCTGGATATCGATCACGCGGCCGAGCATGCCGAGGCATGGGAAAAGGTGGTGCGCAAGCTGCGCGGCGGGATGATGCCTCCGCAGGGCATGCCCCGGCCGGAACAGGCCAAGATCGATGGCTTGATAACCTGGCTTCAGACCTCGCTTGACCAGGCATCTGCCGCCCATCCGGAGCCAGGCCGATCGCCGCTGCACCGTCTGAACCGTACTGAGTATGCCAATGCGATCCGCGATTTGCTGGGACTGAAAGTAGACGTCACGGCTCTGCTGCCGGCCGACGACGAAAGCAACGGCTTTGACAACATTGCTGAAGTGTTGCGCGTGTCGCCATCGTTGCTGGAAGCCTATCTCAGCGCCTCACGCGAAGTGAGCAGCCTGGCAGTGGGCGATCCCAAGACCGGGCCCATCAGCCAGAGTATTCAGGTACCTCCGGATTTGGCGCAGGACGAACATATCGAAGGGCTTCCCCTGGGCACGCGCGGCGGAATCCTGATCCATCATAATTTTCCGCTGGACGCCGACTACGAGTTCAACGTGATTCTGCTGCGGAACATCGTCGGGTATCTGACCGGGATGGAGTTTGCCCATCAACTGGAAGTGAGCATCGATGGCCAGCGGGTGTTCCTGGCGCCAGTGGGTGGCGAAGAAGACCTGAAGCTGGTGGACACTAACCTGGCATTGGCGGGCGACACTTTGGATGCGCGCCTGAAAACCAAGGTGCACGTGAAGGCCGGGCCGCACGACATTGCGGTGTCCTTCCTGCGGCGCGATTCGGCGGAATCCGATGAACCGCTGCAGCCTTTCACGCGCGAACTGGATTTGCAAAATATGAACGGCATCCCGTTGATCGATCACGTGCAGATCACCGGGCCATTCCATGCCACCGGATCAGGTGATACACCCAGCCGGCGGCGGATTTTCGTTTGCACCCCGGCCAATGCTCAAGAGGAAGTTCCGTGCGCGAAAAAGATCCTCGGAACGCTGGCGCGGCGCGCCTACCGGCGCCCGGTAAACGACGCCGACCTGGAAACGCTGTTGAGCTTCTACCAGGCTGGTAAGAACCAGGGCAATTTCGAATCGGGGATTGAAAACGCGCTGCGGTTGATCCTGGCGAGCCCGAAGTTCCTGTTCCGCTCGGAAGCCGATCCGGCGCGCGTGGCGGCCGGCAGCGTCTACCATGTCAGCGATCTGGATCTGGCGTCGCGATTGTCGTTTTTCCTGTGGAGCAGCATCCCCGACGATGAACTGTTGAGCGTGGCGTCGCAGGGCAAGCTGAAAGACCCGGCGGTGCTGGATCGCGAAGTGCGGCGCATGCTGGCCGATCCGAAGGCCGAGTCGCTGGTGAACAATTTCGCCGAGCAATGGCTGTTCCTGCGCAACGTACAAAGCGTGTTGCCGGATGAGGCGACCTTCCCGAATTTTGACGACAATCTGCGGCAATCGTTCAAGCGCGAAACAGAGCTGTTCTTTAACAGTATCGTGAAGGAAGATCGCGACGTGATGGACCTGATCACGGCGAATTATACCTTCGTCAATGAACGTCTGGCGAAGCATTACAACATCCCCAACGTTTATGGCAGCCAGTTCCGCCGCGTCACGCTAAGCAATGACGCGCGGCGCGGATTGCTGGGGCAGGGAAGCATCTTAAGCGTCACCTCTTATCCCACTCGAACGTCACCGGTGCTGCGCGGCAAATGGATCATGGAAAATCTGATGGGCACGCCACCGCCCGCGCCTCCACCCAACGTTCCTGCGTTGAAAGACCAGGCGCAGGGCGGGAAGGTTCTATCCATCCGGCAGTTGATGGAGGAGCATCGCAAGAATGCCCCCTGCTCCACTTGCCACAAGGTGATGGACCCGCTGGGATTCGCGCTGGAAAGTTTCAACGGCGTGGGGGAATATCGCACCAAGGACGCCTCGGGGCCGATCGATTCTTCCGGACAACTGGCGGATGGGACCAAGATCGATGGCGTGGTGGGGCTGCGCGAGGCGCTGCTGAAGCATCCCGAATATTTCGTCGGCACTCTGACTGAGAAGATGCTGACCTACGCGCTGGGCCGGCCGCTGGAGTACTATGACATGCCGGTGGTGCGTGGAATCGTGCAGAGCTCGGCGCGCAGCGAATATCGTTTTTCGTCGCTAATAACGGGCATCGTCAAGAGCGAGCCATTTGAAATGAAGCGGGCGCTGGAAGGCGAGGCGCCGGCAGTAACCACGGCCGCCGTGCACAAGTCCGGCGCACAGCGGGCTGTTATAGGGAGCAGATAATATGTTCATCTCGAAAAAGCATCTTCCCCGGCGGACATTCCTGCGTGGCCTGGGTGTTACGCTGGCGCTGCCCTTGCTGGACGCGATGCTTCCCGCGCAGACTTTGCTCAAGAAGACCGCGGCCGCTGGAGCGCCGCGCATGGGATTCGTATATGTTCCACACGGCGCCATCATGGATCAATGGACGCCGGCGACGGACGGGGCAGCATTCGAATTCTCGCGAATCTTGAAGCCGCTCGAGCCTTTCCGGGATCGTGTGAACGTGGTGAGCGGATTAGGCAATCGCGCGGCTGACAGCACCGCCGTGCATTCCCTGAGTCCCACAACGTGGCTGAGCGGAGTGCGTCCCAAGCCCACGCAGGGCGTGGATGCTTACGCCGGCATTACGGCCGATCAGATTGCGGCGCAGCATATCGGCCAGGATACGCCGCTGCCATCCATTGAGCTGTCAACCGAGGATCATTCTGCGCTGCTGGGCGCCTGCGATCGCGATTACGGCTGCATTTACATGAACACGCTGTCGTGGCGCACCCACACCACGCCCATGCCCATGGAAATCAACCCGCGCAAGGCGTTCGAGCGCATGTTCGGACAAGGCGGAACGGCGGCGGAACGGGCGTTGCGCACGCAGCAGGATCGCAGTATTTTGGACCAAATCACGGCTGAAGCGGGCGCCTTGAAGTTGAAGCTGGGCGCGCGCGACCGGTCCACGGTGAGCGATTATCTGGAGAGCGTGCGCGAGATCGAGCGGCGCATTGAGCGCGCGAATTTCGATACCAGCGCGTCGCTGGAACTGCCGGTTGAGCCGGTGGGCATTCCCTATAATTTCGAAGAACACATCAACATCATGTATGACCTGCTGGTGCTGGCTTATCAAGCCAACATCACGCGCGTATTCACCTATATGGTGGCGCGCGAAGAGAGCAACAAGACTTATCCGCAGGTGGGCGTGCACGACGGGCACCACGCCACGTCGCACCATCAGAACCTGCCGGAGAAGATTGAGAAGCTGGCCAAGATCCAGAGCTATCACGTCTCGCTTTTCGCGCGCTTCCTGGGCAAACTGAAGAGCACGCCGGATGGCGACGGCAACCTGCTGGACAATTCGATTATTCTGTTCGGCAGCAACATGAGCAACAGCAATCTGCATAATCATTTCCCGCTGCCGAATCTGGTGGCCGGAGGCGCATGTGGAAAGCTGCAGGGCGGAAGGCATTTGCGCTACGACGATCACACGCCCATCGCCAATCTGCTGCTGACGCTGCTCGAAAAGGGCGGCATGCCCATGGAAGGCCTGGGCGACAGCACGGGCGAGCTGGTCAACATTTAGCGGAGGCCATTTACTGTCATGGCTGCCCGATTACTTGCTCTGCTGATGTTCGGCATTGGCTTGCTGGCCTACGCCGGCACGGAGGGCGCAGGTTCCAAGCTCGCCGATGCCGTCCGGGATGGCGACCGGGCGGGAACGCTGGCGCTTCTCAAACAACACGCCGATGTGAACTTGCCGGAGCCGGACGGCACAAGCGCGCTCCACTGGGCCGTGCGCCAGGACGATCGCGAAATAGCCGATCGCTTAATCAAGGCCGGCGCGAACGTGAAGGCCGCGAATCGTTATGGCGTCACGCCGCTGTATCTGGCGTGCGTGAACGGAAGCGCGCTCATGATCGCCAGGCTGCTGGACGCGGGCGCGGATGCCAATGCCGCCGCTACCGAAGGCGAAACCGCGCTGATGACGGTAGCGCGTACCGGGAACGTGGAAGCGGCCAAGGTTTTGCTGGCCCACGGGGCAGACGTCAATTCGAAAGAGCAATGGAGGCAGCAAACGCCGCTGATGTGGGCGGTGGCCGAATCGCATCCCGAGATGGCGCAGGAACTGATCGCGCACGGCGCGGATGTGAACGCGCGGCAAGTCACCTGGAATTGGGAGCGGCAGATCACCAAGGAGCCTCGCGAGAAATGGATGCCGCTGGGCGGCCTGACTCCGCTGTTGTTTGCGGCGCGGCAGGGCTGTTTGGATTGCGCGCGGATCCTGCTAAAGTCGGGCGCCGAAATTAATGCGGCCGACCCGAACAACATCAGCCCGGTGTTGCTGGCCACCATCAACGGCCATTATGATTTTGCGGCCTTTCTGCTGGAGCAGGGCGCCGATCCGAATATCGCGGATGAAACCGGACGAACCGCGCTGTTCGCCGCTGTCGACATGCACACCATGCCCGCGTCGAACCGCCCGTCGCCGCTCGAAGTAGACAATAATCTGACCAGCATGGATCTGATCCGTGCATTGCTGGCGCATGGCGCCAATGTCAATGCGCAGTTGAAGAAGATGCAGCCTTACCGGACCAAGCTGGATCGTGGCGACGATACCATGCTGGGCACGGGAACCACGCCCATTCTGCGCGCGGCCAAAGCCGGTGACGCAGAGGCCATCCAGACGCTGCTGGCCAAGGGCGCCGATCCCAAGATTCCCACCAAATCCGGCATTACGCCGTTAATGGCGGCCGCTGGGTTGGGTACCAAGGAAGAAGACACCACGGCGCGCAAGAAGACCGAGGCGGACGCCATCGCATCCCTGAAGTTGTTTGTCGATGCCGGAGTAGACGTGAACGCGGCCGATGGACAGGGCCAGACGGCTCTGCATGGCGCGGCGCAGAAGGGTTGGGATCAGGTGGTGCAGTTCCTGGTGGACCACGGCGCCAAGCTGGATGTGAAGGACAAGCGCGGGCGCACACCGCTGGATGCAGCCATGGGCTTGCTGGGCAATGGGGGCTTCGATGGCACCCGCCGCGACGTGCATGAAAGCACGGCCGCGCTGCTGCGCAAGTTGATGGCGGTTCCCGAAGCCAAGGCCGCGCAATAAAAGTCTTCACACGAGCGCAAACACTGCGTGCGCCACGCTGATGCAGCATGCTATGATCTATTGTGCCGACGCGAATTTTGGGCGTAATACCAGCCCGGTTTGCCTCCTCCCGCTTCCCTGGAAAAGCCCTCGCCACTATCGCCGGTAAGCCCATGCTGCAGCATGTGTACGAGCGGGCCAGCCAGGCGCGTTATCTTTCCAAGCTGATCATCGCCACCGACGACGAGCGGATTTACAAGGCCGCGCGTGCGTTCGGAGCGCAGGTACAGATGACTCGCGCGGACCATCTTTCGGGAACCGACCGGGTGGCCGAAGCGGCCTCGGCCGACCATGCATCGGTGATCGTGAATATCCAGGGTGACGAGCCGCTGATCGATCCTTCGGCCATCGACGCGGCGGCGCTGGCTCTGCTGGACGATCCCGATGTTCCCATGTCCACGCTCATGAAGTTGATCGAAGACCCGCGCGAGATCAACGATCCCAACGTCGTGAAAGTAGTAACCAATCTGGCGGGCGACGCGATTTACTTCTCCCGCTCTGCCATTCCTTTTGCGCGCGAGTGCGCGGGAGTTCATTACAAACATTTGGGGCTGTATGTTTACCGGCGCGATTTCCTGCTCGCCTACTCCGGTCTTCCGGTGGGTCCCCTCGAGCGGATGGAACGGCTGGAACAGTTGCGGGCAATCGAGAATGGCCATCGCGTCCGCGTGGTGGAAACCGAGTACGAATCATTGGGGGTCGACACGCCGCAGGATCTGGAACGGGTGTCGGCGCTCATAGCCTGTTTTGAAAATGAGCCGCATTTGAAAATGCACTGAGGGGAATGTCCATGGCCAAATATATCTTTGTCACCGGCGGCGTGGTTTCATCGCTCGGAAAAGGCATTGCGGCGGCCTCTATCGGCTGTCTGCTCGAAAGCCGCGGGCTGCGCGTGTCACTGCAGAAGTTCGATCCGTACTTGAACGTGGATCCGGGCAC
>DATHNM010000512.1:0-7164 GCA_035486095.1 Bryobacteraceae bacterium
CGCCGGGGGAAGCAACAGAACCGCGCTTCCGGCCAGGCACGGTACGCCTCCGCCCACAGCGCGCCGCACATTTATTCCGCCCCTTTCGAGCGATCATCCGGCGCTTCAGCTGCCCATCACCATCGCATTCGACATCCCGATCGACAACACCAGCACCAACATCGGCGATCCACTCAGCCATCTGGCTGCCGGCGCATTTGGAATCCGCGGAGACAACGGCATCGGCGATCGCGGCGGATGCTGCCAAGGCATCGGTAATTCATCGGCGGGACCTCCAGGCCTGGGCGTTCATCGCGAACGCGGTGTGACGCCGCCTCAGCTGGTTTACAAAGTGGAGCCGGAATTCTCCGAAGAGGCTCGCAAAGCGAAACATCAGGGTGTGGTTGTCTTGACCATCGACGTGGATCCGAGCGGCAATGTTCGCAATGTCCGCGTGCGGCAGAGTCTCGGCCTGGGGCTGGATGAAAAGGCTATCGAAGCCGTCTCACGCTGGCGTTTCCGGCCGGCCATTCTAAATGGCAAGCCGGTTGCCACGGAGGCCACGGTACAAGTGAACTTTCAGCTAATGTGAGGGCTACTCTTTGGGACCGATTCCCAGAGCTTTCATCTTGCGGTAAAGATTGCTGCGCTCCAGACCCAACAATTCAGCGGTTTTGGTCACATTGCCCTTGGTTTCATCCAAGGTTTTGAGGATGTACTCGCGCTCGGCCGCCGCGCGAACTTCGTGCAGGCTGCCCAGCCGATCGGCCGATCGCTCGAAGACCGCGCGCTTGCCGGGAATGAGCGGAATATGCCGCGCGTCGATGCGCACTTGCGGGCTCATGATGACAATGCGCTCCATCAGATTGCGGAGCTCCCGAACGTTGCCCGGCCAGCGGTGCTCCTTCAGCACTTCATAGGCTTCCGGCGTCAGTTCCTTGGGCCGGCGTCCGTATGCGGTGGTGAACTCCTTCAGGAAATGCTCGGCCAGCAGTGGAATATCTTCGATTCGTTCCCGCAGCGGCGGAACATAAAACGGAATCACGTTGAGGCGATAAAACAGGTCTTCACGAAAATTGCCGCGTTCGATCTCTTCTTCCAGATTCTTATTGGTGGCCGCCACCACGCGTACATCCACCTGAATGGAAGTCTCGGCGCCCACCGGTTCGAAGCGCTGCTCCTCCAGCGACCGCAATACCTTCGCCTGGGTCTTCAAACTCATATCGCCCACTTCATCCAGAAACAGCGTGCCGCCGTCGGCCTTCTGCAATTTCCCGGTCTTGTCTTCGGTGGCGCCGGGGAAGCTGCCTTTGCGATGTCCGAACAGCTCGCTGTCAATCAGGTCTTCGGGGATGGCCGCACAGTTTACTTCCACGAACGCCTCGGCCTCGCGTGCGCTGCTGTTATGAATGGCGTGCGCCACCAGTTCCTTGCCGCTGCCACTCTCGCCATAGATCAGGACCCGGCCATTGGTGGCGGCCATCAACGCCAGCTGCTGCCGCAGCGCCTTCATGGGAACGCTTTCGCCGATGATCTGCAGTTCGCGCCGCCCATCCTCTTTCAGGCGCTCCACTTCTAGCTCCAGCTTGCGCTGCTGCAGCGCGTTTTTCACCACCACCATCACTTTTTCGATGGTGAGCGGCTTTTCCAGAAAATCGAAGGCGCCCAGCTTGGTGGCTTTCACCGCTGTTTCAATAGTTCCGTGGCCCGAGATGATCACTACCACCGGGCGATTGGCGAAGGCGATTTCCTGCAGACGGGCCAACGTGGACAAGCCATCCATTCCGGGCAACCAAACATCCAGCAGAATCAGATCGTAGGCGCTGCGGCCAATCTCGCTGAAGCATTCCTCGCCCGTGGCTACGGTATAGGTCTGATAACCTTCGTCGTCCAATACCCCTGCCAGCGACTGCCGGATCAGAGGCTCGTCGTCCACAATTAAAATGCGCGCTGGTTTCACGAACGCGTCTCCGCCGGTGCCCCTTCGGCGATCTTCGTCACGGCCCGGGCTTCGGCCTTGGCCTCCATTTCGGCCATGGTCCGGATGGGAAGTTCCACGATGAAACGGGCGCCGGTGGGGTCGTTGTCTTCCACGCGGATGGTGGCTTCATGATCTGCCAGGATGCGGTTCACAATGGCCAGACCCAGCCCGGTTCCCCGCCCCTTCGTGGAAAAATACGGCAGGAAGAGCTTTTCCTTGTCGTCGCGCGATACGCCGCAGCCGGTATCGGCGATCACCAACTCCACCGCATCGGCTTCGGTGCAGCGCGTTCCGATGTAGAGGCGTTTCACCAGCGAATCCTGCATGGCCTCCGCCGCGTTGTCCACCAGGTTCACCACCACGCGCTTGAACTGCTCACGATCCACCTGCACCAGCGGCAGCTCCAGCGCCAGATCCTTCTCTAAACGGATGCCATCCAAGCGGCCTTCGAACACCGAAACGGCGTTGTCTACAATTTGATTCAGATCCGAGGGCACCGGCTGCGCCGCCGGAAAGCGCGTGAACTGCGAGAATTCGTCCACCAGCGTGCGCACGCTTTCCACTTCGCGGGCGATGGTGGCCGAGCATTCCTGCAGAATGCGGCGCGTATCGGCCGTTTGCTCGGCCCGCCCCAACTGGCGCGCTATACGATCGGCACACAGCGCGATGGGCGTCAGTGGATTCTTGATTTCGTGGGCCACGCGGCGCGCCACCTCATGCCAGGCCGCCGCCTTCTGGGCGCGCAACAGCTCACTGGTATCCTCCACCACCAGCACGAAGCCCGAACTGCGCAGTTCGTCGAGCGCGGCAACGGTGAGCGCCAGTTGCAGCACCCGCCGCTCCGCTTTGTACTCAATCTGGGTGCGCGCCACCGAGGTGCGGCGGGCGCGGTTCATCAGGTAACGGATCTCAGCGGTGTCCTCGCGCGAGAACAGGTCGCTCAACCGCGCCGCCCGTGCCACTTGGTCCTCCGGGAAGATATCCAGCAGCGCGCGGTTTACACGCTGGATGCGCCCGTCTGAAGTGAGTGAAATGACACCGGTGGGAATACTTTCCAGGATCGCTTCGGTGAATCGCCGCCGCTCTTCCAATTCCTTGCTGTTGGTTTCCAGCGCCTCTGTCATATCGTTGAAGGCGCGCACCAGCGTGGCCATTTCATCAATGGCATCCACGCTCACGCGATAATTCAGATTGCCTTTGCGAATCTGTTCGGCCGCCCGCAGCAAGGCCGTGATGGGCGTGCTGATCTGTCCCGCCATGTAGCGCGCAATCCAGATGGCGAAAAACAGAATGAACAGGGTGATCAGAGAAAGCAGCAGCAGGTATAGCCGGCGGAAGGCTTTTTTGTCCATGGACAAGCGGTTGTAGTCGGCCACTGCCTGGCTGATCTCGCGCTGCTTGGCGGCCAGCTCCAGCGGCATGCGCGCCGAGAGAACCAGCTTGCCTTCCTCCGTCCGGATGCTGGTTTTGTAGATTTCGCCCTGATGCGGGATGGAAACCGAGCAAAGCATCCTGCGGCCGCCGTCGGAACGTTCCACTTCCGCTTTTTCAATCTGGTTCTCCTGGCAGAAGCGTTCGTAGAAATCGGCGCTCGCGGCCGGCTGGGAGGCCAGCCAATGGGCCTGAGCGGTGAGTTTGTCGCCCACTTCCTGGTTCAGCGCGTTGGCGATCTGTACCAGATCCACGTTCATGGTCTGCGCCGGCCGGCTGAACCATTTGTCCAGGTTTAGGTTCAGCACCGAAACGCTCCACAGAACCAGGAAGAATATCGGCAGTACGCTCAGCGCCAGCGCTCCGCCAATCAGCTTGGATTTAATGTGCGAACCCGGCCGATTGGTCTGGCGCTCGATGTAGAGCTTTACCACGGTCCGGAACAGCATGAAGCCCAACGTAACGGTGAGAATGAAGATAAGCGTGGAAACAGCCCAGAACAAATAGGTCTGCTGGATGTTGGAGGGTGCGGGAGCGAAAGTGCCCAGGTTGAAGGAGCCCTGCGAGACCACCAGCGAGGCCAGCATGCTGAGCAGCACCACCGCCGAACCGAACATCACTCGCTTGCGCATAGTCTTTCGAAAATCGCCCTGTACGAATTATAGAAGTTGGAAGTAGCGAGTGGGGAACAATGCAGTGGCTGTAACTCCGGCCGAAACTTTTCTGCCTGGAAGGGGTCTTATTTAGCCCGATTTTTGAAGCACCGCGCGAAGGTGGTGCTGACTCCGCTTTTTGGAATGCCTTCCGCCGCCCTTATACCGGAAAACGTAAACTGACACTTCGTTTTAAAGACTAAGTCTTTGTTATTTAATTAGCATCTTTGTAAAGTGCCGGCTAGTACTGTTTGGTATCGGGAGTGCAAACTGGCCACTCGTCTTTCGGAAAACCAAGGAGCAAGAAATTGACCAGGACACTGAATCAAAATGTTTTGTACCGTAGTTCACAAATACTGCGGAAATCATTATTGCTGTTGTGCGGCCTCTGGATCGTTGCCACGCTAGCCATTCAGTTATCGGCCCAATCCATTACAGCGGGCGACGTGGTGGGAACCGTCACCGATCCAACGGGTGCGGCTATACCTGGCGCTGCCGTAACTCTGGCCAACGCCGCCACCAATAACTCGCAGAAAGCAATTACGAATGGCGACGGAAGCTATCGGTTCGCGTTTGTGGCCGCAGGCACGTATAACCTCACTGTCACTGCGTCGGGCTTTCAAACCCAGCAGCATCCTCGAATTTCCGTGACGCCCGGGCAGCCCACTCCGGTAAATGTTCAACTGACGGTCTCTGGAGCCTCCCAAACAGTGGACGTGGTGGAGGCCGCTACCGCGTTGCAGACCGAAAATGCGGACGTGTCTACCTCTTTGACTCAGAGCATGATTGAGAACCTGCCTAATCCAGGCGGCGATCTCACGTATCTCGCCCAAACCACGCCCGGCGTGGTGATGAATACCCAATCGGGTTACGGGAATTTCTCGGCTGTGGGCATGCCGGGCACATCCAATCTGTTCACCATTAATGGCCAGAACTATAACGATCCGTTCCTGAGCCTCAATAACAGCGGCGCATCCAACTTGTTGCTGGGCTCCAACGATATCTCGGAAGCAAACGTGATCAACAACGCCTATTCTTCGCAGTATGGGCAATACGCCGGCACCCAGGTGTCATACATCACCAAATCGGGCACCAATCAGTTCCACGGAGAAGCCGTTTATAACTGGAACGGGCGCGCGGTGAATGCCAACCAATTCTTCAGCAACGAATTTGGCCAGGGGACACCGTTCAATAATTTCAATCAGGGCGCGGCCGGCTTAAGCGGGCCCATCTGGAAGAACCACACCTTCTTCGATGTGGATTATGAGGTGCTGCGCAACCTGCTGCCCACCTCCAGCACTCTGAGCCTCATCCCCAGTCCTGCCTTCCAGAGTGCGACTCTGGCGAATCTGGCCGCGAACGGCAACAGCGCGGAGATTCCGTTCTATCAACAAGTCTTCAAGATTTACAACAATGCTCCCGGCGCGGGTAGCGCCACCCCCGTGACATCGGATGGCGACGGAGGCTGCGGCGGTTTGTCGTTCACCGGCCTGGCCGCCGGCGCACCCTGCGCTCTTCAGTTTCGAAGCACGCCTCCCAATCTGAACCACGAGTACCTATGGTCGGCTCGCGTAGACCATATCTTCAGCGACAAGGATCGCGGCTATATCCGCGTTCTTCGGGACAATGGGTTCCAGCCCACTTACACCAGCCCCTTTGGCCCCACGTTTAACGCTCAAAGTATCCAACCGCAGATGTCCGCCCAGGTGTCTGAAATTCATACCTTCGGACCGAATACCGTGAACCAGTTCGGCGGGTCGGTCCTGTTCTACGCGGCTATCTTCGGGGACGCCGATCAAAGCGCCGCTTTGTCGGCTTTGCCCACGCTACTCGCGTTTCCGGCGGGGGAACTCGCCCCGGTGGGCGCCAGCCAGGAATATCCCGGCTTCTTCTTTCCACAGGGCCGGCGCGTGTTCCAATATCAAGTCACCGACGACCTTTCCCACATCCACGGGAAACATACCTTCCGGTTGGGTATCAGCTGGCTGCACGACACCATCACGGACGAGGCTTTTCAAGAAAACACGCACGGATACATTCAGACCAACCTGGGCGACTTCTTTAATGGCGGCGGCCCGAATACTTCCGTGAATCAATTTTTCCCCACCTCAGCCGAAGAGGGTCTGCGTTTCAATACCCTGGGCGGTTACGTGGCGGATGACTGGAAGGTCTCAGAGCGTTTGACCGTATCTCTAAACCTGCGGTTAGAGCATTACGCGAACCCCACCTGCGACGCGAACTGCTTCTCAAGCCTGGCTACACCGTTTGCCGGTATATCCAGCCCCAACGCGGCATCCACGCCTTACAATCAAATGATCATTTCAGGGATGCATAACGCCTTTCTGAACACCAAAGCGGTGGTCTGGGAACCGCGCATCGGGATCGCATGGAGACCGTTCCACAGCGATAAAACAGTTATCCGGACCGGCGCCGGTATTTTCGCCGACGAACTGGAAGGCCAGCTCGCCGAGAGTGCGGCGCTCAATACTCCGAACCTGAATCAATTCACCATCGGAGGCCTGCCGAATGCTCCCATGGCTCCGGGCGTCCCCGGCAGCCTTTTCACCACGGCGGCGGCGTCGAGTGCGGCCCTGCTTTCGCAGTTCAGCTCGGGCGGAAGCTTCAATTCCATCTCCTCGGCGGTGCCCGGCTTCTCCGCGCCCAACTTCACTTCGTTCCCCAATACGATGGATCAGCCCACTTATTACAAGTGGAACTTCGAAATCCAGCAGGATCTCGGCGGAAAAATGATCCTCACGGCCAACTATTCCGGTATGCACGGCATCCACATCCCGGTGCCGGATCAGGGCCTGAACGGATATTGCCCCACCAGCGTTTGCACCAACGGGTTTTTGGGATTGCCGGCGGCCCCGCCCAATGCCGCGTTTGGGAACATCGTGCAATACCTCTATGGCACTTCCAACTACAACGGCTTGACCATCAGTTTGCAGCGGCGGCTTTCCGCCGGCCTAACCTTCAACGTGAACTATACCTGGAGCCACGCGCTGGACGATGTTTCCAACGGCGGATCGGGTGAGCCGTTCGGCGCTCTGGTTACCGACGCCAGCATCGTCGGCGTTCAGAATCCCTTCAACATCAAGGGCAACTACGGAAGCGCCG
>DATHNM010000513.1:0-15481 GCA_035486095.1 Bryobacteraceae bacterium
CGGCTCCCTTGGCGGGCGAAATGGCCATGAGTTTCAAAACTCCGAAAACTCGCCCAATCCAGCCGCCGCTCTGATCACCGAAGCGCGTATTCACAAATCCAGGATGTAAGCTGTTGGCGGTGACGCCGCTCGCTGCAAGACGCCGCGCCAGCACCCGCGTAAACAGCACATTGCACAGTTTCGAGCCGCAATATGCGGGAAACGATTTATATCCGCGCTCCAATTGTAAATCGTCGAAATCGATCTTCCCTCGATAATGGGCATGCGACGATGTATTGATTATCCGTGCCGTCCCGGCCGCCGCAAGCTGCTCGCGCAAACCGTTGCTAAGGATGAAGTACGACATGTGGTTGGTCGCGAAGGTCAGCTCCAGGCCATCCGGAGTAATCTGCCGTTGGCCGAACATGGCGCCTGCATTGTTGATCAGCACGTCGATTCGCGGCTGTGCCGACCCGATCTCCTTGGCCAGCCGATGCAGATCAACCAGCAGCGAAACATCGCCATAATGAATGCTGTGGGCCTGCCCGGGGGCGATTTCCCGTAAGCGGGCCAGTGTCGCTTCGCCCCGGTTCTTACTGCGCGCAACCAATACGATTCGCGCGCCTTTCGCGGCCAGCGCCTCCGCCGACACTTGCCCAATGCCCGACGTGCCGCCGGTAATCACCACTACTTTCCCTTGCATAGCTGCTGGCCAGTGTACCCTAGTTGGGGATGCGAATCGGATTGGTTTTCATAACAGCCTTGCTGCTCAGCGCCTGCCACAAGGAGACGCCCAAAGCGGTGGTGGTTCCCGAGGTCTTCCGTGTTAAATTTCAAACATCGCAAGGCGATTTTGTTGTGGAAGCCCGCCGTGCCTGGGCGCCCCATGGCGTGGACCGCTTCCACGAACTGGTCCGGATGAAATACTTCGATCAGGGCCGGTTCTTCCGCGTGGTGCCGGGATTCATCGCCCAGTTCGGCGTGCATCGCGACTTCAACGTCCACGGGAAGTGGCGTGAGTATTTCATTGTGGACGATCCCCCGCAACTGAAGAACGTGCGCGGCACCCTGGCCTACGCGATGTCCGGTCCCACCACGCGCGCCACGGAAATCTTCATCAACCTGGTGGATAACAAAGCGCTCGACGATCAAGGCTTCGTCCCTTTTGCCAAAGTGGTGCAAGGCATGGATGTGGTGGACAAGTTCTATGCGGGCTATGGCGAGATGCGGCCGGAAGGTAAATATATCGACCCCAGCCGCGTGGAGGGCGAGGCCAACGAGTATCTGACCCAGCGCTTTCCCAACCTGGACTTCATCCTTCATACCCAGTTCGTGCAGTAAACGAAACAATCCCGCGTCACAATCATCAAACGTTAGGCAGATAACGTGAGTAACCGTAAGAAACTGTGGCTGGGTGGGACAGTCCTCGTCGTACTGTTGCTGGGTGTGGGCGCCTACATTGCCGCCTCCATCATTGCAAAGCAGTTTGAACCCACGCTGCGCACGCAGGCTATCCAGTACTTGCACGATCGCTTCCATAGCGACGTGGAACTGAAGGCGCTGCATATCAATCGCCCCAGAATGTCCACCATTCAGATTCTGCTGCGGCACGGGCGCGGCGCTATCGTGGCGGTGGAAGGGGATGGGTTGAGTATGCGGTTTGGAGGCGACCGTAGCCGGCCCCCGCTGTTCGCCATCCAGAAAGTCTTCTTCACCGTGGATCTGGGCGTTTTGTTTGAACCGAAGAAATCCGTCAATTTCGTCTCGCTGGAGGGTATGGAGATCAACGTTCCGCCCAAAGGCGAGCGGCAGGACTTCGGAGGCGGCGGGAAGTCGAATTCCAGCGTCATCATCCAGAACGTGCAGATCAAGGACGCCGCCCTGGTGCTCTTGCCGAAGGACCCGGGCAGGAAGCCGCTCCGGTTCCAAATTGCACGGCTGCATCTGCAATCGGTGGGCGCAAATTCGGCCATGCGATATGATGCGGACCTCACCATTCCCAAGCCGCCTGGAACTGTAAAGAGCATCGGCAACTTCGGGCCGTGGAACGCATCTGAACCGGGTGACACACCGCTTCAGGGCAACTACACTTTCGACAATGCCGACCTGGGCATCTTCGCCGCCATCGCGGGAACGCTCTCGTCGAAGGGAACATTTGATGGCACGCTGGATTCGGTAAATGTTCGCGGCAGCACCTACGTGCCAAACTTCCAGTTGAAGATGGCGGGCAATCCCCTGCCCCTTTCCACAACGTTTGAAGCCCTGGTGGATGGCACCAACGGCAACACGGTGCTGAAACCGGTGCGTGCAACTCTCGGCCACACCAACTTCACAACAACGGGGGCGGTGATCAAACACGAGGAATACTCGCAGCACAGCATAAATCTTCAGGTCAACATGCCCAAGGGCGACATGCGCGATCTGCTAGGCCTGGCCATGAAAGGTCCGCCGTTCATGGAAGGCTTTATCAACATGAAGTCCAGCATCGACATTCCCCCCTTGACGGCTAAGGTGAAGCAAAAGCTGGTGCTGGACGGCGAGTTCGATTTGCACGACGCGAAGTTTCTGAAGTCCACCATTCAGGACCAGATCGATCAGCTGAGCCGGCGCGGGCAGGGGCAGCCGAAGAACGAAGAGATCGATGAGGTGATTTCCAGGATGCAGGGTTCATTCCATTTGGAAAACCAGGTGATGACTTTTCGATCGCTGGCTTTTGAAGTTCCTGGCGCGGCGGTTTCGGTGGCCGGCAACTACAGTCTGGCGAACGCCATGCTCGATTTTCACGGCGCCTTGAAGCTGGACGCGAAGATCTCCCAGACCGTAACAGGCTGGAAGCGCTGGGTGCTCAAGCCAGCCGACCCATTTTTCGCGAAGAATGGCGCCGGGACGTTTTTGAAAATCAAGGTCGAAGGCGACACGCACCACCCCAAGTTTGGGTTGGATCGCTGAGCTCTGCGCGTCACACGAACTCCATCATCTTCGACAACAGGCCGATGGTCGTCCAGAGTAGCAGCGAAACCGCGCCAAGCATTTTCGCCGGTTGTTCCAACTTGAGTCTTCGCCGGACGGACAACTGGAAAATAGTCGCGACCGTCAAAAGCGGGATCTTGATCCAAAACACAGGGTTGTCGTGCCATTTCGCGGCCTGTGCGGCGAACATGAATGGACCGGTGAGCATCAACAATCCGAAGCCGCTCCAGGTCCAAGGCGCCAGCGCCGCAGCCACCTGATGCACGGGCTGGCGGCGCATGGCAATGCCCATCAGGCCCAGGTCGATCAAGAGCAGCGTGCCCACAAAAAGGGCCAGCCCGATGAGATGCACGCTCTCAACGATGGGAAATAGGATGCGCGAATTCCCCAGGAATTGGCCGACTGGGCTACGCTCGATCCATTCAAATGCCTCGCAGAATGGAAAGTCGTGAGTGAAACTGTGCGGCCTCATACCGGCTCATAACCCACGGCGCGTCCGGCGGCAATCACGCAGATCCAACATAGAATTGACACTGCACCGGCCACACGCGCACGGGCCGGGGTGAGCGATGCCGAATCCCAAGCGCCCACTCCACGATAGATTCCATAGTGGAAGATCAAAGCATTCAGGCCCGCCACTACCAGGAACAGAAGTTTCAGGCGGAAGAACGGGCTGTGGTAGAGCCTCACCGGCTCCGACCACGCCAGGATAGATCCGGTAACAAACATGAACCCGAATCCGGAAAGCGTGCAGGGAAGCACCTGCGCGATAACGCTCGACACTGTTACCCGCCGCATGCCGAAGCCCAGCAACCGCAGGTCCACCACCACGATAGTGCCCGCGACGAGCAGGATTCCAACGCAATGCAGGACATCCAGGATGGGATAGACCCAGATGGATTCGCGAATTGCGATGCTCGATTGGGTTTGATGAATCCATTCGCAAAGGCTAAGCATTGAGCGCCTGCTTGAGCAGCAGCGCGCCGATTAGCGCGAGGCCCACGTTCACCAGGATCAGGAAGCGTGAGCTGCTGAGACGCTTATGGATGGCGTGGCCCAGGAAAGTCGCGATCAGGGCCAGCGGCAGAGAGAGCAGAAAGTAGCCGCTGACGGTGCGGGTCCATAATCCGGTGAAAGCGTAACCAGCCATTCCAACAATGCTCGCAATTAGAAAATATCCCTGCAGCGTAGCGCGAAACTGGGCAGGCTGCCAACGGCGCAGGACGCCATAGACCACCAGCGGCGGCCCGTTCATACCATACGCGCCTCCCAGAATTCCCGCAGTGAAGCCGAACAAAGGCGCAAGCCGGTCGCTATGCAGCTGCGGCTTGCGGCCGGCCAGCGAGTATAGGGCGAACGCGATGATGAACACGCCGAGAATCGCTTTGACGATCGATTCAGGAACCGTTTTCAAGAGCAACAGCCCCAAGGGAATGCCGAAGAGCGTGGAAAGCACCAGCCAGCCGGCGCTGCCGATATGGATGTTGCGCCAGTCCTGAATCACGACGATGACTGCGACCGTGATAGAGACCAGAACCGCCAAGGGCGCGGCCACCTGCACCGGCAGCGTGAGCGCCAGGAGTGGAACGGCCACTAGCGCTTCGCCGAATCCAAGGGCGGAACGAACAAAGGTGGCGAAAAAGAGTACGGCCAGAACCAGGATAGTGGTCTCACTGGCGAGCGATGGAATCACGCCGCAAAGATGCGCTTGCTCGCATCAATTTTGGCGTAGATCACGGCACCGAAGACGCACAGCGCGGAGGTGACAAAAAAGGGAACGTCCCAACCGAAGTCCTTGACCAGATAGGCGAGCAGCGCCGGCGAGATGGCGCCGCCGATGTTGCCGCACATATTCATGACGGACGCCGTGCAGCCCGCAAAGTCGCCGCCGATATCCAGCGGGATGGCCCAGGAAACGCCCACAGTCAGTTCCAGCCCGCCAAAAGCCAGGCAACTGAAAGCGACACAAAGCTTGGGATCGTGGGTCAGGGTAGCGGGAAGAATTCCGAGAGCGGCAATGATGAAGCCTGCGATTCCAACCACGCGGCGCGCCTGGGTAACGTTGCCGCTGCGGCGCAGAAACAGATCGGAAAGCCAGCCGCCGGCAAGATCGCCGAGCGTACCCGCCAGCAGCGGCAGGCTGGCATAGAAACCCATCTGCTTCAGGTTGAAGCCGCGATGGGTGTTCAAATATGTGGGGAACCAATCCAGGTAAACCGCCAGCGCGTACTGATAGCAGAAATACATCAGCGCGAGCTGCCAGACGGTGCGGCTGGAAAGAATGCTACGCCAGGGAACGCGCACGCCGATCTGCTGGCGCGGGCCGCCGGTGTTGGATTGGATCAGGTCCAGCTCGGCCGGGTTGACGCCGCGATGCTGCTCGGGCGAGTCACGATAGTAGACGAACCAGACCGCGGACCAGACCAGGCCCAGCACGGCGAAGGTGAGAAAGGGCATGCGCCAGCCGTAGCGCAGGATCATCCACACCACCAGCGGCGGAGTGACGGCGGCGCCCAACCGAGAGCCGGCATGTGTAATGCCCTGCGCGAAGCCGCGTTCGGCAGGGAGCATCCAGCGGGAGAGCGAACGGGTGGCGATGGGGAAAGCGCCGGATTCGCCGACGCCAAAGATAAACCGTACGGCCACCATGGATGCCGCGCTCCAGGCAAACGTGGTGAGGGAAGTGAATATACTCCACCAGGTGACGATGATCGCGAGCGCGCGGCGCGGTCCGATTTTGTCGCCGAACCAGGCGCCGGGCAGTTGGAAGAGCGTGAAGCCCCAGCGGAAACTGGCGAGAATCCAGCCGACGGTGATGAGCGAGAAGCCGAATTCTTTCTGGATCAGGGGCATGGCCGACGCAATGATGGTGCGGTCCATGTAGGTGATCATGTAGACCGCCACCGTGAGGGCAAGCACGGCGTGGCGGGCGCGGGTGGGGCGCAGGGAGCGCTGCTTAGGCGTCGACGTGGCGGCTTCTGGGGCGGTGGGCATCATCGGCGGGGACGATCCGAATGGGCATCATAGCAGGTTGTGGATTCGGATCGGGGTCAGGGTTGGTGATTGAGCAATTTTGCACAGTCACGGGACTTCCGCATCCTGTATAATCGGTTCGCTCTTTTATGGCCTGCATGCGGTACCCGGCGGCAATATCGTTGGCTTTGATATTCAGTCTGGCTGGCATGGCGCAGGAGCCGGAACAGCACACTATCAAGTCGAACGTCGAATACCGGCTCACCCGGGGCGATCTGCCAGCGCTCACATTCGGCCTCGAGAAACCGAAAAATGTTGAGATCATCTCAGGCGGCGAGGAACTCCTGCAGGATTGTTTGAGCGATCCCCTGAAGTGGTCGCAAGATCCGCTGCTGTTCCGGCTGGCACATACTCATGCTGCCTCCATCCGCAGTTGCCGCGAAAACAGCTCGCCCTCCCTGCACGTCATCTTTCGACGGGTGGGCGATGAGCCGCTTCAGGCCTGGGTGCATCTGGATGGGCACGGAGCGCAAACCTCAGCCAGCCGGTTGGCGCATCTGGGCGAGTTTCTGTACAACAAAGTCAGGTTTCAGAACAATGATCAGGATCTGATGTTTGACAATCTGGAGCGCTCGTTTTCCACCCCCCTGGTTGCAACTCAGGACCCGGCAGTCTCGATTTCCATGCGCGATCGCCTTACTCTGTTCACCGACAAAAATGTGACCGAAGTGCAGCCGTACGCCTCTTCCGTGTTCTCTTCAGCCGCTTTGATGCTGATCAGCCCCACGCGTATCTGGGGCCGAGGGGCCGACAACTACACCAATCATCTGGTTGCCTCTTTCAGCCACCGGCTGGTGACGTATGGGCTGCAAAGCGCCGCGGCCGCGGCGCTACACGAAGACTTGCGCTACAGGCCATCTCTCAGTCACAACGTTTGGAAGCGCTCCGCGCACGCGTTGTTCAGCACGTTGCTGCAAGAGACTCCACGCGGCAGCGACATCGCGTTCGCCAACATCGTGGCGGCGGCGGGCAGCGCGGCCATCATGCACGCCACGCGTCCCGGCCAGGAGGACACGGCGCAAGACAATTTTTATCATCCGGGCGTATTGAATCTCACGGGGCGCAATCTGTTAGGATTTGCCGAAGCCAATCTATGGAGTGAGTTTAAGCCCGACATCAAACATCTGGTGAAGAACAAATTGCTGCATCGGCCGTGAGCTTAGCCGGCACGTGCTACATACAGAAGCAGCGCGAAGAGCACCACCGGGATCAGCGCGAACATCAGGTAGGACATCAGTGAGCGCCGGTGAGCCGGAGGCTGCTGGCGCAAATCCACTAACGCCCGCTGGCCGCCGACGGCCGCTTCCTCGGGATGGGAAAGGTCTTGGGCGAACTCCTGGGCGCCGGCATAGCGGTCTTCGGGATTGCGTTCCAGAGCCCGCAGAACAACGGCCTGCAGGCCGGGTGGGATCTCCGGATTGATTTCGCTGGGCGGACGCGGCGAGGCCGTTAGACGGGCATTCATGACGGCGAACGGGTTGGCGCCGGTGAAAGGTGTTTCGCCTGTCAGCATTTCGTATAGCATCACGCCGGTGGCATAAAGGTCGCTGCGCGCGTCGCCGCGTCTATCTTTCACTTGCTCCGGTGAGATGTAATCGGGGCTCCCCATCACTTGCGAGAGCTTGCCGAAGGTGAGGCGGCGGGAACCGGCGCTGGCGGCGATGCCGAAATCGATGATCTTGATCCTGTCGTTACTGTCGATCATGATGTTTTCAGGCTTCAGGTCGCGATGCACCACGCCCTGGCTATGCATGTAACCGAGCGCCGCCAGAATCTCCAGGGCGATGGAGGTGGCGCGTTGGATTGGAATCCGGCCTTCTTCGGCGAGCACCTGGCGGAGCAAGCGGCCATCGATCCATTCCATTGCCATGTAGACGCGGCTCTGGCCAACCAGCGGGAAGATCTTGCGGATACCAGGATGCTGCAGCCGAACGCCGATCTCGATTTCGCGAAGAAAACGTTCGTGAAATATGGGATCGCATTCGGCCTGCGGATGCGGCACCTTGATGGCGACAAGGGAGCCGTCGCGCGCGTCGATGGCGCGAAAGATAGACGCCATGCCGCTCGATGCTACCAGGCTTTCCAACTGGAACTCGTCGAGCTGATCTCCGGCATAAAGCGGCGTCATCGGAATTCATTCCGATGTTAAGCCGCCAGGCCTAAGGAAGTAATAGAAAAAGAATTAAGAAGATATAAATATTTATAGGAAACCGGCGCCCGGACCGCCGTTAACGGCTGGAAGCGGGCTGGAACCGCAGCAACTGGGCTCCAATTACCCCAATGGTCCCGTGATGAACGTCCTGCTCGCGCACAATTCCAATCCCCTTTTTAAACCAAATGTCCACGGTCTCGCCCGAGCCGGGATAGGATGAAATGGATTTGATGTGAAAGGTGTTTGGCTCAGCGGACGCCGATTGAACCTGCCAGTCTTTTGCATCCGCGGGCGGACGCCAATCAGCCCAATGCGGCGCACCCCATGTTTTACCCACGGCGAGTGGAAAACAAAAGTCCGCGGCATAACGGCCGGCGGACAACCCAGCACGATACTCCGGCTTGAGCACATGGCTGGCCGGATCCCACTCAACGTAAGTCAGGTAAAGGCAGTTGTCACGGATCAGAAACGCAGGACTCGGATCGACGCGGCGCCCCCTGTCGGGCGAACCGTCCATGACTTGAACATTCAATTCCAGCAGCGTCCCTTCGGGAACGGCTCGGGAGCCCACAATGGTCTGTTCGGTTTTCCAGTGATGTATTTCCAGATCCGCCTGGCCCCGGCCGGTGTCATCGCGGGTTTCGTGCTGATAGATCCAGCGGTCGCCGATGTGGACGGGAAACCAGTTCGCGACAACTTGCTGGGCGAAGGCAGGACGGATGGAAATCAACGCCAGCGCGAGATACGGTGCGGCGCGCCTCACGGTCATATTCTATTCAATACTTCAAACAGATTCGAGCGTGCCGTTGAAGCGATAACCAACCCACGGCTCGGTGGTAACGAATTCCGGATGGTCCGGATCGGACTCGATTTTCTTCCGCAGATTTCGAATGAACACGCGCAGATAATCCACCTGGTCGCCGTAGTCGGGCCCCCAGACGGCTTGCAGGAGTTCGCGATGCGCCACGGCTTCGTTGGCCTTGCTGGTGAGATAGCGCACCAGATCGAGCTCCTTGGGAGTGAGATGGCTGGTCCGGACTCCGTTAAAAGCGGTGCGGCCGGCGAAATCGATCACCAGCTTTCCCACGCGAATGCGGGCGGGTGAAGATTGTGCCGAGGTTGGAACCCTGCGCAGCGCCGCGCGGATGCGAGCCAGCAGCTCGGGCGTGCTGAACGGCTTGTTGATAAAATCGTCCGCGCCCGCATCCAGAGCCTCCACTTTGTCGGCTTCGGTATTGCGCACCGTGAGCATGATGATTCCAACGCCGGTGCCGGCGCGAATCTCGCGGCAGGCAGCCAGGCCGCCCATGCCGGGCATATTCATGTCGAGCAACACCAGGTCGGGATGATAATCGCGCAGTTTTTCGAGCGCTTCTTCACCGGTTTTAGCGTCGTCCACTTCGTAACCCGCGCCGGTAAGAGTGGTGCGCATGATGCGGCGGATCTGCGGCTCATCATCCACCACCAGGATGCGTCCGGCGCTCACTGGCGGGCTCCTTTGCCGGCCAAGACAGGTTCCAGCGGCAACGTCATTCGAAAAGTGGTTTCTCCGGGACGGCTGTTGACGCTGAGTTCGCCGTGATGCGCCAGCACGATGTTGTTGGCGATGGCAAGCCCGAGGCCGAAGCCTGGAACTTGATTCTTGACCGACGGGCTGCGATAGAATCGCTCGAACAAATGCCCTTGTTCCTGTTCCGGTATGCCGGCGCCATGGTCGGTGATCTCGAAGTTGATGGAGTCGCCCCCGTTCGACACGCGCACGGTAACCGGGGAGCGCGGCGGCGAATACTTGAGCGCGTTATCCAGCACCTGTTTCAGGGCCAGCTTCAACAACCGGCGATCCAGCTCCAGCTGCGGCAGCGTTCCTTCGGCCTGAATCTCCACCGGACGGTTGTCGATCTGGGTATGGAGCGAAGCCACCACTTCCTCAACCAGTTCCTTGGGGTCGGTAGGTTCGCGGCGTATCCGCATGGGGTTGTTGTTGGATTCCAGGCGGGCCATATCCACTGCGTCGTCAATGAGCGCCTGCAAGTGCCGCGCCTCTTCATCGGCTATCTCCAGCAGCTCGGTGCGGCTCTCGATGGGCTGATCGGGCGACGATAACAGGGACGTAGTGGCGGCGCGGATGGAAGTGAGGGGAGTCTTGAATTCGTGCGCCATGGCGTCGATGAGCGTGGTGCGAAGCTGTTCACTGCGGCGCGCGGCCTCAACCTGATGGGCCAGGTCTTGCGCGCGGGCGCGTTCCAACCCGATGGCGATGAGATTACTGATGCCCTGCAAAACCGAGTCTTGCATGAAGGCGCCCTGGATGGCAAAACTGGCGATGGGTTCCGAACCCAGGCGCACCGCGGTGATGACGCGCTGGTGTTCGGGATCGAAGAACGATGTGCCCTGCGAAGCTGCATCGCGGAGTTGATCCTCCATCCCGTCGAAGTCCGAAGGACCAGCGCGATGGATTTCGCCGCTTCGCCGGTCATACAGCACGGCCGCGCGCAGCCCGAAAACCTCCGCCAGTTTGCGCGCCAGTTGCTTGGCAACGGGCTCCACGGGATCGATGAGCAGGATGGCGCGGCTGAAGGTGTAGAGCCGCTCGATGTCGCGCTGGCGCTCCACCGCATCCAGCGCCTGTTTCTTCACGCGCGCCGAAAGCCGGCTGGTGATGAGCGCGGTGGCAAGAAAACTGAAGAGGGCCACCCAGTTCTGCGGATCGGCGATGGTGAATTTTCCAACTGGCGGAAGAAAGAAAAAGTTGAAGGTAAGCGTGGCGGCAACCGAAGCGAGCGTCGCTTCCACCAGCCCCCATCTGCTGGCCAGCAGTAACACCAGCAGCAGGTAGGCGAAACCAACCGTGGTGAGATTGTGCGGAATGATGGCGTCGGCGGTGTAAGTAACGATAGCCACGCCCGCCAGCGAAAGCAGCAGACGCAACGCAAGCCGGCCCAATTGGAAATCCCCCGCTGTTATTCTAACGCGCCAATTTCCCGGCAGACGCGATCGCAGGTGGCTGGGGCCAGCAGGACGCCGTTGCGGTAATGGCCGTAGGCCAGCCAGAGGCGGCTGGATTCGACGCGTCCGATGTGAGGGGCGGCGGCGTTGATGGCGGGGCGGAAGCCGGTCCAGACGGATTCGGGCTGCCGCGACGCCAACATGGGCAGCAGAGCACTGGCCCGCGCGGCGAGTTCCGAAACGATTTCCGGATCGATTGTTCGGTCGAAGCCCACATCCTCGGTGGAGGATCCGGCGATGGTGAAACCATCGGCACGCTGGAGAATGTAGGTGTGATGGTGACGGACGGTGGCCGCGAGCGATCCGGCCGGGAGGCGGTAACCGAGCAGGTGGCCTTTCACTGGAAAGGAACGCGGGAGCGGGTAGGGTTGCCCATCGATGGTGACGGCAATGCCGCTGCTCCAGGCGCCGGCTGCGATGACGGCGCAGCGCGCGTGGAAACCCGAGACCTCGGCGTCACTTGCCGTGGCAGAGATTGCTTGAACCGGCGATCCTTCTTGAATGCAGACGCCACGCGCGCGGCAGGCGGCGCGCAGGGCCGCGAGCAAGCCAGCCGGATCGACCGTGGCTTCGTTGGTGTAATGGATGGCGCCCACCGCGTCCGGGCGGATCGTGGGAACCAGGGCATGGAGTTCGTCGCGAGAGAGCAGGGTGGAGGCGATGCCCGCGGCGCGTTGTAGCGCGGCGCGCTCGGAGAGTGCCCGGAGTTCGCCGGTGGTGATGGCAATCTGGACGGCCCCGGTGTGACGGAGTTCGATGGGAAGGCCGCTATCGTTTTGCAGGGCGGCTACGAAATCGGCGTACTTCGCCAGGCTGCCCAGGGCGAAATCGAGTAAGGGCGAGGGATGTTCGAATTCCCCGCCGGGCGCAAGCATTCCAGCCGCGGCGGAACTGGCTTCGGAACCTATTTTGGCGGCATCGAGCAGCAGGACGCGGCGCTGATTGCGGGCCAGGCGCCAGGCGATGGAAGCGCCAATAACGCCGCCGCCGGCGATGATGACGTCGAAGCGATCCGGCATAACTATGAAATGGGCGGGGATGTTTCGAAGGGATTCACGATGGTGATGGAACCGAATTCCCGGCCTGCTTGGAAATCTTCGCTGAGGAGAAAGCTGCATCGGGTGCGCTCGGCGGCGGCAACAATCAGCCCGTCCCAAAAGGAGACTTGTGCTTGATCGGCCCAATGCCAGGCACGCTCGAACATTCCAACGCTGAGATCCGGCGGATTCCATTCCGACATGAGCTTCACATAACTCCGCGCCTGTTCAGGCGGGACGCCGAATTTTCGAATCGTGTTGAAGTAAAACTCCTGGAGGACCTGCCAGCTCAGAGCGCCACACGCATTCTCCCACAGCCATGCGGTCCACGCATTGGCTTGTGCGCGCTTCACTGCAGCGGACTTGTCCTGCGCGGAGAGAAGTACGTTGCTGTCGACGAAATATCTAGCGCCGTTCATGCGCTTCGTCACGGGTAAAGCGCTTGGAGGCATCGATCGATCCTCCGAGATTGTCCGAGAGTTTCTTCCACTCTTCGTAGGCGCGCCAGTAGGAATCGGACGCGCGCATTTCTTTCTCGAGCAAGCGGCTCACCAGCTTCGAGACCGATGTGTTTTCGTCGGCCGCTTTGCGGCGGGCCCAATGGGCGACTTCGGGTCAAGCGTAATTGTGACGTTCTTTAACACGAAACCAGTGTAACGCGACATTAGTGTTTGGCGATCACTTTGATACAGGCGCAATGACGTAGTAACCCTTGGCGGTTGCACATACGGGGAAGGCGCGCAACGCTGGACTCTCCTGAACCGGCTGGGCGTTTACGCGGAGGAGCACGAGAATCGCGCCAATCGTAAGCCGGAGCATAAGATCATCGTAAAGCTTGTGATTCGCCAATAAAAAAGGCGGACCCCTAAAGGTCCGCCTTGGGTTTTTTTACGCTGCAAGCGATTACTCGGCCAGCGAGGTCTCTTCGCCGGGTTCGCCTTCGGTAAGGCCACCCGCGTAGATGCTGCGAGCTTCGTCTTCGTAACCGCCCAGGTCGCCGGTGAGCGAAACTTCTTCCGCGATGGGCTCTTCCTCCACCACGTCTTCGCCCGCGATCTTGACGCCGCGATAGTATTCCATGCCGGTGCCGGCTGGAATCAAGCGGCCCATAATCACGTTTTCCTTCAGGCCGCGGAGGTAGTCCACCTTGCCGTTGATAGCGGCTTCGGTGAGCACGCGCGTGGTTTCCTGGAAGGACGCCGCCGAGATGAACGAGTCCGTCGAAAGCGACGCCTTGGTGATTCCGAGCAGCACCGGTTTTCCGGTGGCCGGACGGCCGCCCGCATCCACCACACGAGCGTTTTCTTCGCGGAACTTGAACTTGTCCACCACTTCCTCGGGGAGGAATTCGGTGTCGCCGATGTCATCCACCTTCACCCAGCGCATCATCTGCCGCGAGATGACTTCCAGGTGCTTGTCGTTGATGTTGACGCCCTGCAGCCGGTAAACTTCCTGGATTTCGTTCACCAGGTATTTCTGCAGTTCTTTTTCGCCGAGCACGGCCAGGATGTCGTGCGGATTGCGCGGACCGTCCATCAAAGGATCGCCCGCCTTTACCCGTTCGTTCTCCTGCACGTTGATGTGTACGCCGCGCGGAATGTTGTAATCCTTCTGCTCGCCATCGTCGGCGGTGATGCTGATCTTGCGCATGCCCTTGGCCACTTCGCCGTAGCGCACGAAGCCGTTGATCTCCGCGATGATAGCCGTCTCGCGAGGCTTGCGGGCCTCAAACAGCTCCACCACGCGCGGCAGACCGCCGGTGATGTCCTTGGTCTTGGTTGTGGCGCGGGGAATCTTCGCGATTACGTCGCCCGCGTGAGCGTCTTCGCCATCGGTCACCATCAGGTGAGCGTGGGTGGGCATGAGGTAGCGTTTTTCGTCCGACCGGGAGCCGCCTTCCGGCCGCATGATAACGGTGGGAATGCGCTTCTCATCGATGGAATCGGTAACCACCCACTGCGACATACCGGTGATTTCGTCCACCTGCTCTTGCAGGGTGGTGCCCTCGGTGAGGTCCTTGAAATGCACCTTGCCGCTGACTTCAGTGAGGATGGAGAACGTGTAAGGATCCCATTCCAGCAGGATGTCGTTATTCTTCACCCGGGCGCCGTCTTCAAACAGCACCTTGGCTCCGTATACCACCGGATAACGTTCCTTTTCGCGGCCCTTGTCGTCGATGATGGCCAGGATGCCGTTGCGGTTCATCGCAATCAGCTCGCCTTTGGCATTGCGAACGGTGGTGACGCCGAGGAATTTGACGAAACCGTCCGAGTTGGCATCCTGCTTGGATTGCTCGCTCGATCCGGTGGCCGTTCCGCCGACGTGGAAGGTACGCATAGTGAGCTGCGTTCCCGGCTCGCCGATGGATTGCGCCGAGATGATGCCCACCGCTTCGCCGCGCTCCACCATCCGGCCGGTGGCCAGGTTACGGCCGTAGCAAAGCTGGCAAACGCCGCGCTTGGATTCGCAGGTGAGCACCGAGCGGATCTTCACCCGCTCAATACCGGCGGCTTGAATGGCGCCCGCCAGGTCTTCGGTGATTTCCTTGTTCAACCCGACAATCAGGTTGCCCTCGTAATCGAACTGATCTTCGAGAGCCACGCGGCCGACAATACGGTCGCGCAACGGCTCGATGATTTCGCCCGATTCAATGATGGGTTCGACGTAGATACCGTCGCTGGTGCCGCAATCGGTTTCCGTGATGATCACGTCCTGCGCCACGTCGCACAGGCGGCGGGTGAGGTAGCCGGAATCGGCCGTTTTCAGCGCAGTATCCGCCAATCCTTTGCGCGCGCCGTGCGTGGAAATGAAGTACTGCAACACATCCAGGCCTTCGCGGAAGTTGGCGGTGATGGGCTGCTCGATGATTTCGCCGGAGGGCTTGGCCATCAAGCCGCGCATGCCGGAAAGCTGGCGGATCTGCTGTTTCGATCCGCGGGCGCCGGAATCGGCCATGATGTAAATGGGATTGAGGTAACGGCCGGTACGGTCGTCTTCTTCCATGGATTTGAACATTTCCTCGGCCACCCGTTCGGTGACCTTGGACCAGATCTCGATGATCTTGTTGTAGCGCTCGCCCTGCGTGATGGCGCCTTCCTGATACTGCTGCTGCACTTCGATGACGGCCTTCTCGGCGTCCTTCACCAGCTTGGGCTTTTCTTCCGGCACCACCATGTCGTCGATACCGATGGAAATACCGGCGCGGGTGGCGTAAAGGAAGCCAAGCTTTTTCACTTCGTCCAGCATCTGGACGGTGATCTGCAGCCCATACTTCAGGTAGCAATACTGCACCAACTGGCTGAGG
>DATHNM010000514.1:0-15875 GCA_035486095.1 Bryobacteraceae bacterium
AATGTTCCGTCGGGATCGAAAACCTGGATGCGCCGGTTGCCGCGATCGGCCACGTAGATGTTGCCTTTGTCGTCCGAAGCGATGCTGTGCGGCGTGTTGAACTCGCCTGGCCCGCTGCCGGGAGTGCCCCACTGCTTCACCCAGTCGCCATTCTTGTCGAACTTAGCAACGCGCGAATTGATGTAGCCATCGCTGATGAAGATGTTGCCTTGCGTGTCCCAGGTGACGTCGGTGGGCTGGCGGAATTGCCCGTTGGAGGCCGGGAGCGGTGGCTTGGGATGTTTCCAGGGTTCGGTGCCTTCGTCGGATGCTTCTTTCTTGCGCCCGAACACCATCATCACGCGGCCCTGGGGATTGAACTTGATGATCATGTCGGAGCCCTTGTCCACGGCCCACAAGTTATCGTCTTTGTCGAACCGGATGGCGTGCGCGAAGGACCATGCATAAAGGTTATGGCCGATTTCGCGGATGTATTTTCCGTCCGGACCGAATTCGAGAATCTGCGCGGCGCTGGCGCCATACGCGGGTCCGGTGGTGTTGCCGCGCGAAAAGACGAAGACGTGCTTCTTGGAATTGACGGCCACGCCGGACGCCTCGCCCAGGTAGAGGTCTGGTGGAAGCTTCAGGAAATCGGGGACCGACTCGTAGGGAATTTCGGGGACTTGCGCGTTCCCCAGATCGTCGCCGAACGCGACAGCCGCAAGACAGAACGTGGAAAGGATCAAATAGCGTTTCAAAACAGCCTCCTCGGCACCGCAGAGCTACGATATCAAATCCTGGGGTAGGCCGAATCCAAAGGCGGAAATCGCCGCGCCCATGCGTAGCTGCCCCTTTATTGGCGATAGCTGAACGACAGGCACAGCGGCATCGGGATAATCGCCCTGGCAGCTTCCACGCCTTCGGGGCGGCTAACTGATTTACCCAGTTTTGCGAGCCGTGCAGCCAGCTTGTCCCAAGTGAGCGGAGGGTTCCAATCCATGAAGAAGCACGGGCCGCCGCCGTGCGGAATATAGCGAGTGGGCAGCGGTTGGCCGGTCGCTTCGGGCATGCCTTCATCTTCGCGTACAATGTGGCTTCCGATGGCGCGCACGCACAGGATGGTTGGTGAGCTTGTCGCCGTAGGGCTGCTTGCCGCCATCGCACTGGGCTTGGGGATCAACCGTGCGGGCATGGCGAGCGGATATGTGGATCCGTTGCTCCACGCCGGCGCGCAGGATGAAGCGGTCTATGGACACGCGGCGGCCAGAATGGTGCGCACGGGTCACTGGATGACGCCGGTTTTTCTAGACCGGTTTATGCTCAACAAACCGCCGTTGCTGATGTGGCTGGGCGCGGCGAGTATGCGTGTGGCGGGTATCAATCCACTGGCGTTGCGATTGCCGGTGCTGGCCGCCGGGGTGCTGTGCTGCCTTTTGATTTATTGGTGGCTCAGGCGCTCGTTATCTATGGCTGCGGGGATGCTGGGAGTCTTGCTTTTGCTTGGAACGCCGCTGTTCCACTCCATGGCGCGAAAATTCATGACGGACGCGTTGCTGACATTGTTCGTGGTGGCAGCGATGTTCATCCTTGCGTCCGATCCGCACTGGGAACGGCGCTGGACCGCTTTCATATTCGGCGCTTTATCGGGAGCAGCGGTGATGACCAAGAGCGCCGCGGGCTTGCTTCCGCTGCTGATTCTGGTTGTTTACTGGGCTGTTGGGGGACCCAAGCAACGTCCGCCGGCAGGAAAGATCTTATTGGCGTTCGCGGTTGCTGTGCTGGTGGCCGCGCCGTGGCATGTTTACGAATTTGTGGTCCATCGGGATTGGTTCATCGCTGAATATGTGCGATTCCAACTGCTCGGTTCGGGTGTCACCGCGCCCTCCCGATATACCGGAGACACAAATTTCTGGTTTTATCTCCGGACGCTGCTGCGAACTGATCCCATCCTGCTCGTATTGTCGGTCACCGGCCTTCCCTGGGTGGCGATGGCATGGAGAAAATCGGACGAAGCTCGCTTGCTGGCGGCTTGGTTCCTTACCTCAGCGCTATGCCTGGGAGTTTTTGGCACGCGCGCGGCATATTACCTGTTGCCGCTACTGCCCGTGCTGGTTCTCATGAGTGTCGGGTTTTCTCCGCTGCTGCGCGGCCGATTGGCTTGGGTGGCCTGCGCGGTATTGGCTGTGGTTTACCTGGCGGGCAGCCCTTTGCGCAGTGTGGATTATGCCGCGAAAAGTGTTCCGTCCGCATCAGCGCTCGATAGCTACAGCCGCCTGCGACGCGCGAACGAATTGCTGATCGTATCGCCGGACGATGAGTTTTATGCCTCGGTGGTGGATTTGCCCAAGGTCCGCTACGTCTATCTCGCTCCCTTGGACGCCACCAAAACATCCGAGTTTTTTTATCGCCTGGGCATGATTCTGAGCAGCGACGAGTTTTGTTCGCTCGCTAGCTTGCTTCCCGTCTATGAGCAGCGGCTGCAAGCCTGGAAGCTGCCGGAGAGTCTGCATCCCGAGGGCACCCTGGTGAGCGGCCCGGACTTGGCTGAAGTGATCCGCTGCAGCCCGGATCGCGATTTTATGCTTCCCGAAGACCAGCGCGCGATTGCGGCCGATGCCGGGGCCGCCACTCACACCGCAACACCTGACCAATCCGGAAGGTTTTTTCTTTTATCAAAAACCTCCAGCCGTCGTCCCGAGGGTTCTATTGCGCCTGGGACGGTTGTACCAGACCAACCTCGGTAACCACCACCCCGAGTTCGCGCGCGTCGCCATTCAGGCCGGCCACCGATTTATCCAATCGAAAATTCACTACGACGAAGCCCGACGGAAGCGCCTGGGCCGGCACGTGCGCGGAGTAAGTGTATTCGTTCGATTGTGAAAACGTGCGCGCAGGCAATGCCCCGCCGTGCACGTCCGCGCTCAGAGTCAGCGCGCCTAGTTTCTGAATCTGAGCAGGAGGAATATAGAGTTTGAGCTCCAATTCGGCGCCGGTTGAATCGGAGCCTGCGGGGGCTTTCAGGAGGACCGAGAAATTCTGCGCCGTCCAGCGCGATCTTTGTCCTTCGATGGCATAAAAGCCGCTCAACAATTGGGCCGCCTGCGCAGGGGCAGCCATGTTCACCACGCTCGCGGCGCTGGGCTCCGAAGTTTTGCGGTACAGATCGTACGATTCGTCTTCAAATACATGGGTCTGCCAGAATGTGGCGCCATCGAAATGCCGCGTGATCCCGTACCCAAGCAGAGCCAGAAGATCCGCCCAATGCTGTTTCTCGGACCGGTTTTTATAGCCCACCAGCACCAGTTCGCGCCGCTCCGCTGCGAACAACGCCTGCGGATCGTCGGCGGAGTTTTGCTTCGACCAATCCCAATAAGCGCCGCTATGAAAATTAGAGTAGATGTTCGCTGGAAAATACGGTTGGATGGCGGTGCTTGGATATCCGATGGCGTAAAGTCCACCCGCCGGTATTCCGCTCTGATGCAAATACCGGGCGGCAGCCAGACTTCCCGAGTAGGGATGACCCCAGTCATACCGGATGGCGTTTGCGGTCCAATAGCATTGAAATGCGAGGGCGAAGACGAGTGCCAAAAGAGCGGGAGTGGTGATGCGCGTTTTATACGCCGAGATCCAGATCGCAAACACCCAGGCCAGGAACCAGATGCCGAAGTGCCATAGCTGCGCGTAAACGATGGTGCTGAACAGGAAGAAAGCAACGGTGGCCAACAGGAAGAACAACCATCCGCCGCCTCTCCACAGCAGCGGCGCCGATAGCGCGATCAACACCAACGATATAACCCACTGGCCGGCAAACGCCGCCGCCAAACCGGCTTTTACCACGTCGGGAAGCAGGTGCAGGTTTCCCAGCCCGCGGTGCTCCGCGAAGGCTACGTCCTGGGCGGGCCACGCAGAAACCACCAGAACAACCAGGAGCATCCAGTAAGCCAGCCCTGCAACCAGCAATTTCCTGCTGCTTAGAACATCGCGTCCATAAAGAGTTACCCAGATGCAGGCAGAGATCAGAAATCCGTGTACACTGACGCCTGCCAGCAGAACCAGCAGGACGGTGGTCAAAGCCGGCTTGCTCTTGGCCAGCGGATAAATGGCAGCGATCGCAAACAATAGCGGCGCGATTAAAGAATAGCTGCGCGCAATAACCGTATATTGGTAACAGAGATAGTAAGTGAAAGGCAGCAGCAGCCGGATATAGAGCGGCAGCGGTGCATACCGCAGCAGAAGGTATACGGCAGCCAAGCCCAGGCCGGCGGACACAATGCCGTAAGCCGGGTAAGGCAGGCCCAGCCGAATCAATCCGTGGAGCAGGGTTTGCCAAAGCCCAGGAGTTCCCTCATAGTGCAGCAGTTGGCTCCACAACTGGGCCAGGCTGGCGTCACGGGCGAGTAGCCAGGATTGCGCCTCATCAGCCCACGGCTCGTGGCGACCCAGGCTAAGGGCTGCCAGAATGGCGTAGACGCCCAGGGCTAAGTAGATCAGTGGATTTGGACGCGCTGTGTAACTTTGTGTAACGATTTTTGGTTCCATCGCGTCTGGTTTCATTCTAATCGCCGAACGAACGCAGACAGGGAACAAAATGGAAACCTTTGCGTCACGCCCTCCCTCTATGGTGAGATAAGAAAAGCATCGGTTTGCCTGCGAGCCGCGCTTCCATCCAAATTTCTAATTATGACCGATACCTCCCGAGGAACCGCGGTAATCATAGGCGCGGGACCGGCTGGCTTGACCGCTGCATTGGAGCTATTGCGGCGGACTCGCATTAAGCCCTTGATTCTGGAAAAAAGCTCCTACATGGGCGGCATCTCACGCACGGTTAACTATAAGGGTAATCGCATTGATATCGGCGGCCACCGTTTTTTTTCGAAGTCCGATCGGGTGATGGACTGGTGGACTTCGCTGCTGCCGGTGGAGCAGACCAGTGAAGCCAACCAGCGATTGGTTTATCAAAATCAGGAGCGCGCACTTACTGCCAGGACCGCCGCGCTGCTGGCCCAGAACGGCGCGGCGCCGGACCCGGAATTCGACGATCTGGTGATGCTGGTGCGGCCGCGCAAATCGCGCATTTTTTATCTGCGAAAACTCTTCGATTATCCGCTGACGCTGAATCTGGCCACACTGCGCAACCTGGGGATGTTTCGCGCGCTGCAGGCGGGGCTGAGCTATATGGCCAGCTCCATGCGGCCCATCCGGCCCGAAACGACGCTGGAAGATTTTCTCATCAACCGTTTTGGCCGCCATTTGTATCGCACGTTTTTCAAGAGTTACACCGAAAAAGTGTGGGGCGTGCCGTGCGATCAGATCAGCGCGGAATGGGGCGCCCAGCGCATCAAGGGCCTGTCTTTGCGCAAGGCGCTGGCGCATCACTTTAAGAAGCTTTTTGGATCGCGCGCCGCTGAAATTGGCCAGAAGGACACCGAGACCTCGCTGATCGAGAAGTTTCTCTACCCCAAGCTGGGCCCCGGGCAATTGTGGGAAGAAGTGGCCAGCCGGGTGCGTGCCGAAGGCGGCGAGATTCTCACCGGCTGGACGGTGTGCGGGATTCACACCGCGGGAGATCGCGTGACAGGCGTCACCGCGCGCAGCGATGCTGGGGAACAGTTCTTTTTTCCGGCGCAGCAGGTGTTCTCCACCATGCCCGTCAAGGAGCTGGTGCAGGCTTTCGATTCGCCCGCGCCGCCTGAAGTGTGTGAAGTGAGCCAGGGCCTGATGTATCGCGACTTCATCACCGTGGGATTGCTGCTCAAGCGTCTCAACATCCGGGAGCAGGGGGAACGGCTGCTGAAAGACAATTGGATCTACATTCAGGAGCCGGATGTGCTGGTGGGCCGGATGCAGATCTTCAATAACTGGAGCCCCTACATGGTGGGCGATCCGGACAAGGTCTGGATCGGCCTGGAATACTTCTGTAACGATACCGACGAGCTGTGGCACAAACCGGATCAGGAAATGATCGCGCTGGCGCTGCAGGAAATAGAGAAGATGGGAATCGCTTCGAGCGCCGATTATCTGGATGCCACGGTTATCCGCATGGAGAAGACCTACCCGGCCTACTTCGGCACTTATGATCGCTTCCATGTGATTCGCGAATTTGTGGATCGCTATCACAACCTGTTTCTGGTGGGCCGCAATGGCATGCACAAGTACAACAACCAGGATCATTCCATGCTGACGGCTATGACCGCGGTGGACAACATCATCGAAGGAAGACGCGACAAAGCCAACATCTGGGCGGTGAACACCGAGATGGATTATCACGAATCCCGCGGCGACGTACCGGATGCAGCAAGCCAGGAGCGCGCCGCCACCGCAGTTTCGTAATTATCGCCCCGCTCCTTCCTCTTTCTGCGAGAATTGAATCGGGCCTGTCGTACGGGTGGTCGCTCGCTGGCCGGTTTACCGGCTCGCGGGAGGAAAGTCCGGTCTCCACAGGGCAGCATGCCGGCTAACGGCCGGGGGGGTTCGCTCAAAGCGGATTTCACGGAAAGTGCCACAGAAAATATACCGCCGGAAGCTGGGGTGCAAGCTCGAGTTTTCGGTAAGGGTGAAAAGGTGCGGTAAGAGCGCACCGCGGACGGAGCGATCTGTCTGGCAGGGCAAACCCCATGCGGAGCAAGACCAAATAGGGGAGGAGGAGCTGCCCGCTCCGTTCGACTTCCGGGTAGGTTGCTAGAGCTTGGCAGTAATGTCTCGCCCAGATGAATGATCGCCGCCCTTCGGGGTACAGAAACCGGCTTACAGGGCGGCGGGCCCAAATCGAAAACCTTAATCGCCGGAGACGGCCGGCTGCATCCGGGCGGTGAAGTGAAACGTGCTGCCTGCCCCTTGTTCGCTCTCCACCCAGATACGTCCATCCATCATCTGGATCAAACGGCTGGCGATTGCCAAACCCAGGCCAGTGCCCCCAAATCTTCTGGTGTAGGAGCCGTCCACCTGCGTAAAAGCCTCGAAGATAAGAGCCTGTTTTTCCGGCGGGATGCCGATGCCGGTATCCTGCACCGAGAAGTGCAAGGCCTCCGGGCCGTCCGCCGAACGTTCAATCACCACGGAAACCTGACCGTGACTGGTGAACTTGATCGCATTTCCGATGAGGTTAATCAAAACCTGCCTCAGCCGTCCAGCGTCGCCCAGCACCCGCGCCGGCACGTTTGAGGCGACGTGGTGGACCAGATTCAGCCCCTTGGCGTCGGCTGGTACCTTCAGGCCCTTCAGCGTGTCGAGAACTACCTCGCGCACATCCAGCTCCCGTATTTCCAGCAGCAATTTCCCGGCTTCGATCTTGGAGACATCCAGGATGTCGTTGATGATGGTGAGCAGCGCACCGGCCGAACTCTGCACCAGCGTCAGATACTCGCGCTGTTCGTCGTCCAGCGGCGTATCCAGCAACACCTCCGTCAGCCCGATAATGCCGTTCATCGGGGTGCGGATCTCGTGGCTCATATTCGCCAGGAACTCGCTCTTGGCGCGGCTGGCCGATTCGGCGGTTTCCTTGGCCTTCAGCAACTCCGCTTCGGCTATATTGCGCGCCGTGACATCCACACCATTGCCGATGATGTTGCAAACCACCCCGTGCTGATCGCGCAGCGGCCCAAAGGTCATGTCGACAATCATTTTGCGGCCGCCTTGCACCGCCAGACTAGCCTCAAAACGGACGAATTCGCCTTGTGCCGCGCGCAGCATGCCGTCCCTGACGCGTGCTTGCTCCTGCGGGTCGTGCCTCCAGCCGAGCGTTTCCCAAAAGGGCCGGTTCGTCAGTTCCTCGAATGGAACTCCATTTAGCTCCAGCGGAGCGCGGTTGCACTCAATCAGGTTGCCTTCCAAGGTGAAGAGACCCAGGAAACCGAAGACCGATCCGATAATATCGCGCAGCCTTTTTTCGCTGGCCGCCAGCCTGGCTGCCGCTTCCAGCCGGTCAGTCATGTCGCCGATGGCGCCCACAATGCGAATAGGCTCTCCGCGATCGTTGCGAACAATGCGGCCGCGCGAAACCACCCAACGGTAGGTACCGTCGCGATGTTTGAGCCTCAGTTCGTCGGTAAACCTGTCCCGCGCCAGGTCGTTGTTATAACGATCCACGGTTTCGGCCATGCGTACGGCATCCTCGGGATGAATCCGCCCGAAAAACGATTCCTCCGAGTTGAGCAGTTCGTCCTCGCCGAATCCCAGGATCTCTTTGTAGCGCGGCGACAAATAGTAGGCCCCGGTTGCCAGGTTCCAATCGAATATTCCTTCGTGGATTGCCTCCGTCACCAGCGCATAGCGGGCCTCGCTCTCGCGCAGCCCGGCTTCGGCCCGGATGCGTTTCGAAATGTTGCGGCCGTTCCACAAAAGGTGTGTGCAATTTCCCTGCTGATCGACCACCGGATAGACGGAGACTTCCATCGCATCGCGCACCTCCGACGACGGCGTATCGAAGCGCAGAGTGGTCTTTTCTGCAACCGTCTGGCGGTAAAACGCCCGCCGCGCTTCAATATGTTCGCTGGACAAGCCGGTGGCGGCCACCAGTTCGGCGAAGTCTTTACCCAGGAAGTCCGCCGCGTTTCGCCCCATTCTGGTGCGAAGATTTTCCGTCATGGCGCGATTGATGGACTCGGTGATATAGATATCTCCAGGTTCCACCCGGAAGAGCACCTGCAGATCCGAAGTGGAGTTGAAGATTACCTTCTGCCGCGCTTCGCTCTCCCGCAGCGCCGATTCGCCGATCTTTTGTTCGGTGATGTCGAAACAATAGCCGGCGATTTCCACTGCATTGCCGGCGCTGTCCCGCACCACCCGAAGTTCGTCATGCGTCCAGCGGTACTCGCCGCTTTTGGTGCGAAAACGGTATTCGTGGCTATATGCGTCGCCATCCAGCACCCGGGATAGGTGGCCGAAAAACGCGCCCACGTCTTCCGGGTGCACCCGGTCTGCCCAAAATCTGCCCTGGTTCAGGAAGTCGTCAGGTTCGTACCCCCAAAGTGTTCTGACACCCTCGGTGACGAAGGTGGCGCCAAAGTCACCCCCGGGCTTGCAGGTGAACATGACGATGGGGCAGGCGTTGACCAGCGTTTCCAGCCGCTCTGCCTTTGTTTCCCGAGCTTCCAGTGTGCGCGCCAGCGATGTTAAAGAAGTTTCCATCACTTAGCGTGAGCCTGCGGAGCGAATTGGGCGTATCTTGCTCGATCTGAAGTACATGGATCGGCCGTTCTTAATATGAAATCGGCTGACTTTAGGCCGGGCTTTAGGGGATTCTTCCGCCGCACCCCAGGGTATGGGATCTTGAAGGAGTGCTGAAACCCTGGCCTTGGCTTCGCCACGCGCTGGACCACGGGACGCGCCAGCAGGTGACGCGCCTGGGCCTGCTGTTCACCCTGACCTGCGTTCTGGTCTCGCTGGCAGCCTTTGTCTCGGCCAACAACCTGCTTTTCCTGATCCTGGCCCTGTTGCTGGCCACCTGGATGGTCTCCGGATTTATCGGCCGCTTGTCGTTGGCCGGTTTGGAGCTGGATTTTCTTCTGCCCGACCATCTGTGCGCCGGCCGCAAGCTGATGGGCCGCGTAGTGATCCGCAACACCAAACGCTGGATGGCGTCCTTCTCCATCCATGTCGCCGGATCCAGCGATAGCGGGCTCTCGCGGCCGCTCTATTTCCCCGTCATTCCAGGCCGCGCGCGCATCGAAGCGCCAGTGGAGCTTTTCTTCGCACGCCGCGGCGCTTACCGCCAGAACAGCTTTCGCTTCTCCACTCGCTTCCCGTTTGGATTCGCCGAACGCCGCATCAATGTGCAACTGGTGCGCGACATCGTGGTCTATCCCTCCATCGATCCACAGCCTGGTTTCGAGGAGCTGCTGATCTCGCTACAAGGCGAGATCGCGTCTTTTTATCGCGGACAGGGAAACGATTTCTATCGCATCCGTCCTTACGAAGTGCTCGAAAGCGCCCATCACGTGGATTGGAAAGCCACCGCTCACACCGGCGACCTGCAGGTACGCGAATTCGCGCGCGAACGCGAACAGGCCGTGGCGTTTTTTCTCGACCTCGATGTTCCCAGCGCACAAGCCGCGTGGTTCGAAACCGCGGTGGATCGCTGCGCTTTCCTGGCCTGGAACCTTTCCCGGCGTGGTTCGCGCATCCGTTTTTGCACCCAGGATGTGGATTGGCAGCTTCCCGAAGAAGCCGATGTTTACACCATCCTCAAATACCTGGCAATTGTTTCCCCGCGCCAGGGCAAGCGGCTGGAAGCAGCGCACGATCGCGACGTGTTCGAGATCGTGTTCAGCACCTCTCCCGAACGCCTGCTGGAAGCGGGCTGGGAAGTAGGGGGCAGCAATATGCGCCTGCTGACGCCGGAGGAAGGGCAGGGGGAAGAAATCAGGAGTCAGAAGTCAGGATCCAGAATTCGTGTTTGAATTCTGACTTCCGAATTCTGACTTCTGTCTTCTGAATTCTGCCTTCTTCTCAAAAAATCAACTTCAACCCAAACTGTATCTGCCTTGAGGTTGTGGTGGTGGTAGTAATCAATCCCGCCGACGGGCTGATGGCGCCGCTTGAAAACACAGTGGCGTTTGGCGTTCCGAAGTTCGGGTGGTTCAGCTGGTTGAAAACCTCCGCTCGGAATTGCAGATTTGCTCGCTCCGTGATCGCCGTGGTTTTGAATAGCGACGCATCCACGTCCGCCAGTCCCGGTCCGCTATAAACACCCCGCCCCAGGTTTCCATAGGTGCCGGCGATGGGCAGTTTGAACGCACTGGGATTGAACCATTGGCTGGGATTGCCCAGCACCACGGGTCCTGAAAATGCCGGATTCAAATTCGGACGATCCGGGTTCCGCGTGTCGCCGTCGCCAGACCGGTTCGATCCAATCTGCGGCGTAAAAGGAAACCCGTCCATCAGGGAAACAATGCTGTTGAACTGCCAGCCGCTGACCAGCCGGTTTCCAACTCCGCCCAGATTATTTGCCCATGCCCTGCCCTTGCCGAACGGAAGATCGTATGAGCCCGAAAGGCTGGCTTGATTGGGAATGTTGTAGGCCGACGGCCCCCAATCGCGATGCAGATCGTTTCGATCTAAAATCATTTGCGCCTGGTTGTTGGCCTGCGCGCCGGTGAGCGCCGAATTCATGTCCAGATCCTTAGACCAAGTGTAGTTCGCCCGGAATTGCAGCCCGTTGCTGAAACGATGGACCACGTCCACCTGCAGCGCGTTGTAGCTGCTGTTGCCTTCCGTGTACCAGAAGAATCCCGCACCCAGATTGGGATTGGGGCGCGCGGCGCCGGGCCCGGGAATGTACTGCGCTCCTTCGGGCACAGTGTGCGGAATGCTGGCCAGGCTTGCGGCCGTGGCGGTACCGCCGGCCGAGCAAGTGGCACTGGAACAAATCTGCGTGGCAATGGTATTGGGATCCACACTCACGAAGCCGTGATATCCAAACTCGCCGACATAGGCCGCGCGCAGCACCGTGTTGTGGCTCAGTTGCTGCTCCACGGTAAGATTCCATTGCTGCACCGTGGGCGTCTGCGCGTTGGGCTGCACGCCTTGCGGAGCGAAGATGGTGCCGGGCGCCGGCGGTACGCCGGGAGCGATCGGCACCAGCGACGGCAGCGATCCTGTCTTTGAAACCGAACCGTTATAAGGGGGGATGCTGTTGAGCAGGAAACTCAAGTCGTCGATCAAGGAATAGTAAGTGCCATATCCGGCGCGAACCGCGGTTTTCCCGTTGCCAAAAACATCCCACGCCAGGCCCACACGGGGGCCAAACAGGTGGGTGGCATTGTTTTGCGTGAAAGCCGAACTGCCCACTTGCGGAGTGGTGATCAGGACTCCGTTTGCATCGGTCAAATAGTTGGCTGCCCGTCCCGACTCTTCATTCCAGCCCGTGGTGAATTCATATCGCAGACCCACTTGGAACGTGAGATTCGGACGCAATTTGATGGCGTCTTCCACGTACGCGGCGCCAAACAGGCTGCGCCAGCCCAGCTCGTTGGGGTCGGGCACCACCTGAAACGAAGTCACGGTGCCTTGCAGAAAGGTCTGCAAACTCGCGAAACTCGCTTGGCCCAATTGGCGGGATGCGGCGTTTTCATTGTCCTGAATCCTCTGGAACCACACGCCCGCCGTAATCTGGTGGTGCCCTTTCACGATCTGCACGCCATCGGAATAAGTGAAAAGATTTCTGCGGTTCCAAACGTTCGCGGCATTGTTCGGTCCCGCTGAGGTGATGGTTCCCCCGGCGGTGGTGGTCACGCCTCCGCCCACCACGATGCCCCCCGGCCCCAGGCCAGTGACGAAAGCGGTGCTGGCCGGAAACGCAGCCAGGTCGGCTGAATCGTACCCGAAAGCGGCGCGTGAAAAGCCCGCGCGAAATGTGTTCAGGATCTCGGGCGAAAAGACATGCGTTTCTTCCACGCTCGCCACCTGGCTGCGCAATGTTTCAGCCGATGCAAACAGCGGGTCAGCCTGGGGGATCAGGCTGTTGCCGTCGTCGATGGTGTAGCTGGCCGAAAACGTGTCCCGATCGCTCAGGATGTAGTCCGTCCGCAGCGTACCGAAATCTTCACGAATGGTCTGGCGGGGATTGTTATAGGAAAACGCGGTGCCGCTCGGCGCGCCGCCCACGGTGAGCTCCGGGCCATTCACGGCCGGCCAGAGCTGCATATACTGCAGCATCGCGGGATTCAGCTTGGCCACGGGAGTGTACACGCCCGCCGCGTTCGGCAGCAGCCCCTGGCGCGCTTCATTGTCCGGGACCACGCTCACATTGCTCACCGCCAGCACTTGCCGGAAACCTTCGTAGTTCCCAAACAGAAACCATTTGTCCTTCTTGATGGGCCCTCCCAGCGCGCCGCCGAACTGGTTGCGGCGAAATGGGGGAACCGAGGCTTGATCGAAGAAATTCCGCGCATCCAGATCGCTGTTGCGGAGAAACTCGAACAGCGAACCATGCAGTTGATTGGTTCCCGATTGCGTAACCACGCTGATTTGCGCGCCCGCGCGTTTGCCGTATTCGGCGCCGTAGGTGTTGGTGAGCGCATTGAACTCGCGGATAGCGTCGATGCCCAGCAGCTCGCCGCTGACACCGCCCGGGCTGATGGCCAGTTGGCTGCTCCCGGTGTATTCAATGCCGTTCAGCAGGATCAGGTTTTCGTAAGTACGCCGGCCGTCCACCGAAAACGTGTTGCCGTCGCTGGTGCTGGTTCCCGCGCTCTTCATCGCGCTGTAGTTCACCGCGCCGGGATTCAGTGTGATCAGATTGTCGAAGCTGCGGCCGTTCAGCGGCAGATCCTTGATCTGCTGTTCGCCCACCACGCCCGACACTTGCGATGTGGTGGTGTTCACCAGCGGCGTCCGGTCCGTCACCACCACCACCTGGTCGCCGCTAATTTCAAGCGTGAAGTTGACCACGGCGTCCTGCCCCACCACGAGACTCACTCGCGCGGGCAGGGTGCGCCGGAAGCCTGTGCTTTCAGCCGTCACTTCCTGCGGGCCAAGCGGCAGGCCGAGCACCGTATAGTCGCCTGAGCCGTCTGAGGTAACTGTTCTGGAGGCTCCCGTTTCCAGGCTTTTTACGGTCACCGTCGCGCCGGGCACCACCGCTCCAGAGGGATCGAGCACTCTGCCTGAGATGGCGGCGTTCACCTGCGCCCGTAATGGCGCGGCGAGCAAAATCAGGGCGAGCAGCCAGTGGCAGGCACTCCCCGACGGCCGCGGTTCTGAACCGCGCCCAACTCCTGAGCTCTTGATCAAACAACCCTCCCAACGATGCGTAGTAATACCTACGATTATATGGGAGCTTGGTCTATATGGGAGCTTGATCTATATGGGAGCCAGATCGCAGCTACTGAGCGATTTGGAACGTAGTCCAGGGGCGCGAGTCCAGATCGCGCAGCACGCCCTTTTCCCACGCGAATTCCGGATGTTCCTTCAGATGCTGGGCGGCCTTGAAGTCGATTCCATCGGCATGGCCCATGGCGGCGGTGAAGGACATCCTGGCGATCATCGCAGCGTCGGCGGCCTTATTCTGCACGGTTCCCGCCGGCCCAAAAGGCGGCTGCCACGGGCTGGACCCGCGCGTGGAAAGATCGATGTGGCCGCACAGCGTCCGCTCGCTGGGCGTTTCTTTGTGCAGGAACGTGTCGTAATGGTCGGCTAAAAACTTCTGCGCCGCCGCGACGTCGATCTTGCCCTTGTTCTCCGCCATCAGCTGCTCCCAGCGCACGTGGCGCGCGTTGGCGCTGATGCTCAGATCGTTTACCGGATAATCGCTGGCCTCGTCGCGGATCAGTGCCGGATCGGCCGGAAAATTCGACCCCACGAAATAACCGTCGTGCGTCCGTTGCAGCGTGACGTGCTTCAGCCCCAGTTCCAGGTTTGCGATCTCGTTGTTGTGCGTATCGGCGATCAGCCAGGTGTTGGCGTAGCCGCCGTTGTTGCCGTCTTCCATGATGCGGGCGTAGTCGTCGATATTGGCGGCGTATTGCATGGCTTTGCGCGCGCGTTCGAACTCCGGGATGCCGTTTGGATCGAAGCCCGTAAAGTGCCCGATGGTGGTTTCAGTAATCGCCAGGCCGGCACTGTTGACGCCGTAGTCGTCGCCGCTGTGAATCAAGCCCGGCATGCCGTCCATCAAAATGCGATAGCCTTCCGCCGGCGCGATATCGAAAATGATGTTCCAGCGCGACCCTTCCTTGTATTCGGTCCAGTTGTTGTGCGCAATCACCACTTTGCCGTCTTTGGTGTAGCTGCCCACCGCGACAAAGGCGCTGCAATGTTCGGGCGTCGGATAGCGTAGCGCAGCCTGTTGATGTTGCTGCTTGTCATACATGGTGGTGTAGTAGGGAGACAGCTCCAGCCAGCCGTTCAGCGCCACCACGTCCCACAGATCCAGCGCCACGCCGCGCGCCTTCAGCCCTTCGGCAATCCCCTTCAGCTCCTCCCGATACTGCGGCTCTATGCGCGGCCACAACACCTTCTCGGCGGCGGTGCGGAAAAAGCCATAGGGTTTGTGGCTGTCGTGCGTCAGCCCGAGAGCTATCACCTTGTGAGCATCTTCGATTTCCGGCGCCAGCAGATAGCCGTGCTGGAATCCGATCTCAGCCGGTGTCCCTTCCAGATGTACAAAAATCCAGCCGTTTAGATCGGGCTTGCGAAATGCCTTGGCAAGACGGGCATCAGATTGGTTTACACGAGCCGGTGCACAGAGCAGACTGGCCGCGAAAAGGAGGGTTAACACGGTTAGCCGGGGCATGATTTCTGAGGATAGCAGCTATTGTATCGAACTAACTAAAACAGCCATGCGTAGTCTATAGGGTAATGCGATCTATCGGGAAGGATGTACAGTTTGCCCTGCGGGCATTTCTCAAGTCGCCGGTGTTCACCACGGTAGCTTTGCTGTCACTGACACTCGGCATCGGCGCGAATACGGCCATCTTTTCGCTTCTCGATCAGGTGCTGTTGCGTTCCATGCCAGTCAAGAATCCGCAAGAGCTGGTGCTGCTGGGCAGGAACGGCTATCACTACGGCAGCAATTGGGGCGATCACGCGCTCTCCTACCCCATGTATCGCGACTTCCAGGCGAACAACTCGGTCTTTACCGGCGTGTTCTGCCGCTTCGGGAGTGACTTTAGCCTGGGCTTCAACGGAACCACCGAGCGGGTGACCGGCGAATTAGTCTCGGGCACCTACTTTCCGGTGCTGGGTGTGGGAGCGGCGATAGGCCGCACCTTGACTCCCGATGACGACCGACTGCAGGACGCCCACCCCGTCGCCGTACTCAGCTACGCCTATTGGCAATCGCGCTTCGCCAAAGACCAGTCTATCGTCGGAAAAACGGTGGCCGTGAATGGGCACAACTTCACGGTGGTCGGCGTAGCCCAAAAAGGCTTTGACGGAGTGGACCTGGGCAATACCAG
>DATHNM010000515.1:0-13897 GCA_035486095.1 Bryobacteraceae bacterium
CCGCCGCCCACCAGCAGCACGGTCTCGCGCGAGGGCGTTTCAGTGGGCGTGCCGGTGGGCCCCATCAGGATCACCGGTTCGCCCGGTTTGAGCAACGCGCATAGATCGGAAGAGCCGCCCACCTCCAGAACAATAGTGGAGAGCAAACCTTTCTCCCGATCCACTGACGCGCCGGTGAGCGCCAGCCCCTCCATGGCCAAGGCTGTTTCATTCACGCGCGGCGCCAGCGTCTCGTAATTCTGCAGCCGGTAGAACATGCCCGGCTCAAAGGCGCGCGCAGCCATGGGCGCTTCCACCACCACTTCCACGATGTTGGGCGTCAGGCGAATCACGTCTTTCACCACTGCGCGCAGTTCGGCGTTCAAGCGCGCCACCAGTGCATCGGGCTGCGGAGCTTCGGGCGAGCGGCGCAAAAGCAGCCCGGTCACCACTGGAAAGCCCTGCTTGGCGCTGGCCATGGCTTTCACCACGTTGCCGGCGTATGAGGGATGCAGATCGCCAAAGAAGCTGACACCGCGGCCGTCCGGACGCACCGACGTCAGCACGCGCGACGCTTTCGGCTTGGCCACGCGCTCCGGCTTCACCGGCTGCCCGTCCTCATCCACGGCTTGGAACCACTTGCCGTCCAGAAACACATTGTCGGGGTCTTCGCGGCCCAGCACGGTATTGGGCTGCGTTCCGGCCGCCACCAAAATCGATTTCGCGGGCAGCCGTACAGGCTCGCCCGTGGCGCTCATCTTGCCGCTGGCAGTATCAAACGTGTGCCGCATCACGTGCAGCGCAGCCGCGTGGCCGAATGAATCCACTTCCACGGATTCCGGCGTCAGGCATTCGGCGAACCGGATGCCCTCCTCCAGCGCCTTCCACACTTCTTCGTGATTCAGTGTGTAGCTGGGTGAATCGATCATGCGCCGGCGATAGGCAATGGTCACGCCGCCCCAGGAATTCAGCAGGCCGATCAGATGCGGCTTGCGCCCTTCTTTTTCCGCCGCCGCTCGTTCGGTTCGAATCGCCCGCGCGTGCGACAGAAATTCGTCGGCGGTTTCAGTTTCCTCCACGCTCCATCCGGCGCGCACCTCAGCCTCGCCCTTTTCCGCGGCCAGCGTTTCGTAGCGCTTCAGGAACTTTTCCACTTGCACCACGTAATAGGCCAGCGATTCAGTGGCTGTATCCACCGCCGTGAGCCCGCCGCCGATTACCACCAGCGGCATGCGAACCTGCAGATTCGCCACCGAATTGGTTTTGGCCGCGCCGGTGAGCTGCAGCGCCATCAGAAAATCGGATGCCTGCCGGACACCGCGCGCCAGCCCATTCTTCATGGGAATCACGGTGGGGCGGCCGGCACCGGCGCACAGCGCCACGTGATCGAAACCCATCTCAAACGCACTATCGATGGTCAGCGCTCCACCGAAGCGCACTCCGCCGAACATGCTGAACTGCCGCCGGCGTTCCAGCAGCAGGCGGATAATCTTCAGGAAATTCTTGTCCCAGCGAACCGTGATTCCATACTCGGCCACGCCCCCGAACCCGGCCATGACACGATCGTCCAGCGATTCATAGACATCGCGAATATCGCGGATGGGCCGGAACGGCGACCGCGCCCCCAGTGCGTCCACGCCTGAAATCTCCGGAGGCAGCGGCTCAATCTTTAAACCATCGATCCCCACCACGGTGTGGCCGTCGTTCATCAGGTAATGCGACAACGTGAACCCGGCCGGCCCCAGACCCACCACCAGCACTTTGTATCCGCTGCCGGGGAGCGGCACCGGGCGCGCAAAATTCAATGGATTCCAGCGCGTTAGCAGGCTGTAGATTTCGAAGCCCCACGGAAGCTCCAGCACATCCTTCAGCGAACGGGTTTCCACTTGCGGAATGTCCACCGGCTCCTGCTTTTGGAAAATGCAGGCCTTCATGCAGTCATTGCAGATGCGGTGTCCGGTTCCGGCCGCCATTGGATTGTCGATGGTGACGATGGCCAGGGCTCCCAATGTGTAGCCCTGCTGCTTCACCATGTTCATCTCGGAGATCTTCTCATCCAAAGGACAGCCGGCCAGAGTAACGCCGAACACGGTCTTTTTGAATTCGCCCGTTTTCTCCTTCAGACCCGTGGAGCAGCTATCTTTGCCCTGGTTGTGGCACTTGATGCAGTAGTGGGCTTGGTCCAGCGCGCCTGCCAGGCCCATGCCGGAATCGGTGAGCTGGAATCCCTCGCGGCCGCGCCAGTCTTCTTCGGGTAGACGCAATTTCGCGATGCCGTTTTCGGCCAGCGTCTCTACCGGCACCAAATGCAGCGGGTCTATTTTGTGCGCCACCTTGAACAGGACATCGCCGCGATGCTTTTTGCGGCCCGCTTCGGAGAGCGCGGCCCAGGCGGCATAACGCGCGGCCATCTGGATTGGCTCCAGCCGTTCGCTTTCGTTCTCCAGCCACATTGCGACGTGCTCGAAGAAACTGCGCTCGCTCAGGGGCTGGCCGAACATCGCCTCCAGTTCACGGCCCAGGCCCGAGCCGTCAATCGCCTCCGCCTGCTCCGCCGTGACGCCGCTGACAGCCCGCTTTTGAATGAACTTGCGTTTGAAAGCGAAGAACGGGGCCAAGGCGTTGTGCCGCGCTTGCAGCGCCTCGATTTCCTTGGAAATTCCAAACAGGTCGCCCAGGAAATCTTCGACGTGTGGCGCCAGCGCGATCACCAGCTCAGACACTTCCTTGGCCGTCCTGGCTTTGGGATTCGCACGGGCATCCAGAAGCTGGACGTGCAGTCCCACGTCGGACCCTAAAAGCTGATTGAGAAAGGCCGCATCCAGGCGAACCAGCCCGTCACGCTGGTAAAGATCCTCAAAGTGGAGGTCAAACCCAAGCGTACATTGATTGGAACTTATTGACATTCTTAAGCTTTGAGATGCTACGGCAGGAGCTTATAAGAATATTGTAACAGGGGGTTTCACCTGGAGCGAATAGCCAAACAGAGGCATTTCCACCGGGCCACACTCATCGAGGATTCCTCCGCCGCCACTCGAACAGGACAACCCCAGTGGCCACCGACACGTTGAGCGAGCCAATAGCGCCCGCCATGGGAATACGAACCAGCACGTCGCAATGTTTCTTCACCAGTTCATGCAAGCCGTGCCCCTCACCGCCCATGACGAAGACGGTGGGATGCGCGTATTCAATCTCCGAATAAAGCTGGCCGCCGCGCTCGTCCAGCCCGTAGATCCAGAAGCCGCGTTTCTTCAGATCTTCGAGCGCCTGATTCACGTTCCCTACCCGCACCACCGGCAGATGCTCCAGTGCTCCAGCGGCCGCTTTGGCGACCACTTCCGTCAGTCCCGCGGCGCGCCGGTCCGGCACGATGACAGCGCTGGCCCCGGCCGCTTGCGCGGTGCGAATAATGGCGCCCAGGTTATGCGGGTCTTCCACGCCGTCCAAAACAATCAGCAGCCGGGCCTTGGGAAGCACCTGTTCCAGCTCCGCATAACGATGTCCGGCGCCAAACGCCACTACTCCTTGATGCGTGGCGCCGTTGGATGCCCGATCCAGCGCCTCGCGCGGTTCAAAGCGCAGCGTGACGGCACGTTCCCGCGCCAGATCGATGATTTCCTGCAAGCGTTGACCGCCGGCGCCGCGGGCGATTAACACGCGGTCGAAGGCGCGGCCGGCGCGCAAGGCCTCCCGCACCGGATGTACTCCGGCGATCACATGGCTCTCAGCCGGCCGCCGGTTTTGGTCGGCGGGCGCAAGCTTGGCCGGCAGGGGCGCCGGCAGGGGCTTGTACGTTCTGGTCCTAGTAGTATGTTTCGTAGTCTCCAGTGTAAAAAAAGGCCGAGAAATGCTCAATGAGGTAAAGCTGGGTTTGCTAGAATGTCGGAAGCATGCCCGAGCCGGCGGTCGGCGAAATTCGCCCTGAAATTCCCGATAAACTCTATTTCCGCATTGGCGAAGTGAGCCGCCTGGCTGGCATTAAGCCGTACGTTTTGCGGTTCTGGGAGACCGAGTTCTCTTCGCTGGGGCCCAAGAAATCCGGCAAGGGACATCGTCTGTACCGGCGCAAGGACGTGGAATTGGTGCTGGAAATCAAGCGTTTGCTCTACGACAACCGCTACACCATTGAGGGCGCGCGCAAGTATCTGGATTCGCGGTCGCGGGAAGCGGGCGCCAAATCCGCCGCACCGGCGGGCATGGCGGTTCGTCCGCAAGCGGCATTGTTTGGCGATGCCGGCCCGGCGCTGGAAGTAATCCGCAAAGAACTCACGGCCATCCTGCAGCTTCTCAGTTAGCCTTCAGCTAACCCGCCCCACTCTTCAAACTCACACAGCAGCACCGCTCGCCGATGAGTAGGTATGATCCGGCTGACGCGCATCAATAAAGCCCCCTTGGTTCTCAATTCGGATCTCATCGAACACATGGAGGCCACGCCGGATACGGTGATCGCACTGACCAACGGACAGAAGCTGGTGGTCATGGAATCCGCCGAGGAAGTGATCCACAAGGTGATCGAGTACCGCCGTTTGATTGCCAACCGCACGGAACTTGTGGCCGCGCATGAGGAATAAGCGGGCTGCGAGAAATCCGCGTTTCAGAAGCCTGGCTTGAATTTATGGCGGATCAATCCAAGCCATTAAGCACGGCGCCCAAGTCACGCCCCGTGCCCCGCAAATCCAGCCGCATCCGCCCGGATTTCGCCACCATCCTGGGATTGATCCTCGCTTTCGGCGGCATCCTGGGCGGCCTGATCATGGAAGGCGGAAGACTCAAGGACATCTCGCAGATCACCGCTGCCGTCATCGTTCTGGGGGGCACCTGCGGCGCGGTGATGATCAGTACTCCCATGCACGTACTGATTGGCGCGGCCCGGCGGCTGGCCCACGTGTTCCTGGACAAGATTGAAACCCCGGACGCGGTGATCGACGAATTAATCGGCTACGCCGCCTCGGCGCGGCGGAACGGGCTGGTAGCGCTGGAGGACGAAGCCATGCAGGTTCAGGATCCCTTCCTTCGCAAGGCGCTCAATTTGGCCGTCGATGGTACCGATCTGCAGGAAATCCGCACCATGATGCAGCTGGAAATTGAGCTGGCAGAAAACCAGGAGCTGGCCGAGGCCCGGGTGTTTGAATGCGCGGGCGGTTACTCCCCCACCATTGGAATCATCGGCGCGGTGATGGGCTTGATTCAGGTGATGAAGAACCTTTCCAATATCGAGGAAGTAGGCCATGGCATTGCCGTGGCTTTCGTGGCCACCGTCTATGGGGTTGGCGTAGCCAATATCGTGCTGCTGCCCGCCGCCACCAAAATCAAATCCCGCATCGAGAGCGAAACCGCCTTGAAAGAACTGAAGCTGGAAGGAGTGGTTGGCATAGTCGAAGGGATGAACCCGAAAGTAATCCGGCACAAGCTGGAAGCTTATCAACGGCGGAAAAAGAAGGCGGCTGAAATGGACCCTCGCTCTCGCAGCGACGCGGCGGCCTGAATGGCGCGAAAAAAAACCTCATCCCATCCCAATCACGAGCGCTGGCTGGTCTCCTATGCCGACTTCATTACCCTGCTCTTCGCCTTCTTCGTCGTGATGTTCGCCACCGCTCAAACCGACAACGCCAAAAGCCGGGCAGTCTCTGAATCGGTAAAGAAGGCGCTGGAGGGTGACTCCTTCAAGAGCGCGTTCTCAATGCTGCTGGGCGGCACGGGCGACGTACGGGGCCAGGGCGCGGCGCGCCGTCCGGGCTCAGGCGGCGAAAAGCTCCGCGTGGGCGATCGTTCCGGACTTACACTGACAGACCTGCTGCCGATTTTGTCCGACGCCCTGCAGCAGGAGATTCAGAGCGGCCGCCTGGCGCTCAGCATGACCCCGCGTGGGCTCACCATCAGCTTCACCCAGGCCGCGCTGTTTCCGTCCGGCGGGGATGAAATCGCGCCCGATTCTTATCCCACCGTTCGCAAGATCGCCGATGCCATGAATAAAGTGCGGAATCCGGCGCGCGCCGAAGGCCATACGGACTCCATCCCCATCCACAACCCACGATTTCGCAGCAATTGGGAGCTTTCGGCCGCGCGCAGCATTGCGTTGGTGGAACTGTTCACCAAATTCGGCGTCGCGCGCGAACGGCTTTCCATCGCCGGCTACGCCGACACCGCCCCCATCGACAGCAACAATACCGAGGAAGGCCGGCGAAAAAACCGGCGCGTGGATATCGTCATTCTGAATGAAACAACGGCCAAGGCCGAGCCGGACAGAGCGCCTCTACCCGCCGCGAAGCAGTAACCGGGCTGCCCTATTCGTGCGCCGATTCGGCCAGTTGGCGAAGTATTTCCTGCGCCGCCTTCTGTCCCGCGCTCTTCTTCGACAAGCCTTCGGCCCGGCTCACCCATTCGCGCCCCACGCGCACTTCCACCAGAAAAGTTTTGGCGTGTTCCGGACCGCGTTCCTCCACGATGGCGTAGCGCGGCTGCGGCAGTTTCCTGGATTGGGCGAGTTCCTGCAGGGCGCTCTTAAAATCGGTTGCGAGCGCCACATCGCTGGATGGTTCGGCTTCGCCGATAACCTGCTGCAGAATGAAATGCCGCGCCGGCTCGATGCCGCCATCCAGATAGAGGGCCGCGATCAGCGCTTCTACGGCGTTGGCCAACAGAGCCTTCTTCTCCCGCCCGCCGCTCATTTCTTCACCGCGCCCCAGCAGCAAATAATCGCCCAATCGCAAACGCGCGGCAACTTCGTGCAAATGCGACGCGCTCACCAGGTGAGCTTTCAATTTCGATAGCCGGCCTTCCGGAAAATCGGGATGCGCCGCCACCAGAACGTCGCTGACCACGAACCCCAGAATCGCGTCGCCCAAAAACTCCAGACGCTCGTTGTCGGACGGCGCCGCGCTGGAAGTCTTCTCGTAAATACTGGACCGGTGCGTCAATGCGCGAGCAAATAACTCCCGGCTCGCGAAATGATAGCCGAGCGCCGTTTCCAGTGTTTCTGACTCCAACTCCACAGCGTGGCTCGCGTCTAATCTATCCGCGGTCCGGCTAGGGCTTGTTGTCTGCCGGAGGCGCTGGCGTGGCCGCCGGAGCCGGACTAGCCGGTGCGGCCGGCGCGGCGCCTGGAGCGGCCGGTTTGATGTGCTTGGCGATCTCGGCCTTCATGGACTGCGCGATCGACTTGATCTGGTCTGGCACGTTCGGGGTGTTGATGGCCTTGTCCAGAGTGAAGTTTGCGTTGTCCAGCTTTCCGCTCGCCATGTAGACCTGCGCTAAACGCACCAGAGTGGCCGGATTCGGGGTTGCGCCCACCGAGAGCGACTCTTTATAGTTGTTCGCCGCGCCGTCATAATTTTTGCGTAGCGTATCGGCCATGCCTAAAGCCACATAGCCCTGCGCTTCCATATCTTTTCTGACTCCCTCCCAATCGGCATCGGGAACATCCGGGCGAACCTTAGGCAGCACCTTCGCCGCTTCGATGCCGTCCTTGGCCCATTTGTCCACCTTGCTGAGCTGTTCATCCTTATCCAGATCGTTTTCGCGCGTGTGCCGGGCGGTTTCAGACGCCAGCGTCACCATGGCGAAAGCGTTCTTGGGGTCGGCCTTCAACAATCGGTCCGCATAAAACACAGTCTGCGCGAAATCGTTCTTTTCCTCTTCGGACTGTACCGCCATCTGCAGCAGCGCGGTCTTGAATTCGGTGTCGGCGAAATCCGTCAACACCTTCTCAATGGCCGCGATGCGCTCGTCCGGCGTCTTGGCTAATTGGACGGCCAGGATGGCTTGCTGTTCTTTTTGCGACTTGGGTTTCTGCGCCCACAGAGGGGAAAAGCCCAGCGCCAGGGCGGCCCAAGTCAGCGCCGCGATATTTCGGAATGCTCTGTTCATCGTTGCTCCTAGGTTCTGAATTTCTGGTTTTGAATTTAAGTTTTCCCGTGACGCAGCGCGCCCTCTACCGTTGAAATGGCCGCCCGAGTCCTTTCTCTGCGGCGGCTTTCACCTGCTCCGGCGCTCCATGCACCGCCAGCGCCTCGCGATAGTGCTTCTCGGCTTGCTCGCGATCGCCGGCCGCATCGGACAAACGGCCCAGATACAAATAGGCCCACGACTTGGTTTCCTCGTCCGGGGACATCTCCAACGTCTTTTGGAACAATTTCTCGGCCAGCTCCGGATCGTGATCCAGCGCCGCAATCCGCGCCAATCCATAATATGCCCTGGCGTGTACCGGATTCTCGCCCGGTTGCTCCAGCACCTTTTCGTACCCTGCCCGGGCTCCCACCAGATTGCGGCTGGCATACAGATCCTCGGCCTCCGCCAGATTCTTCGCTGATGCACTCAAGGCCGGTGGCGGAGGAAGTGGAGCAGCCTTGGCTTTGTGAACGGTTGCTTCCTTGGCGAAGTCTACCTTTTGCAGCCGCCGGTCTTCATGCTCAAGGTCGATCAGGCCCAGCAGATCCGGAAAGTAGTTGCGCAGTGACTCCGGCTGCTTCTCATAAACCGCCAAGCCATCCGCCAGCGCCGGCGTCAATACGAAACCCTGGCTCAATGCCTGATTGACCAGCTCTTGTTTCTTCGCGCCGCGCGCCAGGCGGCTTTCCACCGACTTGATGACGCACTCGGTGGCCAGCAGCATGAAATCGTTTTTGTAAGCCTCATCCAAGGCCGGCGCGGCTTGGGCAAAATCTGCGAGAGCCTTATCCCGGCCCCATTGTTCGAAATATCTGAGCGACAGCGGATCCAACAGGTAGTGCAGATAAGCGTGGCGAATCTGATCCACCTGCGGCTCGGGCGACGGCGTCACGACGACATAATAATTGCTTTTGTAACTGCGGGTCTGAATCTGGTTCGGCGCGCCCAGCAGATCCACGTACACTTGAAAGCGGCTGCCACGTAAGCCGCTGGTGGGATTGCGCAGGTAGGCGTTGGCCTCTAACAGCGCTTGTGTGACGCCACCATGATATTCGGCGATTACATGATCCAGGGCCGGCCGCGACCGCTTCCACAAGTCGTTGATACCCGCTTCCTGATAGAAATTGGCAATCAATTCGTTCAGCCCGTCCAGTTTGCGGACGTCCGGCGGAACTTCCTGGGATGGCATCCAAAACTGGAAATCGGGAGGTCCCTGAAGTGAGAGGGCGAAGGATACGTACTGGCTCAACTCGGCATCCGGGTCTTCCTTGCGGTGGTCGTCGAAAAACTTCTTCAATGCTTCGACGGACTCCAGATGTTTCGCGGCTAGGGCATCGCGCACCTGTTTGCGCACCGGAGAGTTAGCGTTCGAGTCGAGATTGGCGTCGTAGCCTGCGGCGTTGATCGCGGCCAATACGGTGAACAATGTCTGGCTGCCGTCCAGTTGGCCTTCTTGCGGTGGCTGCTGCGCCAAAGCGACGGAGGAGAGGAGGACCGTAAGTGCGAGCAGGCGACCCAAGGCTAGTCCCATTGTAATCACGAGTGGGGGCCTATTTGCCAATGCAAAACGTGGAAAAGATCCGGTTCAGGATATCGTCTGCACTGGTGGCCCCGGTAATGCCATCTAAAGGCCGCAGGGCCGCGTAAAGGTCTAACAGCAACATTTCGTGTGGGATTCCAAACTCGGCTGCTTTGCGAGCCTGTTCCAGCGCCTCCCGGCTCTCCCGCAGCAACTGCTCGTGGCGGATGCTGGTGATGAATCCGGAATCCTGCTCGCGCGAGGCTAGCGGGGCGATTTCCTCCCGCAAACGCTCGATTCCTTGGCCGGTGACAGCCGAGACGGCGATGAAATCGCCCGGCGGTTCGGCCACTTGGGGCAAATCCGCCTTATTTCCCACCAGAATCCAGCGCCCCTGGAACTTGGCGCGTTCTATCAGCGCGAGATCGTCTGGGTGAACGGATTGGCCCAGATCCAGCACCACCAGCGTCACGTCGGCATCCGCCATGGCCTGATAGCTGCGTTCGATGCCTAGCGTCTCCACCAGATCCTGACCAGTGCGAATGCCCGCCGTATCCACGAACTTCACCGGAATTCCCTGGATGGCTGCGACTTCTGAAACCAGGTCGCGCGTGGTGCCAGGCAGGTTGGTTACAATCGCCCGATCCTTCTCCAAAAGCCGGTTGAAAAGGCTGCTCTTGCCGACGTTGGGCCGCCCCACGATGGCCAGAGTGATTCCTGAATGCACCAGCTTGCCGTAATCGAAAGTCGAAGCTAGCGCCGCCAGGGCTTGCTCGATCGGGTTTAGGCGCCGTAGAATTTCTGCCACCGGCGCCACGCTGATATCGTCTTCGGCGAAATCGATGCCGGCTTCCAGCAGCGCGATCAGCTCCACCAACTGCTCCTTAACGGGACGGATGCGCTTGGAAACCGAGCCCTCCACTTGTTGCGCGGCCACGCGGGCCTGGTAGAGCGTAGTGGCTTCAATCAGATCCCGAACCGCTTCAGCTTGCGGAAGATCGATTCTTCCGTTCAGGTAGGCCCGCAGTGTGAATTCGCCCGGTTCGGCTAGCCTGGCGCCCGCCGCGCAGGCACGCTCCACGCAGAATCGCAGTATGACGGGCGATCCATGGCATGAGATCTCCACCAGATCTTCGGCGGTGTAGGATCGCGGGGCGGCGAAATAGGACACTACCACTTGATCCACGTCGCCCAGTTGCGCGAGCGTCACGCTCCAAGGGGTCCACTCTTGCCCAGCCCGAAATCGCAAAATGTTTTCAGAGATGCGCCGCGCATCGGATCCCGAAAGACGCACCACCCCTATGCCGGATCGTCCGGGCGGGGTAGAAATCGCAACGATCGTGTCCTGAATTCGCAGAGGAAATTACTGAGCCGCCTTCTACGGCCGGCGAAAACCACCGCCGCCACGCCGCGGAGGTCCCGATCTGCGATCCCGATCGCGCGGGCCGCCGCGCGGAGGTGGCGCCGGCCGCGGCGGACGAATCGGCTCCGGCAACGGCATATCGATTGGAAGAACCACCACCTGGCGAAACGGACCGCTGCCGGTACTCTCGCTGCGAATATCAGTCTCGTTGCGCAAGCTCAAGTGAATGATGCGCCGCTCGCGGCTGCTCATGGGATTAAAGTGGAAGGGCCGGCGCGTCCGTTTCACGCTTTCCGCGGCAGTTACGGCGCTGAGCCTCAATTCTTCAATCCGCAGGGTCCGATAGTCGTTCGAATCGAAACAGAGCAGTGAGTGGTGCTCGCCCGGGATGCGCAGAGCTTCCATAGTCAGAAACTCGAGCGCCAGCAGAACTTCTGCTTTGTTCGCCAGCAGAAGGTCCACATCCGGCCCCGAGAATTTCACCAACAAATCGGGATCTTCCAGATCGGGATGCAAGTGCTGGCCTTCCAGAATATCGAAGGAAAGTTCCAGCCCCATGTCGCCAATAACCATGTCGAGGAACCCGCTGATGCGGAATCCGCTGGATTCGATTGTATAGTTCTTTTCTTCCACCTGCGTTATTTGCCCTTCTTTTTCAAGGCGACCGGAGGCGGAGGCGGCGGTGGTGCGGGCATCATCCGATTCACGGCCCATTGTTGTCCAATTCCCACTAAATTACTGGTTAGCCAGTATAACACCAGGCCGCTGGAAAAATTATAGAACAGGAACCCGAACATGAGCGGCATGAACATCATCATTTTTGCCTGCGAAGGATCCATCCCCGGGTTGGGAGTCATCTTCTGCATGACGAACTGCGAGACGATCATGATGAGCGGCAGAACGTGGATGGCTAGTTGTTCCGGCTGCGACAGATCGGAAATCCAAAGCCAATGCGCGCCGCGCATCTCAATGGTGACGGCCAGAACTTTGTAGAACGCGTAAATCAGTGGAAGCTGCACCACCATGGGCAGGCAGCCGCCCATGGGATTTACGCCTTCTTTCTTGTAGAACTCCATCACTTCCTGGTTTTGTTCCGCCTTCTTTGGGTCGCGCATGCTGAGACCCTTGTATTTGGCGTTAATGGCGGCCAGCTTAGGCTGCAGGGACTGCATCTTGCGCTGGCTCTTCATGCTCTTCAAGCGCAGCGGCAGCAGCACCAGGTTGATGGCGATGGTGATCAAGACAATGGACCAGCCGTAGTTGTGAACGAAGTTGTCGTTCACCCAGTGCATGGCCAGGAAAAGCGGCTTGGCGATCACTCCGTACCAGCCCCAATCGATCAGTTGCGGCAGCTTGGGATCCACGCGGCGCAACAGGTCGAGATCTTTCGGCCCCACAAAAAGCGTGAAGTGATTCACTGAATCGCCGCCCACCTCCACGCCGACGCGCATTTCTTCCTTGCCGGCGGGCGCGGGGGGCACGTCGTCTTTAATCGTTTCCACCTTGGTCTGCGTGTTGTCCTTGGGGAGAAACACGGCGGCGAAAAACCGGTCGTCCAATCCGGCAAAGGAATAATCGCCGGTGCTGAGCACCGGACCGTCTTTCACGGACTTCGCATCCTTGGTATAAAGCTTGCCTTGGCTGAGGCCCATCATGCTGGCTTCGTGCGGGTCGAAATAGACGGCGTGCTGTTCCGCGCTGCGATTCAGAACGGTGGCATCGCCGAACCCGCCGCGCCACTGGATCAGGTGATCGGTGGGTACGCCGTTCACGGTGACTTCAGTTGCGATCTGCGAAAGGTAGCCGGCCTTTGAGAACTGAAACGTCTTCTTCGCGTAGTCCTTGCCGTTCGAGAACTCGTATTCGATGCCCAAGCCGTCGGCCGTGGGCTTGGCGGTGTAGAGACCGTAGTTCAAAGCGTCGGCGGCTTTGTCGTCCCGCAAAACAATGGAAAACGGCGGCGCCACTTTCGAATAGCTCGCCGCGTTCACCAGTTCCAGTGGCTTGCCTTGCTTGTCGCGGTATTTCTTCAGAATCCAACTGCGAACGGTTCCACCACGATTGGACAACGTTATTTGATAGATATCCGTATCGATGACAAATTGCTGCTCAGTGGAAGCCTGGATCTGTCCGGGCGCCGGCTGCGAATTGGCGGACTGCGCAGTGGTGGCTTGCGGCGCCGCTGGCGCCACGGCCGCGGATTTGTTTGTCGCAGACGCGTTTTGGTCTGTACTCTTGATGGACGTCTTGGGCTGTTGCGCAGGCGGCGGCGCTTTGTAGAAGTAAGGCGTAAGGAACAGCACCAAGCCCATCAGCACAAACGCCAGCAGGAGCCGCTGCTCCATGGTGAGTTCTCTTTTTCCGGGCTTGTTCGGTTGGTTATCGGCCATGTTGAAAATTTCTAGCGGACCGGATCAAAGCCGCCCACATGAAATGGGTGACAGCGCAACAGACGGCGCATACCCATTCCGACACCCCGTAGGACGCCATATCGATCAACCGCTTCCATCATGTATTCCGAACAGGTGGGGGAAAAACGGCAGGCCGACGGCAGCAGCGGCGATACGAATCGTTTATAAAGACGCAAAGTAGCGATTACTGCTTTCTGCATTGCGTCACCAACCGATCCACTTCCCGTCGAAGCTCCTCCACCGGTGCCGCGATCGCGGGCCGGCGCGGATTGATCACAATATCCCATTCCGGCGCCACTTCGGGCAAGCGCACTCGCAGCGCTTCCCGCAGCCTTCGTTTCACCCGATTCCTGAGCACGGCTTTACCGAAAGCCCGCGGCACCGTGAACCCCAGCCGGGGACCTTCGTCCTGGGTCCGAACCACCCGCAAGCAAAAGGCGGCAAAGAACCGGCCCGTGAAGCGCGTTCCTTGGTTGTAGGCCTTGCGGAAATCGGCGGCTCTCAGAATCCGAGCGGTGGTCGGGAAACCGACGCTAGTCGGCGTACCGGACAGCTCTCTCGTCGCTAACGGTGAGTTTGTGGCGGCCTTTGGCTCGGCGTCGCGCAAGCACGGCGCGGCCATTTTTCGTGGACATGCGTACCCGGAATCCATGTGTCTTTGCCCGTTTGCGATTGTTTGGCTGAAAGGTGCGTTTTGGCATCTGATTTCCTCGGCCCGGGCAGAGCACCCGAAACGTA
>DATHNM010000516.1:0-3313 GCA_035486095.1 Bryobacteraceae bacterium
TAATTCCAGTGTTTTCAAAATCTCGGGGGACGCTTCGTCCATAGCCACAGCTTGGTGGCAGGCGTTGCAATCCTGCGTAATAGTTTTCTTGTCGGCCGTCAGGTGCAATTCGTCATGGCAGCGGAAGCAGCCGGGAAAGTCGGTGTGGCCGAGATTGTTGGGATAAGTGCCCCAGGCGACCTTCAGGTCCGGGAAAACATTGCGTTGATAAATCGCTGCGATAGAGGAACCAGCGGCGTGAATTTCCGCCGTCCGCGTGGCGGCGAGAGCGGGATATTTCTGCAGATAGAAAGCGTTCAAGGCCGCTGGAATCTTTTGCGCCGCCTCGTCGTCGCTCGAGTAGTTAGCCTGGAGCAATCCGAGGCTTTCTTTCTTTATGAATGGCAAGCCGGACGCGATCTGGCCGTCCGCCAGCGCCCGATTCACGGCGCGATCGGGCAATTCAAAGGCGTGCGAGGCGCGGTTATGGCAATCCACGCACTGCATTTCGTAAGTGGGACCCTGAGCCGCGGCGCCGCTGGCCACGTAGGTGCGCGAAATGCCTTTTTGCGAATCGCGGTATTCCACCCACGGGATGGTTTGGCGCTTCTTATCGGCGGCCAGGTAGCGGACGCGCACGCCCGGGCCCAGATGCGCCGCGTGAATGGTCCCGATGCGCATCAGCAAAACGGTGCTGGTGCGGGTGCTGGCTTCGTCGTCCTTGTAAGAAGGGATCACGCGCAGGCGCGGCGCGGTCACCCTTTCGCGCGCATGGCACTGTTCGCAGGTATCGGCCGAAGAGACCAGCTTGTTGTTCTCCATGGCGGACTCGATGGGCCGCGGGTAGCTGTTGAATAGAACGCCCATCAGTTGATGCGTGCCGTTCATCTTCGCTTTTACAAATCCGCTGGCTCCCGGCGCGATATGGCAACCTGCGCAGGCCACGGCCTGATGCGGCGGCAGGGCGGCGTGGGCGGTGAATTCGGGCTTCATCACATGGCAGGTCTGGCCGCAAAACTGGACTGTGTCCATATGCAGCACCGCGCGATAGCTGAGCTGGCTGGCGATGGCCACGTTGGCAATGGTCATCACGACGAAAAATATTCCTGCGCGGCGCCAGGCCATGCGCCGGTCTTCCGCTTCGTTCAAATGCTGGGCGACAGTGCGTTTGGCCAGTACGATTCCCACGGGGATCAGGGCCAGCCCGGCAAGGAAGACGATGGGTATCGCGATGAATACCAGCAGCCCGATATAGGGATTGCTGACGCTGCCGCCGCGGATGTTCAGCGGCAGGACAAAGAGCCACGAGAATCCGGCTAGCGTCACCAGCGCGGCGCCCAGCATGCTGATCCAGTGGCTGGTGAGCAAGACGAGAACAGGCGGCTTATTCCCCTGATTCATCGCGTGAACCTCACGCCGGTGGTGATCAGGTGCGTCTGGAATCCCTCATAAAGATTGAACGCTTCGCCGTATCCGTAATAGCGCCATTCGCTGAACCAGCTCAGGTGGCTGCCCAGCGGCATCCACAGCTTGGCCTGGGGCTGAAAGTAACTTGTCGGCAGGCTGCCTGAAGAGACGAAGAACGATCCTCCGGCGGCCAGCTTGGGTGCGAATCGCTTGCCATGCGGCCATGCCAGGTCAATGAGTGCGGTGCCGGTGTGGGCGTTGTCGCGATAGCGTGATACCTGGGGCGACAGGGTCCCGGGATCGAGATAGCCAATATTGGACCGCAGGTCGGAGCGCGAATAGGTGCCCTGGATGTCGAAAATCTTGCTCGGGCGGGGCGCCCAATAAAGCGAGAGCGATTCCTGGCTGGACGAGTAATCGTAATTGGTCCCGGCTAGTGGATTCTGATTGTTCAGCAGCGTGAAATCGCCGGATATGCTGAGCGATGGCAGCGGCTGATAATGCACCTGCGCCCGCACCTTCTGATAGTCATAAAGACTGGTACGGAAGTAAACGCCGCTCGACGATGCTGCTTCCATCTCCCCGGTGAAGGAAATCTTCTGGGAAGCCCGATAGGTGGCCGAGCCCAGCCCAATATTCTGGCGAAGCTGTTCCTGATCTGAACTGGCCAGCCCCGCCGGCGGCAGGAAGGCATACTGGGCATCGCCCCACATGTAGCGATAACCGCCGTGCAGTGTGAGCTTGGATGTGGCTTCGAAAAAGATATCCAGCGATTCCTGGCTATAGTTCGTTACCAGAGTAGAGGCCAGCAGAGAGCTAAGCGGAATTGACGCGCCCTCCGATAGCAGCGTCTGCGCCGAGGCAGCCGATCCGGCGTCATGCAGCCGGTCTGTCAGCCAGGATTCCGCGATCCGCACCCGCTTCCAGGGCCGGATCTCCGCGCCCAGGCTGCCCGTGGTGTGCGGCTGCTGGGAAGCGGCAGTAATCAATTCCTGTTCGCTCGAATAAAAAAGAATCTGGCTTTGCAGATAAAGATTGCCCGCGCCGGTCTGCTGATAGTGAACGTTGCTGTTGGGCTGGCTGTAGAGGAATTGGCCGTAGAGATCCAGCCAGCTGGTGGGATTGGCCGTCAGCAGCGCCTTGCTGTAAGCGCTCGATCCGCCGATTCCGTAGGCAGCCAGCAAACTGGTCAAAGCTAAAGTCTGGCCGAAGACCGGCGCGGAGAAATTGCCGTAATTGGCGGACCCTGGGTTTTGATACAGGCTTTGATCGCTCTTGAAGACCGTTCCGCCCTCTTCCAGCGTCAGGTGAAAATGCGGCTTTTCGAATCGAACGCCGCCGCGGTAAAGGTCGGTGGAATCGCGGAGCGTATTGGGAACCGGGTAGTTGTTGCCATCCGTTACAAAAACCGATGCACCGGCGCCCGAGCTGGAATCGTGATCCCATCCCAGGTACGGGCTCCACCAATGGCCCGGCCGGATATCGAGCGAGAGCGCGGCGATTTTGCGTCGTGTATCGAAGGACTGTTCGTCCAGCACGATGCCTTGCCCCAGCAGCGGATCGGCGTACGAGGGCAAGAAATTGAAATAGGCGAAGTCGCGATAGTCCGCGTTGAAATCGTAGACGCCCGCCTTTCTGGCGTCCAGGTGCGCGGATGATGATGGTTCGTCACCCCAGGTGTCGGCGCGAACCTGAATGCTATCGAACCAGCGGTGTTGGGGATCGGCCAGCGTGAAATCGGTACCCAGCAGCTTGGGTCCCGAGCCCAGGTTGATGATGCTGCGATAGGTATCCAGGCTGCCGCCGACGACGGGAAGCCGCCCCTAACCACTACGCGCAAGCATTATATCGAGACCCTCGCCCGCTGGTCCGACATGCGGCACAACACACGCAGCATGTCGCTCCAAGAGTACGGGTCGCAACCCGA
>DATHNM010000517.1:0-6935 GCA_035486095.1 Bryobacteraceae bacterium
GTACATGTCGAAGAGATTGCCGTAGCGTTCCGCGATCACATGCTTGCCGAGCCGCTGGATGGCATCCCGGAAATCCAGGTACACGCCCAAGCCGGACTCGCCCACGCCGCGGCCTTCGTCGCACACCGCCTTGGCGTTGCGCGAAGCAACATCGCGCGGCACCAGGTTTCCAAAGCTTGGATAACGGCGCTCCAGGTAGTAATCCCGTTCGGCTTCCGCTATCTGGTTTGGAGCGCGTTTATCTCCGGCCTTCAGCGGCACCCAAATGCGGCCGTCGTTGCGCAAGGACTCGCTCATCAGCGTCAGCTTCGATTGATAATCGCCCGACACCGGAATGCAGGTGGGATGGATCTGCGTAAAGCAGGGATTGGCAAACAGCGCGCCGCGCTTGTACGCGCGCCATATGGCCGTGCAGTTAGATCCCTTGGCGTTAGTGGAAAGATAATAGACGTTCCCGTAGCCACCGGTTCCCAGCACCACCGCGTCGCCCACGTGCGATTCAATTTGCCCGGTGACCAGGTTGCGGGTGACGATGCCGCGCGCCCGCCCGTCGATCACCACCAGATCCAGCATTTCGCTGCGCGGGAACATGCTGACGCGTCCTTCGTGCACCTGCCATTCCAGCGCCTGATAGGCGCCCAGCAGCAGTTGCTGCCCGGTCTGCCCGCGCGCATAAAACGTGCGCGAGACCTGTGCGCCGCCAAAGGATCGATTGGCCAGCGTCCCGCCATACTCGCGCGCGAACGGCACACCCTGGGCCACGCATTGATCGATGATATTCACGCTGATCTGGGCCAGCCGGTAAACGTTGGCTTCGCGCGAACGGAAATCGCCGCCCTTCACCGTGTCGTAGAACAGCCGGAATACGCTATCGCCGTCGCTGTGATAATTCTTCGCGGCGTTGATGCCGCCCTGCGCGGCGATGCTGTGCGCCCGCCGCGGCGAATCCTGAAAGCAGAAGCATTTCACGTTGTAGCCCAGCTCGCCCAACGTGGCTGCAGCGGATGCTCCCGCGAGGCCGGAGCCAACCACCAGGATGGTGTGCTTGCGCTTGTTCGCCGGATTCACCAGCTTCATCTCGAAGCGAGCCTGATCCCACAGCTTTTCGATCGCGCCCAAGGGCACGCGCGCGTCCAGTTTCATTTACCTCACCCACCCGGCCAGCACCGCAACCGGAATTGAAATATTTCCGGCTGCGATCAAAATCGCCACGACCCCGGCCGTTTTCCGCAGCATCGGCGTATAACGCGGATGCGCAATCCCGAGCGATTGAAACATGCTCCACAGGCCGTGGTAGAGATGCAGACATAGCAGCAGCATCGCGATGATGTAGAACACGGCCACTGGGATCAACTGGAAGCTCGCAACCACGTTGCCGTACACATTGCCGGGCTGGAAGCGCGGATTCACCGTGCCGAAGGTGAAATCGAGCAGATGATAGACGACAAACGCCAGTATGATGGGGCCGCTCCAGTACATGGTTCTGGATGCGTAGGACGACCCGGCCGATTTCTTCATGCGATAGCCCACCGGCCGCGCCGCGATGTTGCGCCCCGCCAATTGCACCGACGACCAGATGTGCAGCAGAACCATGGCCAGCAGAACCGCGCGCACGGTCCACAACAGCGCCGGCATCGATCGCAACAAAACCGCGTAGCGATTCAGCTTGTCCGGTCCCTCATAAATTTGCAGATTGCCGATCAGGTGTCCCACGACGAATAGAAAAAGAATGCAGCCGCTCACGGCCATCGCTGCTTTTTTGCCTGTCGTCGAGGTGTAGAAATGTTCTTGAACTACCGCCGTACCCATCCGTTCATAGGTTACTACCGACGCGTCTTCTGCGCCGCAGGTACAGGTACACGGCATAGGCCAGGATCAGCACCCCGGCCAATACGGAGGCCTGTTTCAGATTGTGTTCGATCACTCGGAGAATCTTCTCCCAGCGGTCGCCAAAATGATAACCGATGAAGAGAAACGTGCTCACCCACAGCAGCGCGCCCGAATAGGCAAAGGCCGCGAAACCGGGGTATTCCAGCTTCGATGTGCCGGCCACAATGGCAGTGAAGTGCCGCACACCGGGCACAAAATAGCCGATCATCAATGCCCAGTGGCCAATGCGATTGAACCAGTCATGCACCCAGCGGATCTGCTCGTCGCGAATGTGCAGCAAGCGGCCGGCGCGCGAATGCAGGAACTTCCACCCCAGCGTGCGTCCGATGATGTAGCTGCAGGTGATGCCGCACATGCTGCCTCCCAGCGCGCTTGCCAGTGCCGGAATGAGGTGCAGTTGGCCGCGATAGATGAGAAAACCACAGCCGGTGAGCAGGAATTCATCAGGAACCGGGATGCCGACGATGCCGAAGACCAGCAGCCCGAAAATCGCGAAATATCCGTAGGTAGCTACCCACTGGAGGACGGCGCTTTCCAATCAGCGATGATATCGAATTCAACGCGGATGAGATTATGGCGCCAGCGCAACGGGCCGAAAACGGAGCGGCGGATTTAACCCGCGGTCTTCCTGGTGGTGGTCACGCCTTTGCCTGGCACCACCGAGAAGAACTCGATGAAGCGCTTCTTAGGCTCAGGCGCGGGGGCTGCCTTGGATTCGAGCATGCATTGGGCGAGCGAGGTAAACTGGCGTCCGAGTTCGCTGCTGGTTTCCACCCAGCGGCCGGCTGTCATGGCGCGTTGCACGCCTTGATAGTCGTTCGGGAAGGTCATGTAGATGGGCACGCCCAGCAGCTGTTCAATCTGCTGCGGGGAGATCAAAGACCGTTTCGGGCAGCGATTCAGCAAAACGCTGACGCGCTCGCCCAAGTCCAGCTGTTTCAGGTAAAGATATTTTTCGCGCGCCAGATGCAGCGAGGGAATTTCGGGCGTGCACACCAGAAAAATACGCTTCGATTCGTGCATGATTTCGAGCGAGTAGCGCTCCAGGTTGCCCGACATGTCGAAGCACAGCGCCGAGTAATTCCGCCGCATGAACTCCATCAGATGGCGGATCTGTGGCGGTTCGATGCGAAAGTCCGGATTGAGTTTGCCCGCGTGCAGCACGTCCAGCTTTTCCATGCTGGTCACCATAGTGGGCCACAGGCTCTCATCCATTTCCAGCGCATGTTCGGCCGCGTCGGTGACGCAATAGGTGCTGTCCAGCTTCAGCATGAAACGCACCATGCCGGAGTTAAGATCGAAATCGGAGAGCAGCACATTGGAATCCTGCACGCGCGACATCGCCATGGCCGTGTTCATCGCAACAGTGGATGTTCCCACGCCAGCTTTGGATGGCAGGAAACTGTAAACCTGAGATGTGGCCTCAATGGCCGGCGGCCGCGCCATCACCGCGTCCTTGATTCTCACTAAGGCGTCCACCAGGGTCTGACGATCGAAGGGCAGCGATGCAAACTCGCGAATACCGGCGCGCATCACTTCCAGCAGAATCTGCGGATCCACGAAACGGCTGACCGCGACGATCTGAACGCCCGGCGTATTCTTGTCGACGTCGCGCGCAATCTCCATCGCCTTAACCGTCGACTCGGTACTTACGAACACCACTTGCGGAGCATGCGCGCGCAGAAAACGCAACAGTTCCAGGCCACTAGGATACCGGTCGAGTGTCCGCGTGACGCTCACGATCCCGATCTCTGTCAGTATCGCCTCCAGCCTCTCGTTCAGGTCGACATCCGGACAGATTATTATGCCTCTAAGCATCGGTACACTCCTATAACGAGCCTAAGGCTGAAACAGGGTATCAACAATTGGTTTTTGGTACTAGTTTAGGCTAGGCATCACCTTAGGACGGGTGCCGATCCTGTTGCGCCTTAGGGGAAACGCCTGAGTCGCGATTGCAACGGATTCCGCCAAATTGATCGAAGGATTATTATGGCCCCGACGCTTTCTCCATCTATCATGGAATTATGAGGATCCTCCTCGCCGCTTCCCTGGCGGCCTGCGCGGCACTATTTCCACCAGTCATTTCCGCGCAGATCATTCCGTTTGAATCTAACGGGCTGCTTTACAAGACACTTACCAAGGGCGGCGTGACGGTTATGTTCGCCTACTTGCCCGCGCATCTGAAGGAATATTCCATCATGCAGGTGTCTATCTCCAACGGCTCGCCCATCGCGTGGGCGGTGAAGCCGGAGGATTTCAGCTATCGCCAGCAAGACGGCGCCGTGTGGCAAGCTTCGCCCGCACTGTCGGTGGTGAACAGCCTGCTTGCCAAAGCCGGCCGCCACGATGTGATCAAGCTGGTCACAACGTACGAGCGCGGCGTGTACGGTAACGAACACATGCAAACAACCAACGGATATGAATCGCGCCGTCAAAGCGCACTGGCGGAAGGTGTCTCGGCGCGTTTGAAAGCGGGAGCCGCAGCCTCCGCCCTGGCTCTGGTTCCAACCAAGCTTGGATCGGGAGAATCCACGGACGGCGCGGTCTTTTTCCCCAGCAACGGCAAGGTCCTTGGTCCCGGCACGCTGTTGGTTCACACGGGCGGGGAAATGTTTGAATTTCCCTCTGATGGCGAGCCGGGGAACGGAAAATAGCCAGCGTTTTCGGGCGTCCTGCTCAATTCTGAACGGAGATGTACAGGGTCTGTGTTCCGGCTTTGCCGTCGAGAATGAAGGTTAACGGCACGGCGTTGCTGGATCCGACGTTCGGCAGAAGTGCATCGAATTGGTAGAGCCCCACCAGACTTGGCGCCAGCCCGAAATAGGCGAGCGATGCAGGCATGCCCGCGAACGAGATTTGGAACGAGTTCGCGAGCTTATTGCTTTGTTCCACAATCTGACCCGCTGGAGTGTCCGGTGTCACCGGTCCGAACCCGACGCCATAAAGCGTTACAGTGTCGCCTGGTTTGGCCGGATGCGATGGTACGCCGCCGATTGCGCCTGCGGGCAACGCATAGGCGCCATCCGGCAACACAGCCGCGGCATACTGGATTCCGCTGACGCTGAACATGGGCGGCGCCAGCAGTCCGGGCTCCACGGAGTTGACCGTAACGTTGAACGGCGTGCTGGTGCCGATGGATGTCTGGATCGTGATTTGTTGAAGTCCTGTCTCGACATTGGAAGGGACTTGCGCATCCACCTGGCCGGGACTGATGAAATCCACAAAGGCGGCCTGTCCGCCGATAGTGACCGAGGTTCCATCGAGCGTGGTGGGCGCTTGCACGCCGCTAAAGTCAGAGCCGCCCCAGGATCGAGTGTCCGAAGCAAGGTTAGACCCGTAAATTTCGATCCAGGAGCCGGGCGACACGGAAGTAAATCCTCCGAACGAACCCGCGCTGACTGCCGCGCCAATGGAGGGCGGTTCAAACGCGGGTTGATAGATCTGGACGTAGTTGTAGATGCTCCCCTGATTTGGATATCCATTGTTTGTTCCCCCGAAACAATAGAGAACGCCGCCGGCACTGGCGGAGCCGGGATTGACGATGCCATGGGGCAGCTTCGGCAGGCCGGTGGTCCAGGTATTGGTGCTCGCATTGTAGGCTTCCAAAACAGTAAGCGGATCACCGTTGGTGATCACTCCGCCCGCGAAATAGAGCATGCCTTGGGCGCTCTCAAAACAGCCTGCCTGCCGGGGAGTGGGCACGGGCGCCAGCGTGGTCCACGAATTGGTTGCGGCGTTGTAGCCTTCGTTGTCGTTGGTTACGCCGGAATTCCCGAGACCTCCGGCCACCACGAGCGTAGACCCGATGAGCCCGCTGGCGGGTGTCGATCTGCCCACTTTCATCGGCGCTACGGTGCTCCAGGTGTCGCTGGCGGGATTGTAGGCCAGCACGGTTGTGAGCCGAACATGGCTGGAATTAAAGCCGCCGATGACGTAGATGATATTGTTTTCCACCGTGGCATAGACGTTGTCATTCTCGATAGGAAGCGGAGTTTTTGTGGACCACGTGTCCGTCGCCGGATTATAAGCCTCAACCACGTTCAGCGCGCTGCTGTTGCTCGCACCTGCGATGACATAGATGATGTTGTTTACGACGGCGGAAGCGCCGAAATAACGGGCGGTCGGCATGGGTGCGCCGGTGGACCAGGTGTTGCTGACGGTGTCATAGATTTCATTGACGCTGAGTACCGTGCTGTTGGTCTGGCCGCCGATCACGTATATTTTGGTGCCCACTACGCCGGTAAAGGGACCTTCGCGCGCGGTTGGCATGGGTGTGCCGAGGGTCCATGAATTGGGCACGGCCGCGGGCAGCAGCAGGGAGCCCCACGCCAGACATGCCAGCAGCGGAATAGTATTGCGATGTTTTCTTCTTAAGATCACTTGGTTCCCTTCGCTTAGGTACACGCAAAAGAGCCAAGAAAACCGTCATGGGATCATGGAAAATTGAGCGCGCGGATCTAATCGTGTGGGCCGGCGGCGAGCTCGGCTTGGAATTTTCTGGCCTGGTCCGGCTGATTCAGCGCATCGTAAACGGCAGCCAGATCCTTGCGCGCGTTCCGGACGCGGGTTGTCGGAGGGCCGGGTTGCTTGATTAACACTCCATAGCCGGTCAACAGGTGGCTCTCCGCTTCTTTATATTGCCGCTCCAGCAGCAGCGTGTGTCCCAACTGAAGCTGTGTGATGGCGGTGTTGGGATGGCCGGCTGGAAGTTTTTCGGTGAAACGCGCCAGCGCTTCGCGAAACTCCATCTCGGCGCGCGGGTATTGCTTCTCTTCCAGGTACACCTGCCCTAGGTTCAGCAGGGCAATGCCGACCAGATAATGCCGGTCGTCATAGACCGCGCGATTGATATCCGCCATGCGGGAGAATTCTTTCTCTGCTTCGACGAGATGTCCGCGCTTGAGATCCAACAAAGCGAGGATGTTCAGGCCCATGGCGACTTGCGGGTGCACCTTGCCGAAGAAGCGTTCCTGGATGCCGAGCGCCTCCTGCAGCACTGGCGCAGCCTCGTCATAATGGCCCTGATAAACGAGTGACTGCCCCAC
>DATHNM010000518.1:0-4597 GCA_035486095.1 Bryobacteraceae bacterium
CTGGCAAGCCCAACGTAAACAAGCCCGCCTACAAACTGATCGGGCAAAACTACACCACGCCGGACCTGGTGGCGAAGGTCACCGGCCGCGCCAAGTATGCCGAGGACTATCGCGCGGATGGCATGCTGTTCGCGAAGCTCCTGCTCAGCTCGGTGCCCCACGCGCATATTCGCAGCATCGATACCTCGGAGGCGCTGGCCATGCCCGGCGTGAAGGCCATCCTGACCGTGGACGATCTGCCTGCTCCGGCGGACGCCATGACGGATCTGGGCCAGGTGATTCCAGCCAACAAGCTGGGCGAGCGCGGCCTCACCAACGACCCGGTGTATCAGGGCGAACCCATTCTGGCGGTCTGCGCCGTCGACGAGTACACCTGCGCCGAAGCGATCGAGCGAATCCACATCGATTATGAACGCCTGCCGCACGTGGTGGATCCGCTGGTCACGCTGCGTCCCGGTGCCGCCAATGCAAGGGTGGAAGGCAACGTCTGGATCCGGCCCGACGCGCCGCCGCCGGTGAAAGGGCAGCCACCACCGCCTCCGCCCGCTCCTCAGGTGCAGGAATTAAAGTGGACCGCCGAGGATTTCGCGGCCGCCAAAGACGGCCAGCTCCCCATGGGCAAGCCCACCGATCATTGGTCCTTTGGCGATTGGGAAGCGGGGCTCAAGAACGCGCACCTGGTTCTGGACGAAACTTTTGTGACGCCCAACACCAGCCACCAGACGCTGGAAACCCGCACGGCGATGGCCTATTGGCAGAACGGCAAAGTGTACATTCACTGCTCGACGCAGAGCACTTCGCAGACCGTCCCGGCTTTGGCGCGCTGGCTGCATCTGGAACCTAGCGACGTGGTGGTGATCAGCGAGTACACCGGCGGAGGTTTCGGCAGCAAAATCACCAGTGCCATTTCCGCCATCATCCCCGCGCTGTTGTCGAAGAAGACCGGCGCCCCGGTGATGATGCGCATCAGCCGCGAGGAAGAACATTACATCGGGCGGGCGCGGCCCAGCATCCACGGGCGAATCAAGACTGGATTCGACAAAGATGGCCGCATCACCGCCATCGACATGTTTGTAATTTGCGATAGCGGTCCTTATGATCCGCAGGGCGATGCCAATCAGTCTGGCCGCATGGTCTCGTTGATGTATCAGCCTCCGGCTATGCGCTGGCAGGGTCTTTCGGTGTTGACCAATACGCCTCCGCGCGTTTCACAAAGCCAGCCCGGCGGATTCCAGGGCATCGTGCTGATGGAACCCATCCTCTCGAAAGCCTCGCGCAAATTAGGTATCGATCAGGTGGCCATTCACCGGATCAATATGCCGGAAGGCAAAGCGTCCATCGGGCCACCTTTAGCCAACGGCAAGCGCCTGTATGTCACCAGCGCGTTTATCAAGGAGGCGCTGGATAAAGGACATGAGGCGTTTCGCTGGGACGAGCGCAAAGCGCAGCCCAAACGCAGCGGCACCAAGGCGCGCGGAATCGGAGTGGCCACCAGTTGCTTTGTCGGCGGCTCGGTTGGGTTCGACGGGCTGTTTGTCATAAAGCCGGATGGAAAACTCTATATCCAGTCCGGCATCGGCAATCTGGGCACGGAGTCAGTCAGCGATTGCCATCGTGTGACTGCTGAGATTCTGGGCGTGCCCTGGGATAAATGCGAAATCACCTGGGGACACACTGGCCGTAACCTGCCATGGACTTGTCCGTCGGGAGGCAGCCAGACCACGCACGCCATGACGCGCGCGGCTTATGTCACCGCGCTGGATGCGAAAGACAAGCTGCAGCAGATCGCGGCCAAGGATCATGGCGGCAAGCCCGAAGATTACGAAGTAGGCGGCGAGCGCGTGTACCGCAAAGGCGGCGGCGCAAGCATGACACTGGCCCAGGCAGCCAAACGCGCCATCGAACTGGGCGGCATCTATGATGGCCACGAGCTGCCCAAGGGCATCAATAAATTCACCGCGGTTTCCGCGAAAAATATGGCCGGCCAGGGATTGCTCGCCGTAGCGCGCGATGTGATGCCGCGCGACGGCCAGACGCATTCCTATGTGGCGGGCTTCGCAGAAGTGGAAGTGGATCTGGAAACCGGCAAATATCGCATCCTGGATTATCTGGCCATCGCCGACGTGGGCACTGTGATTCACCCGCGCGCCTTGGGCGGACAGGTTCTGGGAAGGTCAATGCTCGGCATCGGCCATGCCATCGGTCAGAAGTGGGTTTACGATCAGCACTACGGGCTGCCGGTGGCGAAACGGTTCCACCACACCAAACCGCCCACCATCCTGGACGCTCCTGAAAACATGGCGTGGCAGGCGGTGGGCATTCCGGACCCGGAGACGCCGATTGGCGCGCGCGGCATCGGCGAGCCTCCGGTGGGCGCCGGTTGCATGGCGATTCTGAATGCGCTTTCAGACGCCTTGGGAGACGATGTATTTCGCCGCGCTCCGGTGCTGGCGGATACGATACTGGCCTCGCTGGAAGCGGGCCGGCCGATGGAAGAGGGCCTCACGGCCCACATATAAGGAGAGCGGAAAATGGCGATCATACGCGATATCATGCCGGCCTTCGAGCTCTTTCAGCCGGCCACTGTTGACGACACGCTGCGCCTGCTCAACCAGCATGGTAAGGACGCTTGGGTGATGGCCGGCGGCCTGGACACATTTGACTGGTTGAAGGACCGCATCAAGCGCCCCAAGGTTGTAATCGATCTGAGCCAGGTTTCCGAACTGCGCGGAGTGCGCGAGGTGAACGGCGGCGTGGAGATCGGCGCCATGAGCACGCTTACCGAAGTGGTGCGCCATCCCGTGGTGCGGGAGAAGTTCAGTATTCTCTCAACGGGCGCGGAGTCCGCGGCCTCGCCGCAGATCCGCAACCAGGGCACCATCGGCGGCAATGTCAGCCAGGACGCGCGCTGCTGGTATTATCGCGGCGGATGGAAGTGCTATCGTGCTGGCGGCAATATCTGCTTCGCCGATACACCCACCGCTATCAATCGCGAGCACGCCATTTTGCACGCCGACCGGTGCGTGGCCGTGAACCCGTCCGACAGCGCCCCGGCGTTGATCGCGCTGGATGCGCAGATGGTGATCCGCAACTCGCAGGGCGAGCGAACGGTGAACGCGGAAGATTATTTCATCGGGCCGGCTATCGACATCACTCGCATGACGGTGCTGAAGCCGGGCGATCTGCTGACGGCGATTCGCATTCCGTCCACCTGGGCCGGCGCACAATTCTATTTCGAAAAAGTTCGCGATCGCCAGGTTTGGGATTTCCCGCTGATGAACGTCGCTTCGGCGATGGTGGTCAACGGAGGCAACATCGAGCGCATCCGCATCGCAGTGAATGCCGCCGCCGCCCATCCCCTACGCCTCACGGCTGTGGAAGACGCGGTGCGCGGCCAGCCACGCAACGCCGCCACCGGCGAGATGGGCGGGAAGCTCGCTATCGCCGGCGCGGAGCCTCTGCGTTATAACGCGTATAAAATTCCTCTGATGCGAAACCTGGTGAAGCGCGCCATTAGCGGCGTGGAGGAGGCCAAGTGGGCGTAATCGATTACGCGAACAGTCCGTGGGGCCAAACCGTCCCCATTCATATCGCGTTTTATCTGATCTGGGTGGCGGCCATCGGCGGTCTGGCTTTTCTGATTGTGCACGCCATTTACGTGCAGTTCATCGCCAAGAAGCAGGTTCACGGGGAAGCTGTGTCGCCCGCATTGGCCGCCAGAGTTCCAGAGAAAGTGGCTCGCCACAGCCTGGCTGCGCGCCTGTTTCACTGGATCATGGCCCTGGCGATGCTCGCGCTCTTGATCACGGCGTTTCTGCCCAAGGTGGGGTATCAATTCCCCTGGGTGACTTATCACTGGATAGCGGGGCTGGTGCTCACCGCATCCATCGTGTTTCACATTATCCACGCTTCGTTCTTTATGGACTTCTGGTCTATCTGGCCGGACAGGATCGACATAGAGGACGGCAAGAGGCGCTGGCTCAGGGCTACGGGAAAATCCGCGCCTGCTCCGCGCAAGTTCGCGAAATATCCGATGGAAAACAAGATGTACCATCTGATCATCGTGCTGGCCGGATTGTCAGTCACCTTGACCGGCGTGTTCATGATGAAGCGCGTGCGGACCCCGTTTTTCGTGCGGAATCCCTATTTGTTTAGCGACATGACGTGGGGGCTGATGTACGTGCTGCACGGCTTGGCCGGCGTAGGACTGATTGCGCTCATCATGGTTCACATCTACTTTGCGCTGCGGCCCGAGAAGTTCGTGATCACCAAGTCCATGGTTTTTGGCAGCATCCCGAGAGAGCACTACCTGGAGCACCACGATCCGGAACGTTGGGCTGCCACGAAGTGAGTAATCAACTTTCCGAAAGCTGTAATGTCATTGAGGAATGCTACGAATACATGCTGGCCTACGCGGGCCAGGGTGTCTCCGGCGATAGCGACGGAGCGATTCGCGATTTCTTGAGCCGCGCGGCACGGGCTCTGTCCGGCCTGGAAGACGCTTACGCATCCGCGGTGCCGCACGCCGCGCCTTATGACGCTTTTGGAGCGGTGCTGTCGCGGGATGCGAGCGATTCCCTGGCGGCGGTGGAACTGG
>DATHNM010000519.1:0-5386 GCA_035486095.1 Bryobacteraceae bacterium
ACCGTGCCGCGTCCATTGCGCCCCAGCACTCCCGAGGAATGTGCGTCGTCGATCATCATGATGGCGCCATGCCGCCCGGCAATCTCAACCAACGCGGGCAGCGGGCCGATATCGCCGTCCATCGAAAACACACCGTCGGTAATCAGCAGTTTGTGACCGCCGGCGCCGTCCAGTTCCTTCAGAATTTCCGCCGCCCGGGCAGTGTCCTTATGCGGGAAGACGTGAATCTTGGCTTTCGATAACCGGCAGCCATCTATGATACTGGCGTGATTCAGAGCGTCCGAAATAATGTGATCTTCCGGTCCCAGAATCGCGGAAACCGTTCCAGCGTTCGCGGCGAAGCCCGATTGAAACACCACGCAGGCTTCGGTGTGCTTGAAATCGGCGATCCGCTCCTCCAATTGCATGTGGATGCCCATGGTCCCCGAAATGGTGCGCACCGCCCCCGATCCAGCACCGAACTTCTTGGCCGCCTCCACCTGCGCTTCGATCAATTTTGGATGGTCCGCCAGCCCGAGATAGTTATTACTCGCCAGATTGATTACCTCGTGGCCATCGAAGCGCGAGATGGGTTCGCAGGGCGATTCCAGCACACGCAGGCGTTGATAAGATCCGGCTTTGCGCCAGGCTTCCAGCTGTTCGCCGAGGAAGCCGAGAGGGTTTGCGGTGGTCATCTCCTTCATCCTAACCCGCTCAGTTTTCCAGGATTACCGGCCGCGTTTAGCGCTTCTTCAACCGGTAGTCTTCCACATCCGGCATCGGAATCAGCTTGCACATTTCAAACAATCGCGACCGCGCCCGCATCCCGATGCGCTCCTCGAGGAAAAACTTGCTGTGGATGTCCTCCTGCAAGCCCGAGCCGCGCTTGTCGCCCGCTTCCGGATCGCGCAGGTTGCTGGTGACGATGGTCGCTTTGCGCGAATTGCAGCGGTGGGTAACGATGGACGTCACCGTGTCTTCCACCCAGTCATTGATGCGGCTGGCGCCCACGTCATCCAGCAAAAGAATCTCGGCATCGAGAGCGGCTTGAAACGCCTCCCGGTCACTTGATCCGGAAGCCTTGTCGTAACCCTTGTGAATGCGCGTAAGCAGCGACTGGAAATCGTAGAAGATTCCCTCAAACCCGCGCGCAATCAATCCACGTAGCGCCGCCACCGCCAGATGCGTCTTCCCCGTGCCGGGCGCACCCAGGAACAAGAGCCCGGGTTTAGGGCTGTTCGGATACTCGCGCACGTAACCCCGAACCGTGAGAACCACACTGGCCAGCGCCGTCCGCGACTGTGGATTTCCCGACGGCAGAATGAAGTTATCCACCGAGGCGTGATTGTACAGCGGCGGAATTCCGGCGCGCTCTTCTATGCGTTGTTCGCGCCCGGCATCGGCACACCGGCATTTCTCGGCGCCAGAAACTCCCTCGCGCTCGGTGATTTTCCAACCCGAACCGCCACAGATGGGACACGTTTCCACAGCGTTCATGCTGTCCACCTTACCAGCCCAGCGGCTTTCCCCGATTCTGTTCATCCAGCCACTTCTTCAGCGGAGCGAAATAATCCAAAATCGCCGTTGCGTCCATTTGCTCCTGCCCCGTCAGCGTAGCCAGCGCCTTGGGCCACGGCTGGCTCAACCCCATGGCGAGCATGGCGTTCAGGCGATCTCCCGCCGCCTTGCTCTCATAAATTGAACAGCGGTTCAACGCATCCGTGCATCCGGCCACCTTCGACAAAGCCCGATGAAACTGGAACTGCAGAATATCCGCCAGAAAATAACGGGCGTAGGGATAATTGGCCGGCACATGATACTTCGCCCCGGGATCGAAATCCGCCTCACTGCGAGGCACCGGCGGCGCCACACCTTGATACTGCAGCCGTAAATTCCACCAGCTCTCGTTGTATTTCTCCGGCGGAATCTGTCCCGAAAACACCTGCCAGCGCCATTTATCGATCATTAGCCCGAAGGGCAGGAACGCCACCTTCTCCAGCGCCTTGTACAGCAGCAGCCCGATGTCTTTCGAAGTGTCCGGCACCGTGGGCAGAAGACCGATCTTCTTCAGATACTCCGGCGTCACCGAAAGCGCGATGGTATCGCCGATAGCCTCATGAAATCCGTCGTTGGCGCTATCCCGGAACAAGAACGGCTGCTGATCATAGGCGCGCTGATAGAAATTGTGCCCCAGCTCATGATGGATGGTCGAAAAATCCGGGGCGTTGATCTCGATGCACATTTTGATGCGCAGATCCTCGACGGCATCCACGTCCCAGGCGCTGGCGTGACAAACCACGTCGCGATCGCGCGGCTTTACGAACAAAGAGCGCTCCCAAAACGTCTTCGGCAGCGGCGCAAATCCCAGCGACGTGAAAAAGTGCTCTCCGTACTTCACCATGTCCACCGGTTGCGTTCCCCGGCCCTTCAAAATCTCCGTCAGATCGTAGCCCGGATCGGCATCTTTGGGCGCCACCAGCGGATAGATACCCTCCCATTCCTGCGCCCACATGTTACCCAGCAGGTGCGCCGGAATGGGGCCGCTGGCTGGAACCAGGTCGCCATATTTTTCCCGCAGCTTCCATCGAACGTAGGCGTGCAAGGAAAGATAAAGCGGCTTCACCTGCTCCCACAGCCGGTCCACCTCCACCGGAAATGCGTCCGGCGGCATGTCATACTTCGAGCGCCACATGGCGCCCATATCTGCGAAGCCCAATTCGCGCGCGCCCTTGTTGCCCAGCTCCACGTACTTTTGAAACAGCGGACGCATGGGCGGGGAAATGGTGTGCCAGCCGCGCCAGGCGTCCAGCAATTTCGCCGGATCGGTGCTGGTTTTCAGGATGTCGTCCAATTGATCCAGATCCAGACAGCTGTCCTTGGAGGGCCCTGGACAATACTTCCCGCTGCCGTAGATGCCTTCCATCTGGGTGGCGATCTGCGTCAGCTCCTGCGCCTCCTTGGGATTGGACGGCGCGGCCATTGTCAAAGAAAGGCGCAGCAGCTGGAACTGCCGCGTCATATCCTCCGGCATCTTCAAATGAATGAAGCGCGTGGATTCTTTGGCCAGCTGCATGGTGGCCGCAATCAGATCTTCATCGGCCTTGGCCGCGAGAATCTCAGAGTCGTACGTGATGTAAGTGGATTTCACCCAATCGGCGCGCTGATCCTGCACGGACAAGTCCAGCAGTTTCGCCTGGGCGCGATCAAGGAACGTTCTGGCTTCAGCCAGTGTAGGCGGTTTGGCGTTATCGGCTAAACAAAAGCCGGACCCGAGACAAAGGATTGCAACAAGGTTTCGCATCCGGGTGGGTTAGTCTCCTCCGAGCGCTGACGAATCGATGCCCGTCTTCCCTAGTGTAGCTTTCCCGAATGGCGCCCCGATAGGGCAATGAGCGATGGTCTTATGAAACGAAGAATTATTATTGGACCACCGTCGAACCTTGCTTTGCTTGGGTCCGGAACTCGTACTGGTGGATTTCAATCGCGGCCCGGCCCTCCTCGGAACGAACCACGCGGCCGCGCGCCACCAGCTTTAAAGCGACTTTACTGTTCAACTGAGCCGGCCAGCTGATGGAAACTTCCAGCCGTCTGCCAGGGAGCAGATAGCGATCGGTGGTAAACAGAACACCATTGCTGCTCATGTTGACCGTCAGACCGATGCCGCTTTCGCTATCCGTTGCCGTCTTACGGCTTAAGATCTTGTAGCGGACTTCCCGCTCAATGGGGAAGCGATCCGCCCCTCGGCGATCGTCTTTGTCTTTTTCCAAGCTCATGTTCGCTCCCGGCACTAACATGCGTTGAACTCTCTTTCCTTTTCTTGCACCCCTAGATTGCTACACCGCCGCGAGTGCTCCTATAGCGGATTCTTCCTAATTTGGGGTGGTACTGTGCTCGGAAATGGTAGTACCCGGGGGGCGTTACTTAGATGGGGGAGGCTGTTTCCGGCGGGTCCGGATCTCTTCCAACCGCTCCGCAATACGCTGCTCCAGCCCGCGGTTGGTTGGTTCGTAAAACCTTGTGCCTACAAGGGATTCGGGCAGGCACTCCATATCCGGCAGAGCGTCTTCCAGCTTGTGGGCATGCTGGTACCCGGCTCCATAGCCCCACTGTTTCATGGCTCCCGTGGGAGCATTCCTCAAATGGAACGGCACCGGCTCTGCCACACGCTTTTCCACCGCTTCCATCACCCGGTTGAGCGCCTGGTAGGAAGCATCGGACTTGGGAGCCACCGAAAGGTAAATAGCCAGCTGCCCGAGTGCCAGATCCCCCTCTGGAATTCCGAGGAAGTGGACCGCCTGCATCACGGCGATGGATTGTTCCAGCGCCCGTGGATCGGCCAGGCCGATATCTTCAATCGCCATCCGCACCAGCCGGCGGGCGATATACATGCGATCCTCGCCCGATTCCAGCATGCGGCCCAGCCAATACAGCGCCGCGTCCACATCGGACGACCGCACAGACTTGTGAAGCGCCGAAATAAGGTTAAAATGCTCCTCGCCGGCTTTGTCGTACAGCAGGGTCTTGCGCTGCAGAGTGTCTTCGATGCTCTCGCGGGTAAGTTCGCCGTTCTTCGCGGCCGCCGCGGCAAGTTCCAGGATGTTGAGCGCCGTGCGCGCATCGCCATTGGCGTAGGCCGCGATTTGGCGCAGCAGATCAAGCGGCGCGCCGATCTTCAGCACCGGTAAAGCCCGCTCGAGAAGACCGAGAATCTCCTCTTCGGCCAGCGGCTTCAGCATGTAGACTTTGGTGCGCGAAAGCAGCGCCGAGATCACCTCAAACGACGGGTTTTCAGTGGTGGCGCCGATCAGGCTGATATCGCCGCGCTCTACATAAGGCAGAAACGCATCTTGCTGCGCTTTGTTAAAACGATGAATTTCATCGATGAAAATCAGCGTGCGCCTTCCCACGCGGCGGTTGCGTTCGGCGTCCGCCATCACCGCCTTGATTTCCTTAATCCCGCTCAATACGGCGCTAAATGGAATGTAGTCGCAATGCGTCAGACGTGCGATGATGCGCGCCAGCGTGGTCTTGCCCACGCCCGGAGGGCCCCACAGAATGATCGAACCCAGCTGATCGCGTTCGATCTGCATCCGCAGTGGTTTTCCAGGTCCCAGGATATGCTGCTGTCCAACAAACTCCTCCAGCGTCTCGGGACGCATGCGCTCCGCTAATGGCCGCTGCTGATCTTCCTTGAGGCTGGCTAGCGGATCCGGTTCAAACAGGCTCATGCGTCACCCGTTCGCCATTCTTTGCTTGCGTGCCACAAACAACGCGATGCCCGCCGCCAGAGCCGCGTTGAGCGATTCCACGCCGACTGTTGGAATGCGAATTGGCGTGGCCTTTTCGCGCAGCCGTTCGCTCACGCCGCGCCCCTCGCTGCCCACGATGATGGCGCACTTCTTATCCA
>DATHNM010000520.1:0-13942 GCA_035486095.1 Bryobacteraceae bacterium
AGCTCCGTGATCCGATAGCCTAAGCGGCTGGCCAGCACCGTGCGGCCGTTCAGACAAAAGTCGCACACTTGTTCCAGATAGCCGTGGGCCTTCAAGAATTCCGGGTCGCGCTCGTGGACCCGCATGCGGCACCAGATCTCGGGCACCAGCAGGCTGACGTCGTGATCCACGCGAAAATTCGGACCGGCATAGCCCGCCGACGTAGTGAAGCCGGCATAGCCCGTCACAATCGCCGAAACCAGCGCATTGTTTAGATCCACCACCGGCCACAAAGCGTTGAACGGGCCCTTGGTAAGGGCGCCTTCGCTTCCGAAGCCAGTTGTCGCGGGCGACTTGCCGGTTAAACTGGCGACAAAATCCATGAACAATTCGGGCAATTCCTGATAATGCACCGGTCCGTAAACCGCCAGCGGCGGCGTGCCGCTTTGTGGATCGGCCGGACTGTTTCTGCGCCCGGCGAGCACCGCGTTCACCGGCTGATAAACCGGGCGAGCGGCCGGGATTTCACGCTCCAGGCGAGCCGCAATTTCGGCCAGATAAGAATCGCGTGGATTCATCAAATCGGGCCGCGGCTGCAAATACCGGGGATTCGTCGAAGGCTTTCCATTCACCACACGTGGATGCGCCGACGAAACAACGTAGCCGGCTTGCGGCTGGTCAACAAAGCTCTCCAGGCGCTGTTTCATCGGCTCGGTATAACGATCGAATTCCGCCACGTGATCCACCAGCGCGCGGGCACCCGGGGCATCGAAGGCTTCATAGTTCGAAAAGAAATTACCCGCGCTGGCTATGTCAGCCTCGGCTTGCCGGTCGGCGCCCCGGCGGATTGCATCGTCCGGTCTCTGGAATAAGCGGCGCTCGCAATTAGCCACCAGTTTCACGCTCGGATTTGGATATTCCGAATCCAGATCCGTCAGGCTCTCGCGCGGCAGCACCACGGAGGCGGTGATGTCGTCTTCCACCGCGACCTTGTCCGCGGGATGAAAATCGGGACGTAATTTATAGATGCGCCATGAGCCGTCAGGATCGAAGCCGACGCGCAGATAGTTGCTCACCAGCGGCTGATTCTCGAACTTGAGTTCGTGCCCCAGAAAGCCGTTGATGCGATCCACCGTGAAATGCTCGCGCCAGTTGGTGCCCCACTCCGGCTGATAATAGCGCTTCACCGTGAATAAAAGCTGGCGGATGGTTTGTGGAAGCTGGCGCACCCAGGCGTTATGCTGGTCGGTATATTCGGGCGAGGGCGTCAGCAATTGAATCACGGAACCCAGGGTGCGTTCCGGGCTCAGAATGGGCCGCTGAGTTCGTGAATCCGGCATGCGGCGCCGATAAATAGCGGAGAAATCGCGGTCGAAAATCTCAGCTACTTGATCCATATCCCGCTGGTAATCTTTCACGAACACCGGCCCCTTCAACAACGCGTTGGCGATGGACTTCGATATTTCCGACTTGCCGCCGCCCGACACCGTGCATGGCTTATGGCACAGGGTTCCGCGCGGGCGTGCCCCCACCAATCGCCAGGCGGTTCCACCAGTCTGCTTCTCCAGGCGGATCCGAAAGCCGTTGGGAAGGAAATAGGTAGCATTGTTGCGCAGTGTCAAAAGTTCATCGCGATCGCCGTGCCGCCAGGTTATGCTGCCGTCCAGGACGTTGAAGACGGAATCTTCCGGCACATAATAAATATCGGAGAAGCGCTGGTCCCGGGCGTACCCTTCCGGGCGCGGCTCCACAAGATCGCCCAGCAAGCGCATGGCATCGGCATACTTGGCTTTCTTCAAGCTGACTGTTCGACCGGCGTAGAATTCCTGGCCGAGTACATAGGTGGCAAACGCGATGGCTCCGCCGGCGTGCTCCTCCTCGCACATGCCGAATAGATTCGCCGCAAAGCTGATTTGCGTCTTCACTTCTTTCTTGCAATAGCCGTAGTAATTGTCCGCCAGGATGGTCACCATCACTCCGCGCTGATCGCGGCAGGTGATCTTGAACGCCGATCCGCCGTTGTACGGCTCGTCTGCATGTTCCCAACACATCCGATCGCGGCGCTGGCGTTCGGTGGCAAGGCTGGCGTGCGGCAATCCGATATCCTTCTTCTTAATGCCCACCAGGTGCGGTGCAAGCACCACGCAGCCCGAGTGGCCGGTCCAGTGCATTGCATCCAGGGCAGCGTCGTTCTCCGGCAGGTAGGGATCGCCGCCATTACCGAAGATGCTCTCGACAAAATCCAGATTGCTGACCAGACTGCCCGGCACCACGAAACGGATCTCCATGGTTTTTTCGGGATCGCGTCCCGCCGCCGGGCACACCAGCGGGCGCAGCAGCAGCGATACGAAGCAGCGCACCAGTTCATCCTGATCAGCGGTGAACGGCAATACCAGCATGCTGGCCGGCGGATTGAGCGCGGCCGCCCACAGCGCCGCGAAGGCCTGTTTGGGAACGGCAATTTTATCGGCCGGCACCGGTAGTCCGCCCTCGGCAATGTGAAACAAACCCTGCGTGGTGCGCTTGTCGCTCTTCGGGTTGTGCAATACGCCCTGCGCCACCCGATAAGACTTCAGGCACGGGGAGGAGAAAACGTCGGCGCTCGCGGGCAGCGACATGATGCGCGCCATGCCTTCCCGATCCAGTACGAAACTGTCTACGGGCAGCCGCGCCGCGCCGGTGGGACAAACATCGCCCAGGTAGTTATCCAGGAACGTTTGCACGCGCGTGTCGGCGGGGCACAGCCGGTTGCCGAGTAATTGATCCTTCTGATGGTAATTGCGCAGCAACGGCCCGGCGATCTCCAGAAAATTGGGATCCGCTGTGCTGTGGCTGATGGGCTGCCCCAGTGCCGCAAGCTTGAGATTGATGTACCGAATCAGGTCCGAATTGCGATTCGCGGGCGATTGCGCGGCGGCGGCAGCAGGCATTGTGTTGGGCTCCGATGAGGAAAATTCGAGGACGAACACGGGGTCCGGCAGGTCGCTCGACGGGGCGGCAGGGAAGTACCTTACTAGCTTAATACACCTGCGGTCAAACGCCGGGGCTTGGGACTTTGCTAAGATAGAGGTGGAGATAATTATGTCGTCCGCTCCAGCCGTACCGCGCGAGCAGAATGTTTCCGAACCGCTTGATCGCGCCGTCCTCGAACGCGCCACTCGCCGATACCTTCAGATGTCTTCTGAAGAGTTCGTCGAGAAGTGGAACAGCGGGTTCTTCAAACAGCACCCGGAATTGGCACACAAGGCGGATGATATCGCTTTATTGCTGCCTTTGCTGAGTGCCTGACAGGACGCCCCGGGAAGCCGTAAAGGCTTATCTCGAGCCCCTGCAAAAGAACGTTGCGATTGTGTGTCAGGGCGTGCTTCGCCTGAACAACTACGACACGGTAGATAAGATCAGCGTTCTGGCTCTTCCCGATCCGGCGCCGTTGAACGGCCGCGCAGATATCTTCCTTTCATTCGTCCAACAGTACAAGATCGTCAACGATCCACAAAACGGCCCATATAGAGTTACAACCAGGTACTACAAATACGCCATAGAAGCCAAGACTGGGCTTGAGATCTTCGGCTATCACTGGCACCCTGAGGGAGCCAGTCACGTCATTTTTCCGCATCTTCACATCGGCGCGGAAGCCGGAATCGCGAACCTGAAAGTCGCATCGAAGGCTCACTTCCCGACCGGAAGAATCGCGTTTGAGGATGTAGTCAAGTTTCTCGTCGACGAATTCGATGTCCATCCAGACCGCGCCTTGTGGCACGAACTGGCGGACAGAACCAAGGACGTCTTCATGAAACACAGGAGCTGGTAAGGTTGCGGCAAGCAACGTGCATTCAACCGGGCGATGCCCTCGAAACAACCGCTCCTGTTCCGAATTGGGACACTGGCGCTCGCATTCTGTGCCATTGTGAACGCCCAAATCATTACGGCTCCCAAATTGCCGCTGCCCAGCACCCGGCACCCTCCCTCGTGCATAAACTGCGTGCGCGATTTGGGTGGGCGCATCTCGCGCAACCCCGCGCCAGTGCGCGCATTCCGTACGAAAAACCCGTGCCCAGCCACCAAATCGGTGCAGGGCGCATGTTCCGGTTTTGTAGTGGACCATATCAAGCCCCTAAGCCGCGGAGGCAGCGACACACCGGAAAACATGCGCTGGCGGACCATCGCCCAAGCCCTCAAGGATCGTGCCAAGTGACCGCGTTACGCAGCGACCGGGCTGCCGCGAATGCGTCGAATTTTTGACGCTGATAGCCGATTTGCCGCCAGCCGCGGATGCGCTTAGACTAGGTAGGTAACCAATCGCCCCTTGATTGCAGGGACGCCAGTGGCTCCCGGGTACGCGCGGTTGGCCGTTCGTGTCAAAACCCCGTAGTTTGACGCTCGTGACGAAGTGTCTCATGACAGGGAGTTTTAACTATGTCAACGGCCAGCGCCCGCGCTGCCAGTTACGTCCTGACTTTGGAAGAAATCGGCCACTTGGCGGCCGAGGGTGGCAAACCCGCCGAAACGCTGATGAACGTGGTGGCGTTAATCGCCGGCCGCTTTCAAACCGACGTTTGCTCGGCCTATTTGCTTGAGCCGGACCGCGCAAACCTGGTGCTGGCGGCGACGCTTGGACTTCGCCCCAAGTGCATCGGCACGCTCCGCATGGCATTGAACGAAGGGCTGGCGGGATTGGTGGCTGAACAGGTGCGCCCGGTGGCCGTGGAGCACGCCACCACTCATCCGCGCTTCAAATATTTCAGTGAGGCGGGCGAAGAATCCTACCAATCGTTTTGCGGCGTTCCGCTGATCGATCAAGGCGTGTTGCAGGGAGTGCTGGTGGTGCAAACCATCGAAGCCCGCGCGTTTACCGACGACGAAGTGCAGATGCTGGTGGAAGCCGCCGCGCAAGTTGGGCCGGTGGTCAGCGAAGCGCGTGCGCTGGACCGTTTCATCGCGCCGGTGCAAGAGCGCCTGTGGTCCCTGGCTCGCAATCTTTGGTGGAGTTGGGACAACGATTCCACCAGCCTGTTCCGGGATCTGGACCCCGTGCGTTTCCGCCAACTGAATCACAATCCGATCGCGCTGCTAGCGGAAATCCCGCTGGCCAAGCTGGAACGCCGCGCTGGGGAACTGGTGCTGCACGGCCGCATTAACTACGCCTATCGCCGCCAGCAAGAATATCTGCGCGCGGATCGCACTTGGGGCGCAACGCATGCGGGCGCTCTGCGGCCCCGCCCGGTGGCGTATTTTTCGGCCGAGTTCGGCCTGCACGAATCGCTCCCGATTTACTCGGGCGGCTTAGGCGTTCTGGCCGGAGACCACATCAAGAGCGCATCCGATCTGGACATTCCCCTGGTTGGAATCGGCTTGTTCTATAGCCAGGGCTATTTCCGCCAGCGGCTGGATCGCGATGGATGGCAGCAGGAGCAATACCTGCAAACCGACGTGAATCAACTTCCCATGGAGCCGGCCATCGGCAAGAATGGCGAACCGGTGGAGGTGCAGCTGGAAACCCGCAGCGGAATTATTCGCGCCAAAGTCTGGCGGGCCAAGGTGGGCCGGTGCGATCTGCTGCTTCTGGATTCCAACGTGGAGGGCAACGCGCCGGAAGATCGCGAACTGACTTCCCGCCTGTACGGTGGCGACGGACGGGTGCGCATCCGCCAGGAACTGCTGCTGGGGGTGGGCGGATTTCGCGCGCTGAAAGCCATGGGCATCACGCCGTCGGTTTTGCATCTGAACGAAGGCCACAGTGGATTCGCGGTGCTGGAAGCTATCGCCAGCCGGATGCAGGAGGAAGGGCTCAGCTTTCAGCAAGCCGTCCCACGCGTATCCCGCGAAGTGGTGTTCACCACCCATACGCCGGTGCCGGCCGGCCATGACCGTTTCAACGCCGGCCTGATCGAAGAGCATCTGGGCCCGCTGCGCGAGCGTCTGGGCCTGGCCGACTACCAGCTGATGGACCTGGGCCGCGAGATCTCAGGCAACGAGTTCGAAGAGTTTTGCATGACCGTGCTGGGCTTGAAACTCTCGCGCCGCGCCAACGCGGTCTCCGCGCTGCATGGCGAAGTTTCGCGCGCCATGTGGACCGGCCTGTATCCGGGCAAGCTGGAGGACGAAGTGCCGATTGGCCACATTACCAACGGCGTGCACGTGCCCACCTGGCTGGCGCCGCAAATGTTCCGGATTTACGATCGTCATCTGGGCACCGGCTGGCTGGAACACAGCGGGGAATCGCGCACCTGGGAGGGCATCGACAATATCGATGACGGCGAATTGTGGGAAACCCATGGCGCTCTGAAGCTGCGGCTGCTGGAGTTCGTGCGGCGGCGCGCGGTGGAACAATCCCAGCGCCGCGGCGAATCGCCGGAGACTTTGCAGAGGCTGAGCCGCGTGCTCAGCCCGGACGCGCTCACCATAGGATTCGCGCGCCGCTTTGCCACTTATAAGCGCGCCAATCTGATTCTGGCCGATATCGAGAAGCTGGCGACCATGTTGAACGATCCGAAACGTCCGGTGCAGTTCGTCTTCGCCGGCAAGGCTCATCCGCGCGACGAACCCGGCAAGCGCGTGCTGCAGCAGATCGCACAGCTGATGCGCGATCCCCAGTTTGCCGACAAATTCGTTTTCGTGGAAGACTACGACATCAACGTGGGGCGGCTCTTCGTGCAGGGGGTCGACGTGTGGCTGAACAACCCGCGGAGGCCGCTCGAAGCCTCCGGCACCAGCGGACAGAAAGTGGTGCTGAACGGCGGCTTGAATCTTTCAGTGCTGGACGGCTGGTGGGCGGAAGCCTACGACGGACTGAACGGCTTCGCCATCGGAACCGGCCGGACGCATTCCAACATGAATGTTCACGACACCCGGGACGGCGACGATCTCTACCGTACCCTGCGTGAAGAGGTGATCCCGCTTTATTACCAGCGTGACCGCGATGGTTTGCCGCGCGGCTGGATCAAGCGCATGAAACGCACCATCCGCACTTTGGGGTGGCGCTTCAACGCGAATCGCATGGTGATGGATTACACTCTGAAATGCTACGTGCCCGCCGCCGGAGGCACGTCGAGCGAGCTGAACTCGCACGGATAACGATTTGTCACTTTGCGCGTGGGCTCGCGTCTATCTAGCGAAAGAGGAGCCCACGTATGGCAGCAGCTCTGATCACCGATCGCGATGGTAAGTCCAAGACCGCTTCGGCGGCGGACGCCCAGCATTATCCCGAACAAAACGAAGTTCCCGCGCAGCATCCTCTGGTGTCGGACGGCCCGGATATCGAAGAGATCAAGCATCGGGCATACCAACTGTGGTGCGAGCGGGGTTGCCCGCACGGATCGGCCGATCAGGACTGGCATCGCGCCGAACAGGAACTGCGCGAGCGAAACGGATCCCAACGGATTTCCGACAAGCTTCACGAAAGTTCCGGATCGGTGCAGCGCTAAGCGGGGCGCGCGCCTTTTTTTCGCTTCTTCGAACGGGTCTTCAGCCACCATCCGGCCAGCAGCACGCCAATCGTACCCAGCGCTTCCGCCGAGTAGCGCATGGCTCCAGTGGGGGCGAAGCGTTCCACCGTGAATTTGTCGGTCATGATCATCTGACCCGCTACCCTGCCCAGTAGCGCCGCGCCGATATACACGATCACCGGATAGCCGTCCATCAGGGTCGCCAGCATCGCACTCGCAAAGATGACCAGCGGAATGCTGACGCCCAGCCCAAACAGCAAGAGCGCCAGATTTCCTTGAGCCAGCGCCGCGATGGCCAGTATGTTGTCGGTGGACATGGTTACGTCCGCCACGATGATGAACCACATGGCTTTCCAGAAGCTGTTGAGATGTGTGGCCGACGACTCGAGCGGCGGTTGCTCGCGAAACAGCCCGACTGCAATCCACAGAACCGCGCAGCCGCCCGCTATCTGCAGGAACTTCACGCGCAGCAGCGGCGTGGCGAAGAACGTGGCGGTGACCAGGGTAATGATGGCGCAGGTGGCCCCCGCGATCATCGCGCGCCTGCGAAGGCTGCGGGGCAGCGACTTGGCGGCGGCCGCTATCACCACCGCGTTATCACCGCTCAAGGTAAGGTCAACCAGGACGATTGAGATCAGACTGACGATGAATTGAAAATGCTGTCGGATTAGATTCATCGCCCCTGAAGGGTTCCGCTGCGCGCGCGGCGTGACCCGTTACGTCATTTTAGCGTGACGCTCCGATTGTCAGGTAGCTCCGTTCATCACAGCTTCAGCAGCTTCGCCAGGTTCCCGCCTAATATTGCTTCCTTTTGTCCGTCGGGAATCTCGGCCTCCAGGATCGCGTCTACGGTGTCCGGCCATACATACGGTATGTCGGTCCCATACACCACTTGACCCGGCCCCATTTCCGCCACCAGATGCCGTACGCCCTCGGCTGTGAATACCATCGAATCGGCCAGGATCTGATCGTGCATATATTCGCGTGGATGTCTTTTGTTCACGCACTTGGCATTGGGGCGAACATCGCACGCCACGTCGGTCCGTCCCAAGTAGGAAGGCAGGTAGCCACCGGCGTGCGCGCCACAGATTTTGAGGCCTGGGAAGCGGTCCAGTGTCCCGTCGAAAATCATGTGCGTCAGAAACAACCCCGTCTCCAGCGGATTTCCGACCACGTTGCCCAAATCGCCCGCGCCCGAAAACGCATCCATTTTGGCCACGTTTTCCGCGTTATTGGGATGCATGAACACCATCACTCCCAGCTCCTGCACCTTCGCCCAGAATGGATCGTACTTGGGTAGCGAGAGCGGCTCGCCCGCTACGTGACCGCCGATGGCGACGCCGCGCATTCCTAGATTTTTCACGGCGTGCTCGGTCTGCTGCGCCGCAAGCTCGGGAAATTGCAGCGCGGGCGAGGTAAAAGCCACGAAACGGTCCGGATGCGCCGCGCACCATTTCGACAACCCCTCATCCTGCACCTGCACGATCTTGGTGGCCAGATCGCGATCGGCCGCGTACCACCAGAAGAAGTTGATATCCAGCACCTGAACGTCGATGCCGCGCTTGTCCAGTTCCTGAATGCGATCCGGCCCCAGAGGCCGCAAACCGCCGCGCGTATAGCGCTCCAACGGCGTACCCTTCACCACATCCGCTAGTTCGGCCACCGCGCCGTGCGCATGGATGTCGATTACTTTGACGCGCTTGCCGCCCACGCGCACTTCCCGCCGTGTACCGGGCGCAGCCGCCTGCGGAAGTCCGCGACCTGCCACAAGCGTCCCGGCCGCCACGGCCGCCGCTGTCTTGACGAATTCCCTGCGATTCCGCATCTTCGCCTCCTGTCTCTACAACTGTTCTTAATAAGTCTACATGGAGTTTTCGAACATCATTTCCGGACAGATCATGGGTTCTCTGGGTAGCCGACAGCCTACGTACAAACCTGAGGCCAACTAGGGGGAACTCTTGATGGTGATCAGGCCCAGATACGTACTACTTTGAATTTGATCGTGAATAAAACCAAGGTAAAGAGACATTCATTGCGTTTAGTGTCAATCTTTTATCTGGGAATTCCGATACTCGCAACCCTCGGTAGTATCCTCAGCCAGCCGCTTTCCCCCAGGTCCACCGTAAGCCTCAGCCTGTCGCCTGGCAGCACAGTTCTCAACGCAGGCCAGCGGGTGGCCTTCACGCCTTCAGTCGGCGGGACTTCCGATCCGAGCGTCACGTGGTCTCTGTCTCCGCAGCTGGGGACCCTAGCCAATGGCGACTATCAAGCCCCTGCGATTATCGCGAATCGCGAAAGCGTCACGATTAAAGCCACCAGTGTGGCGGATTCGAGCAAAACTGCGAGCTCCACCGTACTGTTACAGCCGGTGGTGGTAACCGTTACACCAGACTCTGAATTGGTCGCCGCCGGCAAGTCGGTGAGTTTCGCTACTTCCGTCAGTGGAACGGGCGACGCCCGGGTCGCATGGTCGATCAATCCCGCCATCGGCACTCTGAGGAATGGAGTCTACACCGCGCCTGACGTCATTGGCAGTCTTCAGACTGTGACGCTAACAGCGGCCAGCATGGCCGACGCAACCAAGAAAGCAACCGCCACCATCACGCTGACACCCTATGTGAATCGACAGAACCTCACACCGCATTTTGGGAACGACGGGTCGCAGCTCACCAGCTATGTTCCCGGCAAATCCATGTTCGTCAGGAGCGTGTTCTTCTCACTGGTTTCCAATCTCGCACAGTACTCCGATGCCTTTCGAGCCGCGCAGGTGAATACTCTGGAATCCAGCTTCTATGTTCCGCCCAATAACGGCGGAAATAATTACACCAGTTCGGCCAAATGGGAGTCCGATTTCAGGGGATACCTGGCGCCTTCCGTCGAAGCTGCCGTCCACGATGGCTTCAACATTATCCTGACCGGGGATGCCATCGCTCGTGGAAGCGATGCGGTTTATGACTCGGTCAGCGGGCCCAGCACGGCGTGGACCACCGACCCCATAACCTATGCCTTTACGTGGGCGAAGAATCTGGGAAAAGTTATCGGCGTTGAGATGGTAGACGAAATATCCTCCCAATTCGCCGTGCCTTTCCCGCAAGGGCGCCTGGGCCAGCCGGGTGGCCCGCAGCAGATATCCTGCGTGGATGACCTATGCACTGTCGCCTGGCCGTCGCAGCCGGTGGTGCAAAATGGCGCGGAGATGTTTCTCATTTCGGGAGCCACCAGCAACGCCAACTTGAACCGAACGGTTCACAGCCTCTATCACCAAAACTCGGGCTTCGTTCTGAGCTCGAACCCGGACCAGGATGGCTTCAAGTTCAGCGCTACCGGCGTCGGCACGCAGACGTTCACCGCGGCCACCGATCCGGATTTGACGCTGCAGATGTTTGCCGCCGTACCGGAGGGCCCGGACGGCGCAGACTACATCCATAACGATGCCATCAGCCAGATCATGTCTTACGTCAATGCCGTTCCAGGACGGCCCGCGGTCACCTGGCCTGCCGCGGCGGCGGCGCCGCCTGCCAACTTCGGAGCCTGGATGGCCCCGGGCGCCTCGGATTATAACGATCTCTATTTTACATTTCTGGTTAATTCCAATCCCACCAGTTACACGCTGGGCGACGGCCTTCTGGCCTTCAACACCGCCTGGAACGCGAAATATCCATTTGCACAAAGAGACAAACCGACTTTGATGTTGGTGAGCAGCGCCGGAGTGAATTACAACATCGTTGGCACTTCAATTCCCATTGCGAGCTTTGATGGAAATACGTTAACGTTGTCCCAGCCGCATGGGATTACCAGCGCGAATGTCGGCCTGACGCGTTTGAGCGTGAGCGGCAATACCGACAGCTCACTGAACGGGGATTATTACGTGTACAACGTGGTGAATTCCCACGCGGTTCAGGTTTATCCAGGCAACCCCACGGGTCCCACGGTTTCCACTGGCGTCCGAGTCACCTTTTCCGACGGCCAGGTGCTGAATCTTACTGGGGGTTATGCAGGCACGCTGAGTCCCACTGGAATACAGTTTGATGGCACATCGTATTGCGTCAATCAGGATAATTTCGGACAGGTCGCCACCGTCTCCAGCAGCACATACACGCCCTATGGCGGCAAATGGTACATTCTTCCAGCTCAGTTCGACAATTTGATCGACGGGGGCACTTGCACCTGGCACATCGGAGTTCGCCCCTTAGTCGCGGGTCAGTCCGGCACTGGAGGGGCGGCTTCCGTGATCGCCGATAACTATTATCATGCGGGGGTTTCCAAGGTTACCGCCCCCGGGGTGACGCCCGACCTGGTGGCCGCTAATATCATGTATGCCGCCGAGATGGGCGCGGCGGGCGTGAGAGTGTATGCATTTGGCGGCGATGTGGATCGAAATCAAGGAATCGATGCCTGTTTCACCGGCTGCGGCGTGCAGGATAATGCGAACCCTTTTTACAACGGCTCCGATGCACAGGCTCGCTGGCAGGGCATGAGCAACGCTTTCAATCTGATTCACGAGATTGAACCGTATCTTTTACAACCCAAATTGGATGCGCCCAACTATGGCCCCACGATGATCACCAGCGCCCGCACGTCCAACTACGGCACTCTGCTCATGCTGACTGAATTTGCCGACTCTCCACAGGTGGTGAACGTCGACCTGAGTCCCTATAATCCTTCGGGTGGCGCCGGGACAATGTATATCATGACCGGAGAACAGTTGGACCACCAGAGCGTGTCCGGAACGTCGAAGCAGATTACCTTTTCGCCCGGCGAAACAGTAGCATTCACGTTCCCGGCGGCAAATCAGATTGCGCCGGCCCGGCACCGGCGCCAGCCTTAACGTCTGGAAGCAATTCCAAAATCCCCAGCTCCCAATCCCTAGCAATCAACCACCATCGGTTACGATAAAAGTATCCCCATGGGTTCTGCCAGCGTGGACGTCAAGAAAACTGTGAATCTTCCCCGAACGGATTTCCCGATGAAGGCGAATCTGGCTCAAATGGAGCCTAAGACGCTGCTTCGCTGGGAGACTGAGGACCTGTATGGGAAGATTCGCGCCGAACGTTCCGGCCGTCCCATGTGGGTGCTGCACGACGGGCCGCCCTACGCCAATGGCAACATCCATCTGGGCCATGCGCTGAACAAAATCCTGAAGGATTTCGTGGTCAAGATCAAAACCATGGAGGGCTACGATTCGCCTTACGTCCCCGGCTGGGATTGCCACGGCCTTCCCATCGAGATCAAGGTAGACAACGAACTGGGCCCGCGCAAAGCGCAAATGACCACCTCGCAGATTCGCGCGGAGTGCCGCAAGTACGCCGCCAAGTATGTGGATCTGCAGCGCGCCGATTTCATCCGCCTGGGCATCCTGGGCCAATGGCAGGATCCGTACCTCACCATGAGCCCGCGGTATGAAGCGGTGATCGCGGGCGCGTTCGTCGATTTTCTGGATCGCGGCTATGTTTATAAGGGCCTGAAGACCGTGAACTGGTGCATCCACGATCGCACGGCGCTGGCCGAGGCCGAGATCGAATATGAGGATCACACCAGCCCGTCCATTTGGGTTCGTTTTGCTCTGACGTCCGACCCGGCGTCGATCGACCCCGCGCTCGCCGGCCGCAATGTTTACGGCCTCATCTGGACCACCACGCCTTGGACCATTCCGGCCAACGTCGCCATCGCGTTTCATCCCAAGTTCGAATACGTTGCGGTCGAAGTGGGCGACGCCGTGTACATCGTCGCAGTTGAATTGCTCAACGTGACTGCGGAAAAGTTGGGCTGGGATAGTCCGAAAGCCCTCGCCGCTTTTCCTGGTGCGAAGCTCGAAGGCGCCATCTTTCGCCACCCGTTTCTCGAGCGCGATTCGCTTGGCGTGCTAGGCGATCACGTTACGCTGGAGCAGGGAACAGGCGCGGTCCACACTGCGCCCGGCCACGGTCAAGAGGATTTCGAGGTCGGCGTCAAATACGGACTGCCGATCTATTGTCCGGTGGATCCGGCTGGACGGTTCTATCACGCCGAAGGCGCGGCTGGCCGCCTGCCCGATGAGATCATCGGCAAGACCGTTTGGGAAGCCAACCCCATCGTCATCGAAATCCTCAAGGCGCATCACGCCTTGTGCGGTCTCGAAAAGGTCTCGCACTCTTATCCGCATTGCTGGCGCTGCCACAATCCAACCATCTTCCGCGCCACCGAGCAGTGGTTCATCGGCATGGAGATGAATCATTTCCGTCAGGACGCGCTGGAGGCCATCAAGCGCGTGAAGTGGATGCCGGAGTGGGGGCAGGAGCGCATCTCCAACATGATCGCGGTGCGCCCCGACTGGTGCATCTCGCGGCAGCGCGTGTGGGGCGTTCCGATCGCCGTTTTTCTTTGCGAGGGCTGCGGCAAGCCGCTGAATGACCCGGCCATCAATCGCAAAGTCGTCGAACTCTTCGCGCGCTCTGGAGCCGATGCCTGGTTCACGCCCGAGTCCGACGCGATTCTCCCCCCGGGCACAAACTGCCCACACTGCGGCAGCGTCAAGTTCG
>DATHNM010000521.1:0-3691 GCA_035486095.1 Bryobacteraceae bacterium
AAGAGGCTGCCCAGCGAGCAATATATCGCGTCTGGATTTTGAGGTCGCGATGGTAAAGCCGGTCCATGGCAGTAAGTGTTGCGGTTATCGAGATATTCGGAAGGGGCTGGCAGATGAAGGAATACTGCTGGTTCGTCGAGCCGAATACGGGAAGGTCCAGGGTCTGGATGGCGCAGCCAGGAGCGTAGAGGAGAGCTTTGATGCGGTTGGCCGGCCGGCCTATGGGTGGTGCTGATGAAATAGGATGTGACGCCGGGGCGCGGTTGAACCCAATCGCCGAAATCGTCGCCAGTGAGCAGGTAGCGAATGAAGACGCGTTCGGAAATGATGCCGGGCGAGAGTTTGATTTCGATATAGTGCGAACGGTTGGGTTGAGCGGAACAAATGCAGGCTGCCATGAGCAGCGTGGCAACAACTCCACTGGCCGAACGTCTCATTGATACAAGCATAAGCTAGGCTTGTGGCGGGCGGGTTGGGAACTAACCGTGTTGGATTGCGGGCGTCAAATGCCTAGGGGGATTGAATGATACAGGACTTGCGTTTCGGCGTTAGGATGCTGCTGAAGCAGCCCGACTTTAGCTTGATCGCTATATTGACGCTGGCATTGGGAATAGGCGCGACTTCCGCGGTTTTCAGTTTGATTCAAGGCGTGCTGTTGACTCCGCCGCCGTACCGGCAACCCGAGAGGTTGGTGCTGATCCCAACGGCGCGCGCGGATGGTCAGCCGATGACTAATTCGCCAGGCTGGCCTGCGCAGCAATGGCTGGATTGGCAAAAGGAGTCGAAGACGCTGGAGGCTATTGCGGCCTATGATTGGTCGTTCAATTTTCTGGTGCTCCCCGAGGGCAGCGAATCGCTGGAGGGGATGTGGGTGACGAGGGATTATTTCAACGTAGTGGGCCTCGAGCCGGTGCTGGGGCGAACGTTCCTGGAATCGGAAACCAGGCCTAAGGCGCCACCGGTGATTATTCTGGGTTACGAGTTCTGGCAGCGCCAGTTCAACGGCGATCGAAACATCATCGGCAAAACGATCCGGATTAGCCGGCAGGACGCTCCCCCGACGGTGATCGGAGTGATGCCGCCGGGCGTCCGGTTTCTTCCTTCGCCGACCACTGCGCAAGAACCGAATTACAACGTCAACGCGCTGGTGGATTTTTGGATTCCCGCCGCTCCCGAGCCTTCCTGGATAAAAGCGCGCGCATGGAATGTGGTTGGGCGGCTGCGCAACGGCGCAACACAGGAACAAGCACGGACGGAACTCACGGTGCTGTGCAATCGCGAGGCACAAGCGGAACGCGATTTTGCCGGCATAGTTCCTCAGGTACATTCTTTAACGGCGGAATTGAATCGTGACGGACGACGCATTCTGTTGCCGCTGTTAGGCGCGGCGGCACTGGTGTTGTTTATCGCGTGCGGGAATGCGGCGGCCCTGCTGCTGGTACGCGGACTGCAGCGACAACAGGAATACGCGGTGCGCAGTGCGCTTGGAATCGCACGTTCGGCGCTGTTCCGGCAGGTATCCACCGAGAGTCTGCTGTTGGCACTTTTGGGCGGCGCGTTGGGAGTGGGCCTGGCGTTTGGAGTGGTGAAGATTTTCAAAGTAATTGCGGGGCACGCGATCCCGCGGCTGGATGCGGTGACTACAGGCTGGCCGGTGCTGGCTTGTGGACTGGGCTCGGCGATTTTGGCGTCATTGCTAGCTGGAATTTTCCCGGCACTGCGAGCGTCGCGGCTGGATCCGATCAGCGTGCTCAAGAACGCCGGACCGAAAAGCAGCGCGGGACGCGGGGAACGGCGGCTGCTGCGGGGAGTAACGATGGTGCAGACCGCGCTGACGCTGGCATTGTTGGTAGGCGCTGGGTTGCTGATTCGAACCATGCTGAATTTGTCCAAAGTGGAGTCGGGCTACAACACAGGACACATTCTGACCATGAGTGTGACGTCGGTAGAGCGGGGCAAATGGGACGATTTTCATCGCCGGGCTCTGGAGCGCGTGGCGACCGTGCCAGGAGTGCAAGATGTCGCGTTTGCGTGGGGAGTGCCGCTTACCGGCAACAGTTGGCCAGCGACGATGGAGATTGAAGGACAGCCGGCGGCCACGAAGGAAAGCGATAAAATCGCGCTGCCGATGCGGGCAGCCACGCCGGGCTATTTCAAACTTCTGGGTCAATCGATTACCGATGGGCGGGATTTTCGGTCTACCGATTCAGGCAAAGCAACGATGGTGGCCATCGTTAATCAGGCGCTGGCGGATCGATACTTTCCGAAGGCCAATCCCATTGGAAAGAAAGTGTGGTTCGACAGGAAGCAGCCGGCGATAGAGATTATTGGCGTGGTGACTAATGGAAGAACCAGTGATCTGACGCAAGCGGCCGAGCCGGAGATTTATCTGTCTCTGTGGCAAGCCACCGCGTTTTCGAAGCATTTGGTGGTTCGAACGGCGGCGGATCCGAGGGCGGTGACGGCCGCGGTGCAGCGGGAACTGCGGTTGATTGATCCAACGGTAGCGATTGAGAACGTCCGGACGTTGGAACAGATTCGGGGCGATTCGCTGGCGTCGCGCACTTTTGCGATGCAGCTATTGGTAGGGTTCGCGCTGGTGGGAAGCGTGCTGACGCTGGTGGGGATTTATGGAGTGCTTTCGCTTTCGGTGGCGGCGCGGCGGCGCGAGATCGCGATTCGCACGGCCGTGGGCGCCCGGCAGAGTGACATTCGGAACCTGATTTTCGGCGAAGGATTCCGGCTGATTGCAGGCGGCGTGGTGTCGGGGATTCTCGCGGCGGTGGTGTTGTCGCGGGTGCTGAAGTCGTTTCTGTTTGAGGTTGAGCCTACGGATCCGGTGACATTGATTGGCGTGGGATTGCTGTTTGCCGCTGTCGCGCTGGCGGCATGTTGGGCGCCGACGCGGCGGGCGGCGAAGGTGGATCCGTTGGAGGCGTTGCGGTATGAGTGAGCGGTCCCCTTGCTTACGCGCGGGGCTCTCAGGAAAATTCGGGGACACGACTGTTCTGGCTCAAGTGTGAAATTGGTTCGGGCGCTAGCCCGTCATGTCCCCGAATTTGTTGCGAAGCTGAGGGCGGCGTTCACGTGGATGATTGTGGAGTTGATATATAGGACGCCGTCTTGTTCAAAGGTTGGGAGGGTTTTCTGTTCTGGAAATGCAAGGGGAAGTTCGGTGCAGGCTAGGCATACTACTTTTCGCGACGAGAGTTTCGCGATGTTGCGTAGCCGATCCGCAGCCCCGTTTAGCTTTCCTTGTTGCAGGTCTTTGGTCAGCTGGATGGTCATGGACCGTAGATTGTGGTCATCGGGGCCGGACGCTTGGATTCCCTGTTTCGCAAATTCTTTTTGAAAGACCTGAGAACTCATGGTGAGAGCGGTGCCTAATATCAGGACTCTGGTGGCGCCGATTCGGGCACTCTCCCGGGCTACTGCTTCAAAAATACTGACGACGGGAATCATGACGCCGCGGACGATGGCTTCCAGGCGGTGATGCGGAGAGTTGCTGGCGATAATCGCGAGGCCGGCGCCGCTGGCTTCCAGTCGCTGCAGGGCGGCGCGATGATATTCGTCGAATTGCGACCAGGATTCTTCGTCACCATCGGTGCCGAAGTAAGAGACGGCCTTGGTGTGGTCCAGTGATTCGATGCTGATCTCGGGCGCGGTGGGGGTGGGTCGTTCTTCGCATCGG
>DATHNM010000522.1:0-4237 GCA_035486095.1 Bryobacteraceae bacterium
CAGAGTCTCTTCGGCGACGAACGCGTTGCCATGTGGATTGCTTTCGCCCATGGGCACGCCCAGACTGTTCACTTCCATCACCGAATTGTTGGGGCCGTCCACGGCTGGCACCAGCCGCGCCGCGAAAATGTGCTGATGAAACGGCGCGTTCAACCGCGGGGCCACTTCCATGCCGTACTGCGGCGTTTGGCCCGGAGCCAGCGCCGTGGTGTTCATGATCCCCGTCAGTTTGATCTCGCACTGAATGGAGCCGTCTTGATAGAAGTACCAATAAAAACCATACTCGTAGTTCCCCACCGTGGCGATGAAGGAAACCGACAGCCGCCGCGACCTTCTCACTTCCGATTGCCCGGTGCGCCAATCGGTGTGCTTCCACAGAATCCCAAAGTCTTCCTCGTGCAGGCACACCGCGTTCTTCAGCGGCGTGACGTTGCCATGACTGTCCACCAGCGGAAAATCGAAGTAATAGATCACGCCCAAGCAATCGCAGCCCAGTGCCAGTGAATTGGCCAGCATCCCCAGCCCATATTCCCCGATGTCAAAAGCGTTCTTGCGATAGTACTGCTCGCCTGGATCGCCGTACGGAACCACCATTTCGCAAATCGACGCGCGATAAAGGACAGGCCGCTCCACGCCATCGTCGTTGTAGCCGACGGTGTGCAGCACCAGGCCTTCGCGCGATGTGAAGCCCACGCGAAATTTCCATTTCTGCCACTCCACCTGGTTGCCTTCCACGCTGAAGCTGGGCCCTTCCGGCTGCACGATATCCACCGGCTTCAGGTCTTTCCGCACGTTGGGAATGTACTCGCGCGCCCAATTTCCAGGCTCCGGCGGCAGCGGCGCGATGGGGTATTCCTCGATGCGGACCACTTCCATTTTGTAGAGATCCACCACGATCACCATGCTGTCGATGGGCCGCGCGTAGCCGTTGTCCTTAGGCTCCGCCCGCACGAAGCACAGCGCGCGCAATCGCCGCAGCCCCTGCTCTTCCGGCAATTCGGTTCCATACATGCCGGCCGACCACGGATCCACCATCACCAGGTCGGCATCCGTTATGCCGCGTTTCTTCAGGGCCGCCAGGAACAGGGGCGAGCGCCGCACTGCTTCTTCGCACTCCCCGAACTCGTCCAGCATTACCGAGGGCTGCACGCCGCTGGGAAGCTGCGTGATCGATGCCACGGAGCTGCCGGCCAGATCCACTATCGCTTCATAAGACGCGCGCTTGCCGCGGTCCAACAGAACCACCAACGCTTTGCGTTCGAACGATGCGCCGGGCTGATGTTTCTCAACCAGGCTCTTCGCCGGTTCAATCAGGTTGATGGACGCAATTCGAACATTGTCGCCCAGGTATTTTTCGCGCCTCAGAATTCGAACTGCCTCTTCCAGTTCCACGGCCAGTAGAGGATCGAGTGGGTGGGCGTGCGGAGCCGCTTTGTGCTCCGAAATCTCATGTTGGATATCGGTGGGAATTGCCATGTGGCCGCCTTTGCTCTTGCTTGAATAGCTCGCGATTTTCTCAGCAACTGAGCTGACGCGCGGCTGGACATTGGCCCGTGCGAATTCGGTGGTCCCAGCCGGAACAGTTCGCCTAAGTCTGATGCTAGTATATGTGGATGGAACTTGGCAATACTTCGGTAAGGTTGGTAAACCCCGCCGCCCCGTCCGCGCCAGAGTCTCCAGCACCCACGTCTTATGGATTGAAGTCCGGCTCGCTATCGCCGAGCGAAACCTTGGCCCAATCCGTTGCCCTGATCGCGCCCACCGGCGCGCCCGTTATGACCGTGCCTCTGGTTTTTGGCCTGGCGGGCCAAGGCGCCGCAGTCGCGTTTCTCATTTCCACTCTCGGCGTTCTGCTGGTAGCCCTCAACGTCAACCAGTTTGCCAGAATGTCTGCCTCGCCCGGTTCTCTGTACACATATATTACCGATCATATGCACCCCCGCTGGGGCGTTCTGGCCGGCTGGGCGCTGTTGATCGCGTATGTGGGCACCGCCGCGGCGGTCAGCGCGGGCGTCACCAATTATGCCAACGTCATCTTGCGGGATCGCTTCGGCGTGCAGGCTTTTCCGCTGCTATTGACGGCGCTGGTGATGGTTTTTGCCTGCTACCTGGCCTATCGCGACGTGCAAATCTCCACTCGCCTCATGCTGTGGCTGGAGGCCGCCTCGGTGGCTCTGATTTCCGCCATCGCCATCAGCATCATCGTGAAGCATGGCTGGCACATCGACATGGGGCAGATCACCCTGCGGGGCGTCACTCCCGAAAGGCTTCGCCTGGGATTGGTTCTTGCCATATTCAGCTCGGTGGGTTTTGAAAGCGCCACCTCACTCGGCTCGGAAGCCAGAAATCCGCTTACCAGCATTCCACGAGCCGTGAGGTGGAGCGCGATTCTGGCGGGCGTATTCTTCTTCCTGTGCGCGTACTCGGAGGTGCTGGCGTTTCGAAGCGAGCCACAGACTCTGGACAAGAGTCCCGCGCCTTTACATGTGCTGGCGCAGCAGGCCGGCCTGCCTCCGCTAGTGGGCACGCTCACCGATCTGGGCGCGGTGCTCAGCTTCTTCTCTTGCTTTCTGGCTTGCATCACCGCCGCCGCCCGCGTACTTTTCCTGATGGGACGTAATGGCGCCCTGCACTCCACGTTGGGTGAAGCGCACCAAGCGAATCAGACGCCCCATCGCGCGGTGCTGCTCAGTTCCATTGCCGCTTTTCTGCCCGCCGCGATCATGACGCTGCGCGGCATGAACCTGTTCGATATCTACGGCCTCATCGGAACTCTGGCCACTTTTGGATTCGTCACCGCGTACATTCTGGTCTCCGCTGCCGCGCCATTCTACTTGCGCTCGCTAGGCCGTTTGACTCCGCCAGCCATCGCTATTTCAGTTCTGGCGGTGCTCGCCATGTCGGCGGCGCTGCTGGGCAATCTATATCCGGTTCCAGAAGCGCCTTACTCGTACCTGCCCTATCTCTATGCCGCGCTGCTGCTGACCGGTTTCGCGTGGTCGACGGTTTGGAGCGCACGGTCACCTTCGTTCGTGCCGGAACTTTCCGCCGATTTGCCGGCGTTGCCCAACGAAACGGACTGACGTTATGAACTCCCGAGATCGCGAACTTGGCATGGACCGCCCCATCAATCGGCGGGATTTCCTGAACGGCGTCGCCCTCGCAATGGGCGCGCCGCTCTTAGGCGCGGGCTCCGCACAAGCTCAATCCGCGTCCGCTGCTTACGCGCCCGCGCTCACGGGAATGCGCGGCCTATATCCCGGCTCCTTCAACACCGCCCACGCCCTGCGCGACCACACTTTCTGGAACCACGCCGCCAAACCGTCCGATACGGGCGAGCGGTTCGATCTGGTGATCGTCGGCGCGGGCATTAGCGGCTTAAGCGCCGCTTACTTCTATAGGAAAGCCGTGGGCGATAACGCGCGCATTTTGATCCTGGACATTCTGGACGATTTCGGCGGCCACGCCAAGCGCAATGAGTTCGACGTCAACGGCCGGAAGATTTTGGGCTATGGCGGAACCTACGCGATTGAGAGCCCCAGCCCCTACAGCCCGATCGCGAAAAGCGTTATCGACGATCTTGGCATCGATGTAACAGCCACCGCGCGCGTGCTGGATCGCAAGCTTTATCCCTCGCTGGGCATGGGGCCCGGCGTTTTCTTCGACAAAGAAACATTTGGCGCAGACTTGCTGCTGCCCGATCCGAAACCGGAAAAAGACGCCGATTTCGGCGATCCGGGCACTTCCGAGACGCACTGGAAGGCCTTCCACGACCAGGCGCCCCTGCCGGCCGCGGCGAAGCAAGACATCCAGCGCATCTATGAGGGCACCGAGGACTACATGCCGGGGTTGTCGGCGGACCAAAAAAAGGCCCGCCTGGCGCGTATGACCTACGCCAAATATTTGACGGACGTGGTGGGCGCCGATCCAGCGGTGGTGAAGTATTTCCAAACCCGCCCGCACGCCTACTTCGGCGTCGGTATCGATGCCGTTTCGGCCCAAGATGCGTGGGGATTCGGACTTCCCGGCTTCCAGGGCTTGAACCTGGGCACGGAACCCGGACCAGGTATCAGTCACGACTCGATTCAGAGCGATGACGCCGAAAAGTACTGGTTTCATTTCCCCGATGGCAACGCATCCATCGCCCGGCTGCTGGTGAGGAAACTGCTGCCCGCCGCAATTCCGGGGAATTCGGTTGAGGACGTGGTGACTGCCCGCGCAGATTATGCTCGCCTGG
>DATHNM010000523.1:0-4816 GCA_035486095.1 Bryobacteraceae bacterium
GCCGGCGAGTTTTTCCGCGCGGCGCCGCTGGCGTCAAGCTGGCCGGCCGAGCTCGACATCACCGGCGATAGCCAGGCTGCGATCGATAATGCCGATGACGCGCACGCCTTCGATATGTTTAGCAAGCTGATCGATCAGGATCGGGCCATGTTCGGTTTCAAGCATTGGCGAACCATGCACATTCTTGTGTCGCAAAGCGAAGCGCGGCCCTACGATGGGCTGGAGCATGAAGATTCGCCCTATAACTCGGTTGGCGATGCCGGACTGTCCAAAAAGGATCAACTGCAAAGGAACGGCCGGGGACTTCTGGCGCATGAACAATCGCATTCGTGGGACGGCAAGTACCGTCGTCCAGCCGAGCTGTATTCCAAACCCGATTATCAAGGACCCGAACGGACTTCCCTGCTGTGGGTATATGAGGGTCTGAACGAATACATCGGAGATTTGCTGGCTACGCGCGCCGGCTTCAACGACGCGGCCTACGCGCACGATCATTTCGCGTCCATCGCCGCGAAATACGCGCATCAACCGGCCCGCGCCTCCACCGCCCTGGTGGACACAGCGACGGAAGATTGGGTGCTGCGTTCAACGGACCGTGGATGGTCTTCGCTGCGCCGCGGGCAGGATTATTACAGCGAAGGCTCGCTCATCTGGTTGCGCGCCGATGCTCTGATCCGCGAAAAATCGCAAGACCGCCTTGCGTTGGACGATTTCCTGCGCAGCTTCTTCGGCCAGCGCGACACAGAGCCGATTGTCGTTCCTTACACCCGCGAGGATGTCGAGGCGGCGTTATCGGCGATCTTGCCGTTTGATTGGCACGCTTTTTTTGAGACGCTGATCTATCAGGTGAACGGCAAGCCACCCACCGAAGGCCTGGAAGCAGCCGGGTGGCGGCTGGTGTATAACCCGACTCCGAATATGGACAACATGGGGCGGCCAGGAAATTATTCCGCCGCATATTCGATTGGGATCGACTTGACGAAGGAAGGCGCCATCTCGGACGTCTTGCCGGGTTCGCCGGCTTACGACGCGGGTCTGGGGCCGCACATGATGGTAATCGCGGTGGACGGACGCGTCTATTCGGCGGACGTATTGGGCGAAGCGATTGCCCATCCCAAGAACGGCAGGATCACGCTGCTGGTTCGCAATTTTGACTCGGTGGAATCCCGTGAGATTCAATATGCGGGCGGATTACGGTTCCCGCATCTGGAACGCATTCAGGGAAGCCATGATTATTTGAGCGAAATCCTGGCTCCCCGAAGCTACAAATAGCGTTGGTGGCACAAGCTAAAGCAGTGCTGTGGGACGGCGGGTCCAGGCCTGGCCCTTCTCCTTCGACACCGCTTCCACATCCTTGACATAAGCTCCAGCCTGCGTCAGCACGTGATGCAGATCGTTGCCCAGGCTGATGAATGGAAAACCTTTTTCGAGAAACTCGCCTACGCGCGAAGTTCCGAACAGGAACAGTCCTAGAATTACATTGTTCTTCTTGGCCGCGGCGCGCAGCTTGTCGGTGGCCGCCTGCAGCTCGGGCGAAAAATACATGTCCGGGAATTTGTATTTTTCGAAGAGCCCCATGGACATGCACAGGTCGTTTTGGCCAAGGAACAGCATATCGACGCCGGGCACAGCGGCAATCTCGTCGATATTCTTGATGCAGTCCGCCGTCTCCACTTGCAGAGCCAGAATGATATTTTCGTTGGCCGCGCCCGCATAGCCGAGTAATCCGGCTTTGTTCATGCTGCGCTGCGGAAAATAAACCGACCGCGTACCGGCCGTGGGATAGCGCGCGCAGCTCACCGCTTGCCGCGCTTCCTCGGCCGTATTGATGTAGGGGACCAGAACACCATCGGCGCCCAAGTCCAGCGACTGCTGAATTCCGCCGCGATCGTGGTATCCGGCCACGCGCACCATCGATTTTGCGCCGCCGCTGGCAATTCCGGCCAGCATGGCCGACAGATCCTGAAAACCCATGGGTCCGTGCTGGGTATCCACCAACAGCCAGTCATAGCCGCTATGGGCCAGCTGTTCGGCAACCGTTGGACTGTGCGAATTCAGGAACAGGCCGAGCTTGGGCCGCCCTTCGCGCAGTTGTTTCTTAAACTCAGCTCCACTGAGCACTTCACTCATTCGTTCTTGTCTCCTGGATTCCCGGCGGCCCTTGATTGGACGCCGGTCTCCATGCAGTATACAACCTAAGGCCCGCCCTGTGACGGATCGGGTCAGCCAACCCACATAATGTCAGTGGGTTACGACAAACCTCTCCAAAATAATCCACCGCCAATCCTAAGAAATACAGGGATTTTTACCGATAGAAAACTGATGCTATCCGCCCTGGCCATAGGAGCGTTATGTCTAGCGCTTGCCGCCTGTGCGCTAGCTTATTTGCAAACCAGGCGCCTGCGGGAAAGCCAACGCGAGCAGGAAAAGCTGGAGCGCTCATCCCGGGTGATCGAGGAAGAACGCCGGGTTCTGGAGCTGATAGCCAAGGGTTGCTCGCTCAAAGAGGTCTTGAATGCGCTGACGGCCGCCATTGAACGCATGGCGCCGGAATGTTATTGCACGGTCCTGTTGCTGGATGAAGAAGGCAAGCATCTGCGGGAAGGATCGGGAGGGGGGCTGCCCCCCGAGTATATGCAGGGGGTGGACGGGCTGGAAATTGGCCCGGAAGTAGGCGCCTGTGGTTCGGCTGCATTCAGGAATCAAACCACCATCATCGAAGACATCGCCAACGACCATCGTTTTGGGGCTGCCCGGGACTTTGTCTTGAGCTTCGGTTTGCGAGCCTGCTGGAGCGTACCCATTCGCGACTCCAAGCAGAAAGTGCTGGGAACGTTTGCCATGTATCACAAGCACCCCGCGGCCCCGCACGATCGCGACCTGCGCGTGGTGGAAGCGGGTGCGCACCTGGCCGGAAACGCCATCGAACGGCTGCGCTCGGAAGAAAAGCTGCGCGAGAACGCCGAGCGCATTGCCCTGGCGGAAAAGACCGCCGCGTTTGGAATCTGGCAGACCGACATTCCAACCGAGGTCTTGTCGTTCTCCGAAGGCTTCGCCGCGTTGACCGGTTTGGCCGGAGGGCCGCTGCGCATTCCTCTTGAGCAGTGGCGGCAGATGATCCACCCGGACGATCAGGCGGCCTTGAACGCCGTGGCCCACGAGGCGATGGGGAAACACGGATCTTTCAACGCCGAATTCCGCGTGATAACTCCCGATGGTTCGGTTCGCTGGATGCGCTGCCAGGCACGCGTGGAGCAGGAAGAGGGCAAGCCCAAACTGTTGAGCGGCGCGATGATCGATATTACGCAGGAAAAGGAAATGCTTTTGCGTCTGGAACAGGCACGCCAGGCGGCCGACACTGCCAACCGCGCCAAGTCGGAATTTCTGGCCAATATGAGCCACGAGATTCGCACGCCCATGAACGGGATCATCGGCATGACCGAGCTGACGCTGGAAACGGAGCTGGATCTCACCCAGCGCGAATATCTGAACGCCGTGAAATACTCGGCCGATTCGCTGCTGAGCGTCATCAACGAAATTCTGGATTTCTCGAAGATCGAAGTGGGCCGGCTGGCGCTCGATCCCATCGAATTCAACCTGCGGGAACATTTGGGTCATGCCATGAAATCGCTGGCCGTCGGGGCGCACCAGAAGGAGTTGGAACTGGCCTGCTTCGTTCCGCCGGAACTGCCGGAGTTCGTGATTGGCGATCCAGTGCGTTTGCGCCAGGTGGTGCTGAATCTGGCGGGCAATGCCATCAAATTCACCGACCAGGGCGAAGTTGTCTTGCGCGTGGAAGCCGAAGCGAGCGAACCCGAGCAGCTGACCCTGCACTTCACAGTGACTGACACCGGCATCGGCGTACCGAAAGATAAGCAGAAGCTTATTTTCGAACCGTTCACCCAGGCGGATACATCCACCACGCGGCGTTATGGCGGAACCGGACTGGGGCTCTCCATTTCGATGCGCTTGATTGAGATGATGGGCGGTCAGATCTGGCTTGAAAGCGAAGCCGGCCAGGGATCCACTTTCCACTTTACGGCTCAGTTCGGAGTGGTGAAACACGCGGCGGCGCGGCCCACGGTGAAGGGCCCGGCGATTCTCGACAATATGCGCGTCCTGGTGGTGGACGATAACGCAACCAACCGGCAGATTCTGGAAAGAACTCTGCGCTATTGGCGCATGCGGCCCACCACGGTATCGAACGCCACGGCGGCGCTCAACCTGCTGCACGAAGCGAAAGCCGCCGGGGTGCCCTTCAGCCTGCTGGTGGCCGATTGTCACATGCCCGATGTGGATGGCTTCATGCTGGTGGAACAGATTCAACGCTCGCCCGATTTGTCGAGTCTGGTGACCATCATGCTGACTTCCGGCGGCCAGCGCGGCGACGGACTGCGCTGCAAGGAACTCGGAATTGCGGCCTACCTGATCAAGCCCGTGCTGCAGGCGGATTTGCTGGATGCACTGCTGCAGGTGCTGGCTTCCCGCGACGGCCTCGCGCTCCCAGCTCAGGTGATTACACGCCACACCCTGCGGGAAGGCCGCCTGCCGCTGCGCATCCTGCTGGCCGAAGACAACCTGGTGAATCAGAAACTGGCTTCGCGCTTACTGGAGAATCAGGGTCACATGGTGGTAGTTGCGGCCGACGGCGCCCAGGCCCTGGATACCCTGAAGAAGGACAGCTTCGATCTGGTTCTGATGGATGCCCAGATGCCCGTGATGGACGGTTTCGAATGCACCGCCGCCATTCGACGGCTGGAGCAAAATACCCGCGCACACATGCCGATTATCGCCATGACCGCGCATGCCATGGTCG
>DATHNM010000524.1:0-5931 GCA_035486095.1 Bryobacteraceae bacterium
CTGGTTCCATAACAAGAACCGTTATTCCACGCCGGGCGCACCGGAACAATACGGCGCGGCCGCTTTCTTCGCAAAAAGCCTGGGCAACTACGTGGTCGTCGCCATCGGGCTGCATTTCGCTCTGAACGTTCTGCCGCAAGCCTATTTCCCGGCCGTACAATGGCTGGGAGCTGCCATCTGGGGAATCCCCTTCACCCACTACATGCTCGATTCCAAGATCTGGCGCGTGCGCGGCGACAAGGACCTGGCGGCGGCGTTGCGGATGTAGATCGATCTCCGGCTGCTCAAGCGGAGCTGCTGGTGACACTGTCGCTGACCGGTATTTCCACTCCGGCCAGCTCGCGGCCGTGCACGGCCAACGCCAGACGATCCTTCAATCCCGTCTTTTCGAAAATATGCATCAGGTGCACTTTTACGGTCCCTGCGGTTATATGCAGATTCTCCGCGATCTGTTTGTTGCGTAACCCGCGGCAGATCAGGCGTACTACTTCTTTCTCCCGAGGCGTCAGACGCGACGCATCCTTGCGTTGCAGGAAATCAGCCACCTGCTCGGATTCCTGCATCCAGATTTGCCCGGCGCCTACCTCTCGCAGGCACTCCAGCAGCGTAGCTGTAGGCAAGGTTTTCTTGACGATGCCGCGCGCGCCCATCTGCAGCGCCCGAAAAGCATCCATCTCCGGCAGGTCACCCACCCAAAGCACCGGGTGCGTTGGTCCGGCAGCTTTCATATGGCCGAGCAAGCGAAGCGCGGCGGTAAGCCCGGCGCTGCCATCGATCAAGATGATATTCGGATGAATGCGCTGGATAGCGTCCAACGCGTCAGCCGGTCTGGATACGGCGCCCGCGAACACAAAATCGTTGGTCTCGGCGAGCACCTTGCGCAGCCCCTCGATGACGATCGGCTGCGACTCACATACAAGAACGGTAATACTACTCAATAGGCCCCTCGCAGTTCTCCTGATCGGCGGTAGAGTACCCGCAATATAGGTACTAAGGTAATTCCGTTCAGCAATGGACTATGAAGACTAAGGTAGTAACGTCGAGTAACGCGCAGCGTGTTATGATCGCGGCTAATGAGGGTAGCGCGCGCTCAAGTCGTGACCATGCTCATCTTGGCGCTGATTTTTGGAGCCCTGCAATGCACTGCAGCATGCGCCGCCGACGACTGTAATTCCGCTCTGCCGCCCTGCCATCAGCACGAGGGCCCGAGCCACGGAGTGACCGCGGCATGCCCGCATGATTTTCTACTTCCGGACACAAAAGGGCCTGAGAGAATCCAACTCGCCACCTTCGCGTTCGGCGCGCCCGTCGTTCGAAGCGCGCATCTGCAGATCTCCAGCGAAATCCGGATTTCGCCGGCCTTCTCGCCGCCTGCTGAGCCGCCTTCCTCTTCCAGCATCTTGAGACTATAGCCAGCCACCGCAGGCTAAATCCAATCCGCGTTCATCTGCTTTTATCCGCGGCCAAGACGTCCTTTGAGGAATCCCATGATTTTCAGAACAATCGGTTTCATTCCACTGGTGCTGATGAATATCCCCGCGCATGCACAAAGCTCCATGCCGGGAATGAACATGCCCGGAATGAACATGCCAGGCATGAACATGGTGGATATGAATGCCGCCAGTATGGACCTGGTGAATCTCGCCACCGGCACATCCGTCAATCCCCAGTCCTGGCCGATGCCCATGATCATGACTCACTTCGGATCGTGGAACACAATGTTCATGGGCGCAGCGTTCATCGTTGAGACCGAGCAAACGGCGCCGCGCGGCGGCGACAAGTTTTATTCATCGAATTTGTTCATGGCTAACGTGGAGCATCGCGCCGGTCAGAACGGTGCATTCCAAGCGGATCTCATGCTGAGCCTGGAGCCGGCCACCGTCACCGATCGCCGCTATCCATTGCTTTTCCAGACCGGCGAAACCGCGTTCGGGCAACCCATCGTGGATGGTCAGCATCCGCATAATTTCATCATGGGTTTGGGCTTCCACTATGTTCGGGAACTCGGGCAAAGCACCCGGCTGGAAGTGTACGCCGCTCCGGTGGGTGACCCCGCGCTCGGGCCGGTGGCTTATCCACATCGTGCCTCGGCCGCGGAGCTACCGCAAGCGCCCATATCGCATCACTGGCAAGATTCGACGCACATCTCGGACGACGTGGTCACGGTTGGGCTGGCATACAAGAAATTGAAGCTCGAAGCCAGCGGTTTTCATGGCGCCGAACCGGGCGAGAATCGCTGGATTATACAGCAGGGCGCCATCGATTCGTGGTCGACCCGGCTGTGGTTCTTTCCCACCCGGAACTGGGCGGCGCAGGTGTCCGTGGGAAGGCTGGCGCATCCGGAAGCGCTGGAACCGGGCGATCAGCTGCGCGCGACGGCTTCCATCGAGTACACCAGACCCATGCCGGGCGGGAGCTGGGCTTCCAGTCTCATCTGGGGACGCAATCACTCGACGGCTACCGGGCGTAATCTCAATTCATACCTACTGGAATCGGAACTGCCCATTCGCCGCAGGAACTTTCTGACGGGCCGCGTGGAGCTGGTCGATAAAGACGAGTTGTTCGATGGCCAACCGGCGATTGAACAGAACTTGGATGTTTTATACGGAAGCACCTTCCGGATTGGCGCGTATACTATCGGGTACACGCGCGACATCAATTTGTTCCGGCATTTGGAAACCGGCATCGGCGCCAACCTGACAGCTTATTCGCTGCCCGGTGCCATCAAGCCTTACTATGGCGATCGTCCGGTTGGCGGAAATATTTTTCTTCGCTTGCGCCTGCGGCCGTCTGAGAAATAATAGGTCCTTATGCACAAGGTCAGTGTCTTTTTTGTGGGCGTTCTAGCGGTGATCGTCATCGCGCTCGCGGCGGTCGGGGTGTTCGTGTTGGGCGCGCGCGGCTTCAGCGCCCGGGAACGTCCCAGCGTGCTGGAGCGATGGGTGGCCCGCCGGGTCCGCGGCATGGCCGCTCCCACTGGCGCCAGTGACCTGATCAATCCGGCCCCCAACTCTCCCGAAGTGTTGGCGGCGGCGCGCGCCCATTGGGCGGACCATTGCGCCGGATGCCACGCCAACAACGGCAGCGGCGATACTGAAATGGGCAAGCGGATGTACCCGCCGGCCCCGGATATGCGGCAAGCAGAGACCCAGCAGATGACCGATGGCGAGTTATTCTTTATCATCCAGAACGGTATCCGGATGACTGGCATGCCGGCCTGGAGCAGCGGCGAGACTCCGCAGGCCCAACAGCGCGATGCAGAGGACTCCTGGAAGCTGGTCCGCTTCATTCGCCATCTGCCGCGGGTGACGGCCGAAGAAGAACATGAGATGCAGGGTTTAAATCCGAAAAGTCCGGACGAAATCGAAGAAGAGCAAGAGGAAAAACAATTCTTGAATGGAGAGGAACCACATGAACACCCTGAACATGAGCACCACCATCATTAGGCGGGTATTGATACTCGCACTGGCGTTAACCCCGATCATCGTGCTGGCCCACGGCGGGTTGGAACACGTACGCGGAACCGTGGCCAAGGTTTCGGACCAGTCCGTTACCGTGACCACCACAGCGGGCAAGACCGTGGAAGTGCTGCTGGACGCCCAGACCACCTATGCGCGCGCCGACAAACCCATTCAGAAGACCGACCTGAAAGTGGGCGATCGCGTCGTGATCCATGCCGCCGAGAAAGGAACCACCTTGACCGCCCACACCGTGGAAGTGGGCACCCCGGCCCCGAAAAAGCCTTAGTCCAGGAGCGTGAACTTCGCCGGCGTGAAGGAAATTTACGATATTGAGGATGGTTGCCTTGTTACAATGAAGGTCGATGCATGGGGCGCTACTTACCATTCACGTTCCCGGATTTACCGCCACTTACCATCACCGCGGCCATTGACATTGTCATTGTCGCGATTCTCATTTATCAATTTCTTTTGATCATTCGCGGACGCCGTGCCGTCCACGTGCTGCTGGGGTTGTGCGTGCTGGGGCTCATCTATGCCGCCGCTGTGTGGGCGAAGCTGGAGCTGCTGCATACTATTCTGGCGACCCTGGTGCCCTACACCCCCATCGCGCTGATCGTGATGTTTCAAGCGGAATTGCGGCGCGCTCTGGCGCGATTAGGGCGCAGACCGTTCCTGGGTATCAGCCAGTTGGAGCGCCGCGAACTCAGCCAGGAAGTGATGCTGGCGGTGGGCCGGTTTTCGCAGACCAGGGTGGGCGCTCTCATCGTGATCGAACGCAAGATCGGGCTACGGACGTTCATCGAAAGCGGTGTGAGTCTGGATGCGCTGGTCTCGCGCGATCTGCTGTGCTCCATCTTTCATCCCGGCGCCACGCTGCACGACGGCGCCGTCATCATCCAGGGCGACCGCATTTCCGCCGCGGCTTGCTTCCTGCCATTGACCACCAATCCTTTGTTGGTCACCGAACTCGGCACGCGTCACCGCGCCGCGCTGGGCATCAGCGAGGAATCGGATTGCGTGGCGATTGTGGTCTCGGAGGAAACCGGCCAGGTATCGATCGCGACTTTCGGAGAAATAGAGCTGGACGTTCCCCTGGAGCGCGTGGAACGCCTGCTTTCTGAGCGCCTGGATCGGGACGAGAAGCGGAACGCGGCTTCACCCGCCCGTTCCACCCCGGCGGCCGTGCAGCAATCGAGTCTGGACCGGCCATGAAACAGCTGTTCACCCGCAACCTGGCCTGGAAGCTTCTCTCGCTGGTCATCGCCATTGCTTGCTGGGTGGCTGTGGCGCGCGAGCCGGAGGTCGCGACGTCGCTTTCCGTTCCGGTGGACTTTAAGAATCCGCCGGATGACCTGGACGTCGACGGCAATTTACCGGATCGGGTGCGTCTGGAAGTTCGTGGCCCATCAGGCCGCCTTACCCGCGACAATCTCTCGACAGTGGCCGTCGTGCTGGACTTGTCCGACGCCCACGCGGGCGAACGCACCTACAGCATCCGCGGCCGCAATCTCAATCTGCCGTCCGGAGTGGTCTTCTATGGCTCCGTTCCCTCGCAAATCACACTGCATTTTAACCAGCTCATTGCCGCCGAAGAACGCGTACAGCCGGTATTCGTGAACAAGCCGCCCAGTTATCGCATCGTGAGCCAGCAGTTTACTCCGGACAAGGTCGTCGTCCGGGGCGCCGAACTGCGCGTCCAAGCAATCCACCAGGTAAGAACCGACCCCCTGGACTTGAGCGACGTAGTGGGAGAGAAGGTCTTTCACACGCATCTGAATGTCGGCGATGCCCAGGTAAGGCTGGTGGACACTCCGTCCGACATTACGGTGCGCGTGAAGCTGGAAAAGATCCTGGACGGTGGCCGCTAGTGGCGCGGGCTTTATTTGGAACCGATGGAATTCGCGGAGTGGCCGGCCAGCCGCCGCTCGATCCCAAGACCGCGCAGGCAGTGGGCGCGGCGCTGGGCCACTGGGTGATCGAATCGAAGCAAGATCGTCAGGTGGTCATTGGAATGGACACCCGCGAATCGGGATCGTGGATCGCTTCTGAAGTGGCCACCGGGCTGGCCCGGCATCAAGTGAAGGTAGATTTTGCGGGCGTCACCACCACCCCCGGCGTCGCTTACCTCGCCAAAAACGGGCCCTTCGCGGCCGGCGTGATGATCTCGGCGTCGCACAATCCCTATCGGGATAATGGCATCAAGCTGATTGGTCATGCCGGCTATAAGCTGCCCGATGCGCAGGAAGAAGCCCTCGAGCAGGAGATTTTTTCGCTCCTCGATGCAGGGGTCTATTCCACCCCTGCGCCGCTCGCGGTAAACGCCGGCCTGGACCGTACCTACGTGGATCACCTGGCTGCAACGCTGACCGGCGGCCTGGATGGACTGAACATTGTGGCCGACTGCGCGAACGGTTCGGCTTCCGTGCTGGCGCCCGAACTTTTCGAGCGGCTGGGCGCGCACGTGCACTGC
>DATHNM010000525.1:0-4490 GCA_035486095.1 Bryobacteraceae bacterium
GCCAGTAAAATTGCGGGTTGATTCACAATGGCGCGCGCAATGGCCACGCGCTGCTGCTCGCCGCCGGACAACGCGCGCGGTTTGTGATCCAGGCGGCCGGCGATGCCCAGCAGCCGCAACACCTCTAGAAATTGCGGATCAAGCGGGCCGTTGCGACGGGCAATGTCGCGCGCAATCTCGATGTTGTCGCGGGCAGTCAGCGTCGGCAGCAGGTTGTATTTCTGAAAAACGAACCCTACCGTGGCCTTACGCAACTCGGTGCGCTCGGCGTCGGACATTCCCAGAAGGTCGCGGCCGGCGATGTGGATGCTGCCCGAAGTGGGTGGCGTCAACCCGCCCACGATGTGGAACAAGGTGGATTTGCCCGACCCGGACGGCCCGACAATGGAGACAAATTCCCCCGGCTGAACATCCAGGTCCACGCCGCGCAGCGCGTGCACGTCCACATCGCCGGCGTGGTAGGTTTTTCGAAGGCCGCGGATGGAGATGATAGGCTGGCCGTTAATCATAGGCCAAAGCCTCAATGGCATCCTGGCGCGCCGCCTTCAAACCGGGGTAGAGCGATCCCAGCAGAGCGCCGACAATTGCGATGGCAGCGGCGCGCGGCCACCAGGCAGGGACAATGGCCTGAATGAGCGCGCTGTGCACCAGATCGCTGATGATGAACCGCGTCACATAAGAGAGCAGTATTCCGAGAATGGAGCCGGCAATGGCCAGTAGCACAGTCTCGCGCAACAGGATGTTGAGTATGTAAGCAGGCGATGCGCCCAGCGCTTTTAATACGCCGATCTCGCGCGTGCGTTCCAGCACCGCCGTGTACATAGACAGAAACACCACCAGGAACCCAACCAGCACTCCCACGCCAACCACCACCCAAATGAAATCGGTGAGCATGGGGACGTTGGTCGCCGAGAAGAGGCTGGTGTAGTCCTCCATCGAATAAACTTTGTAGGCTTTCAGCCTTCCGGAAAGGTCTGAGATCACGCCCGCGGTGTTGGCGGGAAGGTCCGTCTTCACGTAAACGGTGCTCACCTTACCAGTGTTTCCCGTCAGGTCCTGCAGCGTGGCCAGAGGCACCACCATGCGTGCCAGCATGCCGGGTTCAAAAATTCCAGACACACGCCAGGAATGATTCGTGTTGTTGACCATATCGCCGACATGCAGCTTGTGCTGGCCGGCGTAAACCTCGTCCACCATCACATCGTTCGGCTGCTGGAAAGGGCCGCCGGCCACGAATCGAAATCCGCCGTTCAACTGATTGAAGGTGGCCAGATCCACGCCAGTAAGGTAATTGAACAGGTCCGTTCCGAAGATAAGCGTACCGCTGGCAGCCGTGACGTGCGGCTCTTTATCGATGACCAGTGGAATTATCTTCTCCAGCATCTGGCCGCCCGAAGCGATGATGGAGCTGGCAGCCGACGACGGACGAATAAGAATGTCCGCGCCCACGCCGCGCGCACGGCTGGCCTGTTCGTTCAGCATGCCATCGCTCAGACCCACCAGAGTCAAAACCATGGTTACCTGAATGCTGATGGCCACCACTCCGAGCAGCGTCCGCACGGGGCGGTGCTTGAGATTTTCAAAAACCAGTCTGTTCGTCAAGTTATTTGTACGACACTACCAGGCGCTGCGGGAACGGAGACAACTCGCGCATTTCGCTGCGTGCGAATCCCGCATTGTGGAACATCTTTTCAAGCTCGGAGAACGTGTAAGCGTCGCCCGCGGGCGTGCTTAGCATTTGCATGCTGAACATGGCGTCACGGGGCGGCGAGATGCGATCTTCATTGGGAATGAAGTCAGGCGTAACGGCGAAGCCAGCCGGCGCCAGCGCGGCATGCACCTTGCGCAGCAGCTTCTCATTGGTGGCCGGATCGAAATGATGCAGAAAATTCGGAATCAGAACAATGTCGTAGCCGCTGCCCAGATCCACGTCAAAAGCGCTGCCGGGAATGGTTGAGTAGCGCTTTGTCACGCCCGCCTTGGCAGCATTTTCCTTCGCCACTTCCAGCACGTTGGCCCAATCCAGCCCCACAATCTTCGCGTTCGGGTTGTGCCTGGCGAAAGCGATGCCGTACAATCCATGGCCGGCCGAGATATCCAGAACTTGAATGGATTTTGAATTGCCCGCGAACATCCGGGCAATCAATTCCGCCGGCATCTGCATCATGGGCGCCATGGAGCGGGCGAACTCCACCCACATGGGATGCTCGGGTTCCAGTGCGCCATCGTCGCTCGGCAGCGCGCCTCCGTGCCGGATCACGCCGGTGATGTCCTCAAACATTTCGGCGATGTGCGGACTCATCAGGAAATTGGCCATGCTGCCCAGATAGGCGGGCGACCGGCGATTCAGGAAAGCGGCCGAGTCCGCCGTCAGCGTGTAATCGGCGCCCTGCTTCACGAGAAATCCCATCATGCAAAGGTAGTCGCAGAGCACTCGCGTGCCCTTCTCGGATGCCTGGATGCGGGTGGCAATCGCACTTAAAGTCTGATTGCCTTCCGCGATCGCCGTGAACAGATCCAGATCGATGCCGGCTTTCAGCGCGACGCTGCGCTGGTACGCCTGCAAGGTATCAAAAACGACGCCCGGCGACGGAGCCTGCGCTTGTGGAGATGAGGACATACGTCCATCATCTCACCCCACCGCGTCACCAGTGTACGCGCACGCCCCCTAAGATGCCGCGCGAGAGAGCCTGGTAGCCCAGCACCTCTTCATAGCGTTCGTTGAGCAGATTGTTGGCTCTCAGAAACGGAGTGAAGTGTTTCGCGATATCGTACGATGCGCTGGCGAAGATATTTTCATAGCCCGGGTTGCGGGTGATGCCAAAAGTGAAATCGGCATCCTGCCGCTGGCCCACGAAACTGCCGCCCACCACCAGCGACCAGCGCTTGGGCGTCAGCGCGATGGAAACGGATCCCGAATTGCGCGGGCGGCGAACCAGCTGCTCGCCAATGCCGGTATCGGAAGACTCGGGCGAGGTGGATGCGGTGATGCGTGTGTCCAGGAACATATAAGCGCCGGTGATCAGGATGTTGTTGGCCACCCGCGCCTGCGCGGAAGTTTCCACGCCTCTGCCCCAACTGGCCTCGATATTTTCCCAGGTGTCGCCCACGAAGGCGATCAGATCGTGGAACGAATTGCGGAACGCCGCCACTTCCGTTTTCACGCGGCGGCCCCACCATTCCGAAACCAGCGCGGCCTCGAAGGTGGTGGTTGTTTCGGGCCTCAGCGCGGGATTTCCGAAGTAAAAGGGCGCCGCCTGGGCATAGTTTTCCAGCAGGCTGGGCTCGGTGACGCCGCGTCCAGCGCTCAAGCGGAGCGAAGTGGAAGAAAGCGGGCCATGTTCGCCCAGCAGCAGGAAACTGGCGCCGGCGCGTCCGGAGCCGATGGTGCCAAAGGCACTGCTGTGTTCCACGCGCGCACCGCCGCTCAGAAAGATCCGATGGCCGAAGTTCTGTTGCACGTTCGCGAAGAAGCCATTGTTGGTGCGTGAGGCCACCACGCCCGAAAGAACTCCGCTTTGATCCTGATAGTCGTAGCCAAAAACCAGCGCCCCGCCGTGGTAAGAGAGTGTGCCTTGATATCCGGCGGTTTTCCGCTCGGCGAGATTGAGCGAATCGGAAGGGCCGAAGAAGGCGTCGGTTTGAACCAGCGTGAGCCCGGGAGGAATCACGCTGGGCGGCGCGTTGGGATTCACCAGGGTAACGAAGTACACCGCCGCCGGAGGCCCAGCGACATTCTGCACCAGAGCCGCCAGCGGCTGCTCTCCAAAAGGCTCATCGTCGTTGTAGCGATCGCTCAGGCGGTGAAAGCCGAAAGTAAACTGCTGCCGGTAATTCGATCCACGGCTGTCATCCAGCCGCAGTGAGACGGTGTCGTCGCGCTCATGTTCGTTCGGCACCTGATCGTCGATGCCATAGGCTATCTGGCCGGGTATGCCCGCGATTGCATCGTAAACACGGAAGACGCCGCGCAGTTGTGTGGAGTCCGAAATCTTATAGCCCATGTTGACCGTGCCGCTATTGTTGCGGTTGAACGTGTTGGGCCACTCGCCCACGGTATGGAATTCGGACCCGGTCAGCGAATAATCGAAGCGCGAGAGAAAACCGCCGTTGAGATTGGCGATCCAACGGTCTGTCTGGAAGCTGCCTCGCTCGTAGGAAACGGAACCGTGCGGAACGGCGTTCTCCGGATCGCCGTGTTTGCTGAAAAGCTGGATCACGCCGGCTGCGGCTTCGGCTCCGAAGAGCGCGCTTTCCGGCCCCCGCACCACTTCCACGCGGTCCAGACCTTCGGACGTGATGTTCTCCAGGTGCAAACTGCCGCCCGGATCGTTCAAGGGAACACCGTCCAGCAACACCAGGGTGCCGGTGCTGTCCGCTCCCCGTGTGAACACCTCGGCCAGCGTTCCAGGCGGACCGTAAGCATCCACTTGCAGCCCGGGAACCTCGCGCAACACGTCGAAGAGCATCGGAAACTGGCGCGCAGCCAG
>DATHNM010000526.1:0-4450 GCA_035486095.1 Bryobacteraceae bacterium
GAAACAGTTGTGCCACGAAAATTGTGAGCCCGCTGATCACCACCCCGAGGAACACCACGGGTGTCCAGAAGGCGAAGCTGATCCGTGCGCCCACAGCTTTGTAGGACGGGTGCATGGCATAAATCACCGGCGAGATGACGCCTCCGGCCAGGCCACACACCAGAGTTCCCAGTCCATCGCAGGCCAGGACGGCGCGCGCGTCATAATCGTCGCCCGCGGCTGCGGCGCCCGCCACCGCGGCGATATCCTGCAGAACTTGATAAATCGCAATGGGCGCGATCACCGAAAGATAGGGCAGTGCCAGCAGCAGGGCGCGCCACGGTTCCTGCGTCGCGGCGAAAGGAAGCTGGAACGACCAGCCTGACCAAACGGGATGCACATATCCAAGAGCCAGCGCCACGGAAAGCGGGACAATCCAGGCCGCGATGAACGGCGGAATGCGCCAGCGGGTGATGGGGATGCCGGCCAGGACGCTGGTAAAGATGATGGAGAGGGCGATCAGGCCGATGAGTGGTTGATCGAACACCCGCTGCAGCAGCACCAGCGCGAGATAGCTGTACATGGCTGCTCCGAACACCGTCATCGCTGCCGGAGCGGGAATGAATCTGCGAAAGATTCCAGCAAAGGGCGCCGCTACCAGCTTGATGATGCCGGTCCAGACCACCGCCGCCGCGCCGATCTCCCAAGCTTGATTTACATCGTGCGTCTGTAGATAAACCGGCAGGATGATCGAGAGCGTGTAGGCGATGATGGCGGGCACATTGTTGCCGTAAACGTGAGCCGTGACGTTGGTTCGCCCTTCGCGGCGCGCCAGCCGTTCGGCGAGAAAAACCAGGCCTAGTGAGCCGGCCAGAAAGCCCAGAGCGTAGCCGGGCAGCAGGTGCGTGACGCTGAATCCAGCCGAGATTCCGATGGGGATCAACAGGAAAACCGGGATCACCATTTGCGCAAGATTGGTGCCGACCTGCGCCACCGTAGTATCCAGATCTCCGCGGCTAAGCGCCCACCATGGCTGCGTCATTTGCGATCAGATTTTGAACGATTCGAGTGACTCAGGAGCGAACAGTTCGGCCGGCGCAAGCAGCCGCTTGGCCAAGCCTTGTTCATGCGAATAGCGCAGGAAGGTCTGCAGCACATGCATGTTCGGTTCCAGCCCGTACGGCCAGAAGTCCCGGCCCATCAGCTTTTCGGTGTCCGCCACGTGCTGCACCAGCCAGGGCAGCATGGATTTCAGGGCTCCCATTTCGTGCAGATCTTCATAGGTGTCGCGCTGCGCGAGCGCGAAGGCTTTGCATAGTGACTGCGCCAGCCAGCGATGTTTTTCGTAAACGTCGCGGCGAATCACCACCACGTGCATGATCGGGAAGATTTTGGTCTTCAGATAATATTCGCGCTCAACGGATTGGTAGTCTTCAAAAAGGCGGCGAACACCGGCGGACCCCTGGTGGAAGGTCGACGGCGCGCGCGCTGTATAGAGCGCGTCGATTTCGCCCGAGTCAATCATCCGTGAAAGCGTTTTATCCGCGGGAATCGGCTGTACGCGAAATTCGGGCGGCAATGAGAGAGCGATTTTTTCCGGACGTCCGGGCTGCTCCTCCCCACCGGTGAAATAGGATGCGCTGGTGAGCGGCACGCCATACTCGTCGTTCAGAATTCCGCGGATCCAAACGGGTGCGGTCATCTGATATTCGGGGCTGCCCACGCGCTTGCCGATCAAGTCCTTCGGCTCACGAATACCGCTGCCGGCGTGGATGTAAATGCAGGAGTGCCGGAACATGCGCGAAGGAAAGACGGGGATGGCGATGAACGGCGGATTTTCGCGGAAGAGCGACAGGGTGTACGACGACAGCGACATCTCGGCAACATCGAACTCGCGATGCCGCAGCATGCGGAAAAAAGTCTCTTCCACCGGAAGATTAAGGTAATTCAGATCGACGCCGTCCACCGTGACACGCCCTTCCAGCAACGCGCGCGTGCGATCGTAATTCCAGCAGGCCAGCGTAAGCTGGAGTTTCGGCATAGGTCGTGTACAGGCCTATTCGTAATACGCGGGCGATTTTTTCAGCTTGGCGTTGGCGGTAAAGTCGTGCTCGATCCACAGTTGCGCGCCCGATGTCTTGAGGAATTCCTCGATCTTGGCGCGGCTGGCGAGGGATTGCTCCTTGTTGTATTCAAAGTTCGGCACGTGATCGGTATTGCGCTCTTCGTTGTAATGATACAGGTCGCCCGCCACCAGAACCGGACCGGTCTTGGGTAATTTCAAGAAGAGCACCTGATGGCCCGGTGTGTGGCCGGGAGTGGGTTTGATGATCACGCTGCCATCGCCGAACACGTCGTAGTCGGTGGTGGCCGGCAGGATGGTGGTCTTGCTGTCCTTCAACGCGCTGTAGTTCTTGGGCGCGCGCACGGCCGCTGGTTTATCGGAAAACATGATGTCGCGCTCGGCCTGCGAGACCAGCCAGGTGGAACCTGCGAACATGTTGGCGTTCGCGCTGTGATCGATATGGTAATGCGACATTGCCAGGTACTTGATGTCTTCTGGCTCGTAGCCCAGAGCTTCCAGCTGCGGCTTGAGCGGCTTGGCCACCTCAATGAAGCCTTGCTTCACCGGACTCCCATCGCCTTTGAAATCGCTATCGGGAACCACACCGACGTCCCACATCAGAGTGCCTTTGGGATGCGCGATCAAGAAGCAGGGCACCGACATCTTTAACTCCGAGACTTTGTCGAAGCCGAAAGATTTCGCGTCCGCCGGTTTCAACACGCCGCAATCGAAGACATAAAGCCGCAGCGATTTGGGCGGCTTGGGCGCGTGATGCGCGGGTGCGTTCTGGGCGGCCAGAGAAGCCGCGGCTAGAGCAAGGACGGTAACACACTTTTTCCAGGACACGAATGTGCCTCCTTCAGTTGAACTATTCATGTTAGCTGAAGCCGGCTCTCAGCTCAGTTGCTTCTTGATGGGCAATTCCCGAATTCGCTTGCCCGTGGCCGCGAAAATCGCGTTACAGATAGCCGGGGACATGGGCGGAACTCCGGGCTCACCCACGCCGGCCGGCGGTGCGTCGCTGGCAACGATGTGAACATGCGTTTCGACCGGCGCTTCGTTCATGCGCGCCACCGGATAGTTGTTGAAATTCGATTGTTGAACCCGGCCGTTGGCGGCCGTGATCTCGCCCATCATCGCCACGGTCGCGCCAAATACCGACGCGCCCTCAAACTGGGCGCGAACACGATCCGGATTGACCACCTTGCCGGTGTCAAGGGCGATATGGACGCGCGGGATGCGAAGCTTTCCATTGTCCACTTCCACCTCCACCACCGTTGCGACGTAAGTCAGGAAGCTGCGGTGCACGGCGATTCCCAGCGCGCGCCCGTTGCCCGGCTTGTAATTCGCCCAGCCCGATTGTTCCGCCACCGTCTCAATCACCCGCCGGAAGCGCGCCGTATCGATAGCGTAGGGGTCGGCCACTTTTCGGGCGTCCGGGGGACGGGTGTCGATAATACGGGGACTGCCCACAACATCCAGCAAATATTCCACGCGGTCGCGGCTGGACGCCGCCGCCAGTTCATCGGTGAACGATTGCACGGCGAACGCATGCGGGATGTTGGCCACCGATCGCAGCCACCCGATGCGCACCTTGGCTTCCGCCGGTCCTACTTCGGCGCGGAAGTTCGGAATTTCGTATGGCACATCGGTCCATCCCAGACTCAGCTCGAAGCTGGCGTAGCGAGCCGATGCATCGTTCATGGAGGCGATGGGCGGGAATACGCTGCGCTGCAGCCAGGCCGTGGGACGGCCCTTTTCATCGATGGCTGCCTTCATGTACATGGCGGCCACGGCGTGGTAGTAGTCGAAATGGATGTCGTCTTCGCGGCTCCAGACCACCTTCACCGGCTTGCCCAGTTGCTTGGAAAGCAGCGCCGCTTCGGCACAATAATCAGGCTTCGATTTTCGTCCGAAGCCGCCGCCCAGCAGCGTTACGTGGCAGGTGACGTCTTCCGGCTTGATACCCACCGCTTTGGCAACTGTATCTTGCACCGCTTGCGGGTTCTGGGTGGGTACCCAACAAATGACTTTGCCGTCCTTGAACTGCGCCAGGGCCACCGGGGGCTCCATGGATGCGTGCGCCAGATGTGGAACGTAGTATTCGGCCTCGATGGTTTTAGCGGCCTTGGCAAACGCGGCATCCACGTCGCCATCGTTGCGCGCGGGCTTGCAGGTTTGACGCGCGGTCTCCTGCAGGCTCTTCTTGTACGCCGCCGAATCGTAATCGGCGTTCGGGCCCAGATCCCAGTCCACTTTCAGTTTCCTGCGACCCTGCATCGCGGCCCAGGTGTTATCGGCGATCACCGCCACTCCGCCGAGCGCTTGAAAACCCCAGGGCGGGGAATACGGATTGATGGTCAAGGTTTGCGAGACGCCGCGGACTTTGCGCGCTTCCACGTCGTC
>DATHNM010000527.1:0-9077 GCA_035486095.1 Bryobacteraceae bacterium
GTTGAATTCCCAGGAAATACGTTTCCCCCTGATACTCGGCAAGAAAACACGGAACGGTCTTGGTGTCGCGGACCACCGGACAAGCCATAAAATTGATGTGCTGAGCCAGAGCCGGCAACGAAGCGGCCAGCAACAGAAGGAAGCGCATCAGAGAACCCCCAGAAAATTCACCAGGTCCTGCTTTTCCGGCTCTGTTAATTTCATATCGAAGCGGCGATCGTAAAAATCCACCAGTTCGCGAAGCGACTTCATGGAGCCGTTGGAAAAATAGGGCGCGCGCGCCGCAAGGCCGCGAAATTGCTGCATCACGATGGATCCCACGTCGATACAGCGGCCCGAAATCAGCGCGCGTCCTGGATCGCTGGTGTAAATTACCCGGCCCAGATAAGGATGCGGCGGCGCGTTTTTGTCGCAAGTAATCTTGAACACCGGCAGTTCGCGGGATTCACTATAAAGCGGCGGCTCGGTCCACGTGGGATAGTTCGTGGTGCCCACATCCACCCACCCGGCCGAAAGATCCTGACCGGTCATCTGTGCGTTATGGCAGGTGGCGCAAGTTCTCTTGAGCGGATTGCCCAAGCCAATCGAGTTGATGTGCGTTGCATCGCGCAGCCAGAATTGCCTGAACATGAAAATGTCGTTACCCCGGGCCACCGACGCGCGGAATTGCGCCTCGGCCGATTGCGCCGGTTGCTTCCAGACATCGAACAACTGAAAAACCGGATCGTAATCGTTGTCGCCCAGCACGCCCGGACGGTGCTCCGCCATCGCGCGCGGACCAAGCGCCGTGGGGCCGCCCGGCTCGGTCAGATGGCCGGCTTGAGAGTCGAAAATCTGCGCCACATAAATCTGGCTTTCGAAATCGACAATGCGCTGTAATCGCGACTCGGGTATGGGAGTGCGGCTCTCGCCGTGCTGTAGCGCGGCATTGCGGGCTTGTGAGCGCAGACTGGGCTCGCGCGCATCGGCCATAAAATTCATACTGACCGGATGTCCAGTCTCCGGGTCGAGATCGGCCAGGCCGCCCAGCTTCAGCGCGAACTGAGGAGTTGGATTGGTGGCGTACTTCAGATTCGCAGCCATGCGCGGACGCCGGAATACGGAAATCGACGGGTTCGCGCTGTGCAGCCCATAAGCCGTGCTGGTGTTGCAACCGGTGGGGTCGCTCACTACTTCGATTGAAAACTCCGGTTTGGCTTTTGCGGGTGGCCAAGGAATGGCCAGGCGGATCAACCCGCGATTCAGCAGCAGTGAATGAGAGCTTTCCTTCTCCGGCGGAAGATCGGGACAGTTGGCTCCATCCACCGCGGCAAACAACGGATCCTTGCCTTGTGTCGCTTTCCATCGCTCGCGAACCGCGTCCACTGAAATAGTCATGGCGTACGCGGGTTGATGGCACGTCACACAGGCGCGGCCGTTTGCGCCTAGCGGCTCAAAGAACGGGTGCCCGGAGGTATCCACAGGGCCGGAAGCGTTCACCACTCCGAGTTTTCCGCGGCCGTCGTCAAACTGAAACTCGGCCGGTAGTATGCCGCCCTTGCCGGGCTCCAACCAGCGAACTTGCTCCTGCGAAAAAGCCGGCAGTGCGGCGGCCAGCAAAACCGCCAGCGATACTCCAACGCTTATTCGCAGCTGACGCGACGAATAACTCCACAGCGCCAGCACCAGCAATAACGTTGCAGCAGCGGCGCCGATGATAAAGTACCAACCGGCCACAAAGCCGCCGCTCCAATCCCGCAGCAACCCGAGCATCTGCGGCCCAAGGAATGAGAACACGCCGGCCACCATGCTGACAACTCCCATGACATTGCCCATCTCACGGCCGCGAAGCACATCGGCGGCCAGCGTGTAGGATTGTTGAATCCCGGCGTGCCCTAAAGCCAGCACCAACGCTGTTCCGACGCGAAAAACCAGCAGATCGTGCGATGTCATCGCAATGCCGCCTAGCATTCCTAAAGCTGCCAGAGCCGCCATCACCTTCCAGCGATGGAAGCGATCCATCAAAAACCCGAACAGCAGATTCACAAAGATGGCTAGCGTGAAGCCTGTGCTAATCAGGTAGGACGCGCCCACTTGATCTAAATGGAACAAGGCCTGTGCGGCGGAGGGCACAAAGAAATTTGCACTCAGGCTTCCCATTCCGGCCAAGCCCGAGAGTACTGCCAGCAACCAGACCAATGGGTTCCGGAACGCGCTAGACGGCACCGCGCCCGCGTGGACAACATGTGGCTCAGCCAAATCGCGTTTATTCCGATAGAAGCTGACAAACACCAGCGCCCCGGCGAGCGCCACCCCAGCGTAAGCCAATATTCCGTTCCGCCATCCGAAACCCCGGCCGATGATTCCCCCCAACGGCGCACCGATGACCGACGCCAGCGCGGAAATGGCGCCCAGTATCCCCATGGACGCGCCGCGCAAGGAGCGTGGAGCGGTCAGTGCAACCGCTACCATCACGCATACAAATGTGAATCGATAGCCGGTGAGCCACAAGGCCCGCGCCCCAAACGCGGTTATGAAACTGGGTGCGATACTCAACGCCGCTAATCCCACGGCAACGGTCGCCAATCCCGCTGCAAGGATCAGCTTCTCTCCGAATCGTTTCGCGAGAAGTCCCGCGGGGACGCTCCAGACAATGGAGAGCAGCCCATACATTCCCGCGAACAGGCCCATCTGCGCGAAACTCATGTGGAACGCTTCGCGGATGGAAGGCAGCAGCGGCGAAAAGCCGAGGTTCGACATTTGCAGCGCCAGCATGGCGAACAGCGTAGCCACGTACGGCGCCAGCCAACGTTTGTCGTTGCTCATAAGCGTTCAAGGCTCATAGGCGTTCAAGCTGCACGGGAGCTGAGAGCACGCCCCACTCCGGCCAGCGCGTCATCACCACTTCTCCCGCCAAGCCTTTGACCTTCGCGCGGCGCAGGAGTTCCTCCAGCGTAACTTGCAGCATCATGCGGCCCAACGGAGCTCCGGCGCAGCGATGCGGGCCCAAACCGAACGCAATATGTTTATCGATATTGGGCCGGTTCAAAATGAATTCGTCCGGATTGGCAAATACGGCCTCGTCCCGGTTCGCGGACGCGTACACCAGCGCGATTGGTTCATCCTTGCGAATGGTACGTCCGCCGAATTCGACATCTTGCCTGGCGGTGCGGGCGAATCCGCGATAAGGCGTGAACAGGCGCAGATATTCTTCCACTGCCGCCGGAATCAAATCCGGCTCCTCCCGCAACTGCCTTTCAATTTCTGGATGCTGCGCCAAGTGCACCAGAATACACCCGATCATCACGCTGGGCGCAATCATGCCCACCACAATCATCTGGCGAATGGTTCCCAAAACCAGGTTCTCGGGCAGAAGCTCGCCATCGTTGCCGCGCGCCTGCAGCAGAGCGCTGGTGGGATCCTCGGCCGGATCCCACGGCTGGGCCTTGCGCAATTCAATAATCAGCCGCGCCAGCTCGTACAGGCGCAAGCTGGTTTCCTTCACCAGTTCGTCATTGGCCTCCTGCAACGCCTGGTTGTAGATCACGCTGGTTTCCTTGATCGACATGGAAAGCTCCGGCGAGAGGTGAAAGAACTCCGCGAAAACATGACCGGGCAGCTTGCGCGTGAACTCCGAGCAAACCTCGCCGCCGCCCGCATCGATGAGCGGCTCCAACAACCGGATGGTGATCGCTCGCACAGCCGGCTCCAGAGCCAGCATCTTTTTCTCGGTGAAGAACGGGTTCAGCGTGCGCCGGTATGGGGTATGATCGGGCGGATCGAAATGCAACGGAGGGCGCCGGCCCGTGAATGCAACTTTCGGGACCACGTTTTGAACCGACGTGATGAATGTGTCCGGTTGGCGCAGCGCGCGCACCACATCGTCATACCGCATCAAAGCCCAGAAGCCGTTCCACGCGTTGCTGTGCGCCACCGGGCAGCGGCCGCGCATGTCGCGATAAAGATCGTGCGCGCTCGTGAGATCTTCGGCGGCCAGCGGATCGAAATCGTCGGTCACGTCCATCCCCGGAGTTTAGTTGAACCCATGGCCCCTTCGGAAAGAGCTGGCCAGTTGTGTTCTAAGACGTGGCACGTCTAAACTGGACGCCATGGAGCTGCGGCACCTGCGTTACTTCGTGGCGGTGGCCGAAGAGCTGAATTTTACGCGCGCGGCTCAGCGGCTGAACACGGCGCAGCCCTCGCTGAGCCAGCAGATCAAACATCTGGAGGCGGACGTGGGTGTTGCGCTGCTGGATCGCGGCAAGCACCACGTGGCTCTCACTCCTGGAGGCAAGGTTTTTCTGGCGGACGCGCGTGAGATTTTGGCGCGCGTGGAGCGCGCTGGGCAGCGCGCAGTGCGGGCGCAGCAGGGAACCTTCACCGAACTGGTCATCGGCGTGGTTCCCGCGGCCGAAATCAAAATTCTGCCGAAGTTAATTCCGCTGGTTGAACCCAGCCTGCCGAAGGTGCGCCTGGTATTTCATAACCTGCCATCCGCCGAACAGAAGCGTTTGCTGGCCACCGGTTCGCTGGATTTTGGGCTGCTGCGCGGACCTTTTGAGGATCCGCGGCTGGAAGTAGAGGACATACTTTGGGAGAAGCTGTTGGCCGGCCTTCCCGCCAGGCATCCTTTGGCGCGGCGGAAAACGGTGTCCATACGCCAGTTGAACGCGGTGCCTTTCATCATGGTGTCGCGCGAAGGATCGCCCGAATTGCACGATGCCGTGCAGGCATTTTGCGAGCGCTCAGGCTTGCATCCGCGCGTGGTGCAGCAGGCCGACAACATCCTGGGAAACCTGAACATGATTCGCGCGGGCATCGGCTTCGCGCTTTTGCCCGATTATGCGGCGTCCATTCTTCCCCGTGGCGTGGTGGTGAAACCGCTGGCGTGGACTGCGGCGCCCGTGGTCAGTTTGGTGCTGGCCCATCGCAAGGGAAAGCTGACGGCGGCGATGCTGGCCTTCAAGAAACTTCTCCGGCAGTGTTTTCCCGCGTAGTATAGAGCCTGTGCCTTCTTCCGGCCGAAGTTGGGTGTTTTCGTTCGCCGCCACCATCGCGGCGATGATGGCGATTCAAATGTCCAGCCTGGGCTTCTCGCCGCTCCTGCCTGCCATCCAAAAAGATTTCAGTCTCAGCTATTCGCAGATCGGGTTGTTCACTGGACTCTACGGTCTGGTGGCGATGGTGGTGAGCGTGCCTGCTGGAATGTTGGCCAAGCGAATCGGCGAAAAGGCGGCACTCACGGGCGGGTTGTTGGGCGTCGCGATTGGGTTGTTGCTGCTGAGCCAGGCCGCCACTTACGGATGGGCGTTGGGGGCTCGCGTGGTTTGGCTGCTCGGATATCGAGTGGCTTTTGTCTGCGTGATGACGTCCATCGCGCTAGTTTCGCCAGCGGAATTTCGTAGTAGAGCGATGGGCATTCTGGGCGCCATGGCATCCTTGGCCTCGGTGATTGGCGCACCTTTCGGCACAGTCATCGCGGAACCGTACGGCTGGCGCGGCGGCATAATAGGGTTCGCGGTCATGGCGTTTATCGGTGCGGGAGTTTTCTGGCTCGGTTACCAGGCCGCCGCACCCAGCCAGCAAACTTCGCTCCACGGGCACGGGCCATCCGCGCCCAGTAGAAGTGCATTTCGAACACCGGTGGTATGGAGCATGGTGCTGCTGGGCCTGATCAACATGGGCGGATTCAGCGCCACATTTTTCGTTCCATCCGCGGTGAAGACCACCTTCCAGTTGGGGGCCATGGAGAGCGCCTTGGTGATCAGCACCAGCTACATCGTCGCGATCTTCGTCAACATTCTGTTTGGTTATCTGTGCGACAAGTCGACCGCTGGGACATGATGATCGGGCTTGCGGTGCTTCTGGTTCCAGCCTGTTTCGCGATGATGGTCCCGAATCTGCTGGTCTTCCGCATTGCCACCGCGCTGGTGATCTCGCTAGGTCTGTGCGCCACGAATCAGATCTTCGCGCTGGCCGGTGAAGTGGTGGGGCGCAGCGAGATTGGTCCCGTGATGGGCGTGGTGGGGCTGGGCGGAGGGCTCTTCGGATACGTTGGACCACAGGTTTTGGGAATGTTGCGCGACCGCACTGGCGGGTTCACAGCCGGCTGGTATTTCGTTGCCTTCGGCGTGGTCCTTTCTTTAATCGAAATCGTATTCTTGCGGCATTACACGCGTTCCAGAAAAGTATGCACCTTTTGACGCATTTCAAGACCGTTCCATCCGCGCGCATCCACCATGTCCGCGACAACTGGAAGAACCGGAATGCCGGCGTTTTCAAGCGCCCGTTCGATGAACAGATTGCCGGTGGCTGACGGACGCGTGCCAAGCGGTTCCAGCACCAGCGCGGCGTCTATGCGATGCCTTTTCGCCTGATCCACAATCCACTCGTTGGCCCATGGCGGATTGTGAAGCTGTTCGTTGAAGCTGACGGTGCGGCTGGCCAGCGCGCGCAAAGGATGGTCCAGGCCGTAGCGAATATAACCGTCCGGCCCGAAAGCCAGGTACATGGACCATACAAATACCGCGCCGTACTGCTCTTCAAACGCGGTGTAGAAATCGGTGTCGTGCCACAGGCCGGCGCCCACCCACATGAGGCGCAGGTTTTCAGACGGGCATGCCGGCACCCCGGCATCCACGCGCTGCCGCACTTCGTCTCGAAACGCTTTAGCATGCGCGATGGCCCATTCGCTGCCGCGCAGCCACTGTGCCGCCATTACGTTGCTTACCTGCTCGTGCATCCGCACAGGCGTCTGGGGCGCGCGGCAAATCATCTCGCGTACCTCGTCGAAATATTGTTCCTGTTGATTGACGCCTTCCATCAGGGCGCGCAGGCGATCGAGGCTGAACGTGCTGCCGGTGATCTCTTCCAATTTTCTAATCAAAGAATGAAACTGCGCCACCATGAAATCCAGACGGTGGGTTTCGAAGAGTTCGTTCCAGCGGTAACGGCTGAGCTCCCACCAGCGCGGCGGGAGTTCGGACGCGCCCGGGGCATCCAATGGAAAAAACGGTGCATCCAGTTTGGCCGCCCAGGTTTCAAAGACTCTCTGGATGCAATCGCAAGTCAGGCGGGCCGAGAGCAGGGCAGGTTTTGGCAGGCCGCCCCAGGGTGCTTGCGCGGGATCGCCCGCGATGGTGGAGGCCAGCGACAAGCTGCAGTAGCGGCACAGGCCATCGTGATAGCCCAGTGCGTTGAGGCCATCCAGATAGTGAGGCGCCAGGCGTTTGGCGGCCACCATGGCGGCCCACCACTGATTGCTTACTACCGGAACGTCCAGGGCGTGAAACAACTCCAGCGGCATGTCGGCTTGCACGATGGCGTAGGGTTTTTGCTTTTCAAAAACGTCTTCGCGCAGCTGAGCGAACCAGGCCTTTTGGTGTTCGGCCGCGCGTAGCGTGCATTGCAACTGCTTCTCAGCCATTTTCGAGCCTCCGGACAAACACGCCGATTTCATCCGGCGATGTATCGCGCAGCATCACATGTGGAATGGCGCGGTCGTCAAGAAAAGCACGCAGACGCGGGTAATCCCAACCAATGATGTCGTCTTCCTGGGGCAAGTGAAAGATCACGCCATCCACTTCAGATACATTTCGCTGAAACCAGGCGTCGGCGACCACGGCCGGGAAAACGCGCGGACTGGGAGCATCGAAATAGTATTTCTCGAAAATGGCTTGGATGGGTTCCATGCCGGCATCGATGTCACGGCCCGCGGCGCGCGATCCCCACCAATCGTCTTCGGCCACCACAATGGCTCCTTGGGCCTCCACGGCCGCGCAAAAATCGGGAGTGTCGATTGGAGGGCCCTTGATTAGAATCCGAGGTCCAGGGAGCGGGGGCCGCGCCAGGATTTCCTGCAGGGCTTGCTGGGCATGGAGCGCGTACTCCGCGCCATCCATAAAATACCGCGCGCCAATCAGCGCCAGCGCTTCCGATCCGTTGAGTTTCGGCGCTGGGCCTTCCCGCTGCTGCAATAACGCTCGCATGGCGCAACGCGCGGCGTTCCCTTCGGCGATGGCCGCCGAGAAAGCATCAGGCTCTATAGCGTGGCCGGCCAGTTGTTCCAATGTGAATTGCAAGGCGCGCGTTCGTTCCAATCCGTACGCCTGCGCTTCGGGCGACCGGGCGTGCAGCAGGTTGTAGAGGATTGGCTGGGGCGCTTGTTCCACGCCTTGGCGAACCACTTCCCGCAGGTACAGGTATAGTTTGTGCTCCTGCTCGGACGTTCTGGGAATCACTACGGCACGCAGTAAAGCACTGTCGTTTGAGATCAGAAAATGGAAGATGGATTTGATGCGCTGGCTGAAGACTGTTTCCAGGTAGACTTCGGCTGATGGCTTGTATTGCGGGCCAGGACTGAGCAGAATGGGATCGAATCCTGCCGCTCGTATCAGCTCCCACGGGACGGTATTGGAAGTTATCCCGATTAATGGTCTGTCGCGCTGGCGCACGGGGCGCTGCAGGTAGACATTTGTGAGGGCCGAGATCGCTGGCGTCATCGGTTGGTGCTCGCCCGGCGCCGGCCTGAGTGCGTGCGCCACACCGTTCTAGATTACCTGCTTCGTTTTCAACTCTGCCAGGCGCTCTTCGGAATATCCCAGACGCTCGCAAAACACGGCATGGTTATGCTCTCCCAGGTCCGGAGGCGGCGCGTCGAAACCGGCTTGCGCGGCGGAAAACTTAATTGGCAGCCCCATTCCGTAAACATCCTCCACCATGCCGTATTTGGGATGTGGCAGCGGCACGGTCTCGCCTCGAGCGACCACGCGGGGATCGCGCACCGCACTCTCGGGGTCCCGTACTTCGGCGGCCGGCACGCCAAATGGCTCCAGCGCGGCGACCACTTCCGCGTTGGTTCTGGAACCGGTGAAGTCCGCGACGATGGTATCCATTTCGGCCACGTTCACCACGCGGTCGTCACGCTTGGCGAAACGGGCATCGGTGGCCAGGTCCGGCCGGCCAATGGCCTGAAACAAAGAGTGTGCGAATGCTTCAGTGGGCGCGCAGATGGAAACGTAGCCGTCTTTGGTCCGATACATTCCGAAGGGAGCCAGGCGCGGCACGGTGAGGCCGGTGCGCTGCGGCACACCACAGCG
>DATHNM010000528.1:0-8256 GCA_035486095.1 Bryobacteraceae bacterium
CGAATGCCTATAGCGGAAACAACGGCCGCGCAGTGATTCTCAATCGCCTGGCAGGCGCCGATGTTTACTGCACCGCCGGAAACGCCGGCAATGGCAACAATCCGCAACCGGATGGCGTTGTTTTGGGAGCAGGAGCGCAGATCCTCACGCCCTCCACCAGCCCAGAGGTGGGACAGATGCCGGGAACTCCCACGCCGGTTGCCAGCTTTTCAGTAACCGAGCTCGGCGGCAAAGCCGACAAGATCGGAAAAGACGACAACTTCCGCGGGATCAGGATTTTCAATAACGTTCTGTATTTCACAAAAGGAAGCGGCAGCAACGGAGTGAACACAGTTTACTTCGTCGACACCACAGGCACAGCCTGTCCCAACGGTGTGGGCGTTCCGGTGGCCGGCGCAGCGTTGCCCACCACCCCGCTCAGCTACGACCCATCGACTTTACAGACCGATGGCCTGCCGAACAACATGTGCATCCTGGCCGGATTCCCCTCGATTCCTAACAAGAGTGCAACTACCACTGCCTTTCCCTTCGGCCTGTGGTTCGCCGACGCCAACACCTTGTATGTCGCCGATGAAGGCGACGGATACACCGGCGGCACCGATCTGTACACGCACGCCGCGGCGCAAACTACTGCTGGCCTGCAGAAGTGGGTTTTTGATTCGTCCACCAACACCTGGAACCTGGCCTACACGCTTCAAAATGGGTTGAAGCTCGGCACGGCGTACAACATACCGGGCTTTCCAACCGGCACCAACACCGCTACCGGATTGCCGTGGGCTCCAGCAGCCGACGGATTGCGCAACATCACCGGCCGGGTGGACGGTTTCGGGCTGGTCACCATTTGGGCCATTACGTCCACGATCAGCGGAGATGGCGATACGGGCGCGGATCCCAATCAGTTGGTTGCCATCACCGACTTGTTGAAGAACACCAGTCCAAAAATCGCTTCCTTCGAGACCTTCGTGCCGCTGCGCACGGCTGGATTTGCAGAGGTTCTGCGCGGCGTGGCCTGGACGCCGGGTTCCGGGGAATAGTGAATTTGTTAATCTTTTCGCATGGAAAAGGTTAACATCCGCGAGAAGCTGGCGTTATTTTCCGATCATTGGAATCCGCGCGTGGTGGGCGATCTCAATGGCCAGCAGGTGAAGCTGGTCAAATTCCAAGGCGAGTTCCTATGGCACGACCATGCGGCCGAAGATGAACTGTTTCTGGTGATGCGCGGTAGCTTCCGCATGGACTTCCGCGACCGCAGCGTCACGCTGCAGGAGGGCGAATTCATCATCGTCCCGCGTGGCGTGGAGCATCGGCCGGTGGCGGAACAGGAAGTAGAAGTGATGTTGTTTGAGCCAGCGCAGATCAAACACACCGGAGACGTGGAAAGCGAGTTAACGGTTCATCAGTTCGAGCGGATCTAGCCGTCCAGCCGCTTTTCAAAACACCGCGACAGCGGATCGCCCGCGTGATCGCCATAGCAAGGAATCTTTTGGTAACCCGCGCTCTCATAGAGCGCAATGGCCTCCGGCTGGCTGCCGCCGGTCTCCAGGCGAATAACCCGGTACCCGCGCCGTACGGCCATCTCTTCCAGCGCCCTGAGCATGGCTCGCGCAAAGCCACGCCTGCGATGAGCGTCGCGCACATACATACGCTTCACTTCCACCGCGCCGGCCTCCATGGGCCGCAGAGCGCCGCAAGCAACAGCTTGCCCATCACTGCGCCCAATCAGGAACACACCGCCCGCTGCACGGAAATTCGCCGCGTCAATTCCATGGATTTCAAGGCCGGGATAGCGCGCGCCAAGATCGCGATCCAGCGCCGCTATCAAGCCGGCGGCTCCAGGCTCCGCCGGGTCGGCTTCAACGAAAACCAGAGCGTTGGGTTGCATCGCAATCAATCCTTACGGGCAATGCTACCATCGGGTGACAGTATCTCGGGATTGGGGGAAATCCATTTGACACGTGCAATCATACTAGTGGTTTTTTGCGCTCTTTTGGGCGCGTGGCGGCCGGCATCTGCGGGTACACTGGGGCAGAGCACCCAAAACTTCACTTTAACGGGCCTTGGAGCCAACGCGAACGGCGACGGAGTGTCGCAAGTAACTTATGGCGATTGTTCCTTCGATGGAACCAACACGAACTGCACCCTTTCAGGGTCCTTCACCGGACTTGGACCGGGCGGCACCTATGATTTCGTGCTGTCCTATCCTGGCAGCGGACCATCCCCGCTAACGGCTATTACGGCGCCCGGAAGTGATCTCTTCACGTTCGCTTTAAGTAGCGGCAGATTCACGTACACGTTCAATGAGAGCGACGGGACTTCATTGTCCTTTCACAGTTTGAATTATTCGATCTTTTACATACCAGGCACCTTCACGTGCTCGGGAGGCGGAAGCTGCGATCCCGGAACGGTGGGAATGACCCCAGGCGCGGTAGAGAGCGGGCCGGTGAATGGAAGTTTCGAACTCGCTCCGGTAATCCAGACTGTAATTTCCGCCGGATCGTACGGAGGCTTCACGTCCATCGCGCCGGCCACCTGGATCGAGATCTACGGGCAGAATCTGGCCACTACAACGGCCGACTGGACGAACGGCTTTCAAGGGAACAACGCTCCGACGGCAGTGGGCGGAACCACGGTGACCGTCGGTGGCAAACCGTTGTTCATAGACTATGTGAGTCCGGGCCAGGTGAATGGCCAGGTGCCGTCAGACGTGGCTACAGGCCCGCAACCGGTGATTGTGACCACGGCGGCCGGATCCAGCGCCGCCTTCAGCATCAAAGTGAATGCCACCGAACCCGGCCTGCTAGCGCCGCCAGCCTTCAAGATCGGCGGCACCCAATATGCCGTGGCTCTGTTTGCAGACGGCTTTTATGATTTGCCGCCCGGGTTGGTTTCCCAAGTGGCTTCACGGCGCGCGGTGCCGGGCGATACCATCATGCTCTTTGGCATCGGCTTCGGCCCGGTGTCGGATGGCACTTCCGCGGGTGTGATCGACCAGAATTTGAATCAAGTGAACGCGTCGCTGGATATTTCTATCGGCGGGGTGCCCGCTACGATTCAGTACGCAGGATTAACGGAGGGCAGTGTTGGACTCTATCAATTCAACGTCGTGATACCGAACCTTCCTCCCAACGACAAGACGCCGGTGGTCTTCAGTTTGGGAGGCGTCCCAGGCTCCCAGGTCATGTCGCTGTTCATCGGGAACTGAGCTCGCTTCAGAACAGCTTCTGCTGGTAAACGACCATCTTTCGGGGAAACGTAATCTTGTTTCCCCAAGTGGGGTCCCACCCGAAATGGATCTGCGAAGGCGCGGTGATTATGAACCGCAGATGATGACGCAATACCACAGCGCCGTTCCAGCTCACGATCATGATGTGGTCCGCGGGCGTATAGTTAAGCCCCACCAGATTTAATCCGGCCGCGTAGCCCACGTCAACAGTTTGCCTTTCGGCCGATTGAACAGAGGTTTCCGAATCCAACTTCATCTTGCCGTCCGGCCAGCACTCCACCGACAGTAAATATCGAGATCCGAATTCACCGGTCGATATCAATGGCATCCGTTCCGGCATGCAGGGTGAGGAAAACTGGAACGATGCTTGCAAGTGAAGGGGCGGGTTTTCCACCGGCCGAAAGCGTTCCAGCGGGCTAAACCAGCGGGCCAGCTTTACGTAAGTCTCGGGGCTGGCCTGCACGAACTGATCGTAGGGGCCTTGCAGCCCGAGCGCTGCATTCGAGCAGATGGAATAAAACAGCAGGCACGCCAGAGCCGCGCTGGAAAACATTCGCGTCCACTTTCGCGGACGTCCATCGATTTCGCAGGCGGCCACACAAGCGACGAACAGCAGAAAGGGCTCGAAATCCACTTCAAAGCGCTGTGATGTTAGTCCGGTGAAAGCCACAAACAGAATGCAGCCAATGACAAAAGCCAGCATGGCCGCTAAGAACGCAACCATCCGCCGGTTTCGCAAGATGGGTGTGAGCATCGCGATGAACACCATCGGGCAGAGCGCGAGAACACCGGCGGTGGGCTCAAGAAAGTAGCGCGGAGGCAGCGCGTTCACCAGTGAATCAAACGGTTGACGCCAGGCGAGCCGGAAGAAAGGAAATTCGGGAACTAGATCCGGCGGGCTAAGAAGCATGTAATAGAGCCCGGGGATAAAATTGGCCGTCGACAGGCGGATGTTTTGATAGGACGTATCCGCAAGTTGATAACGCAGCCCGAACTCGAGGGGATCGCCGAACCGGGCATAGTTGTATGCTGCGATTGCAAGGCCGCACGCCGCCACCGGGATGACAAATGCCAGAACATCCTTTCGGAATATCCGCTCGAAGAACCGCTTCCCGGGCTCCGGCAAAAACACGAGCAGCACGAACGCGCACCCAGCCGCCAAACCCAGATGCGGACGGCAGCCGATGGCTAATCCGAAAGCCAATCCGGAAAGCGCGGCCCACAACGCCCGCCCGTTTGGCGCCCTTAGCCATCGAAAAAGAAAATAGAAGCCCGCGGCGAGACAGCAATACCCACAGGCGATGGCGACTTCATAAACCTTGACGCGATGCAATAGGAACGGCACCGACTGGCCAATCCCCAGAGCCAGCAGGCACAGTGTCAGCAGAACAGCCGGAACACGGCAGGACAGGAATGAAAGCGCTTGCAAGAACAATAGCGACAAAAAGAAGTAGCCGCCGAGAGCCATTAGAAATGCCGCGAAATTCTCCGGCAGGTCGTGCCGGGTGACCAGATAGTACGGCGCGAACATGAGCAGCGCCGGGGCCGCTCCGTGATAGAGGTAGTAGCGCCGCTGGTAAAGCACCGTATCCAGAAGCTTGTACGGTCCGTTCGTGGCATTGTCCTGGGGATTGGCCAGCGCCAGAAGTTCCGGCTGCGGCGTCACCGGCAGCGATAGTTGTCCGCTCGCGAACGCGCGTCCCAGCAGATCGTAATATCCGTTGACGTCCCAGGTACCTTTTGCAACCGCCGGGCTTGGCAGCCCGTAGTATTTGGCTAGTCCGCTATCCCATGCAAACCGGTTCGCTTCGGCGCCGATGCCGATGATCCAGAAATAGAAGGCGCCCACGATAAGGAGCGCGACGAACCAGGCGGCCCTGTTATTAGCCCGATCTTTTAACGTGACCCCCAGGGCCAAATTGTATCTAAACCGCCGCTGCAGCCGCGCGTGCAGGCTTGGTCACACGTGACATGAGATTACGCCGCAGCACAGCGGAAGCTGTTATGACACCGCCGAACAGAGCACCCGCGACGCCCAGCGAAGCAACGTCCTGTCCGGTGAGATAGAGATTTCGAATGGACGTTTGCGGCGTCAGGGAGCGCAGGCGAAAGCGCTCCGGCGTGGCGGCCAGCCCATAGGCTTCGCCCTTCGCATAGTTCATGAAATGACGCGTGGTGAGCGGCGTAGACAGTTCTGCACGATCGATTTTGCCGGCGACAGAGGGGACGTGGCGCTCCACTTCGCGCTGTATCCGGTCAGCCAGAACCTGCTTAAACGAGTCGTACTCAGCCGCGCGGTGTTTCCAACGCGAGTCTTCCCAGCGCGCGAACCAATGGTAGGGCGCGAAGACCACGGCTTCCAGCGTGGCGCGTCCCGGGTGATGGCCCTCAAACGCCGGATCCTTCGCGGACGGAAAGGAGATGTAGACAACCGGGAATGGCGCGGCTGGATCGCCGATGAAGCGAGCGAGATTGGCGTCGTGATCGCCGGACGGATAGATCCAGAGATTGGTCCCGTTCAGGCCAAGCTCGCGCGCGTTTTGTTTCACGCCTATATAAAGGCTCAGGTGCGCGAGTGAACCGGGCACGCGATCCAGGTCTTGAAGAATGGGCTGCGGCTGGCGCAGCAGGCGCTGAAAGGTGTTGCGCGCACCGGCGTCGCTGACCACCAGATCGGCCCGGAACTCGCGGCCATCCGCCATTTTCACGCCCGTCGCTTTGCCGCTTTGAACGATGATTTCCTCCACATCGGCGCTCACCACCACCTTTCCGCCATTGCGTTCGATCAAGGGCGTGATGGTTTCGGCGATGCGCGCCGCGCCGCCCACCGGGTAACTCGCCCCATTGAAATAGTGCGCGGCAATGATGGCGTGGATGCCGAAACTGCTCTGCGCCGGCGGCAATCCATAGTCGCCCCACTGAGCGGTCAGCAGCGCGATCAGTTCATCGTTCGCTGTGATGCCGCGCAGCACGTCCAGCGTGGATTGCGACGCCCAGCGCAGAAACGGAGCGCGCAGGAAACGCCCAGCCAGACGCGCGATGGGCCGGGGAATGGCTTTCTCAGTGAAGTACAGTTGGCTGGCCTTTTGGGCGGACTGCACCGCGGCCAGGTAGCGATCGATAGCGCCCGCTTCATTCGGGAAGTAGTCCTTCAAGCGAGCCCGAAAACGTTCCAAGCCAGTGGGGAATTCGAAAGTGCGGCCTCCCAGGATGATGCGGTCATAGACGTCGGGCATGGGCGCCCACTCCAGTGCCCCGCCCGTCAGATGATCGAAGGCCGCGCGCAAGGGCGAAGCTGTATCCTGCAGTTCACCGATGTAATGCACGCCGACATCCCAGGAATAGCCCGGCCGCTGGAAGCTATGGGTGTAGCCGCCGGCGGTGTAGTGGCGCTCCAGAACCAGGACTTTGCGGGCCGCATGTTTGGACAACAGCGCTGCGGTGGTAAGACCGCCGATACCCGAGCCAATCACGATGGCGTCCCAGTGATCATCAAGGGGATGTTGTTTGTAGGAAATCATGTTGACACCGTCTACATCCAGACTAAACTTAGATGTTGCGCCTGTCAACATCTTTTTGTTATAAAGAAGACCGTGGCAGCCAAACGGCCGTATCATCGGGTCAACCTGAAGCAAAGCTTGTTGGACGCGGCACTGGGGCTGATCGCAGAGGCCGGCCCGCAAGGCTTCACTCTGCGCGAAGTGGCGCGGCGCGCGGGAGTATCGCACAACGCGCCCTATCGCCACTTTCGCGACAAAGACGATCTGCTGGCGGCCGTAGCGGCCCAGGGTTTCGACCGGCTTACCGAAGCGATGATCAAGGCCATGACCAAAGGCCGCACCGCAGCCGAACGATTGACGCTGGCGGGCCGCGGCTACCTGCAGTTTGCCCTGCAATCGCCACAACACCTTTTGGTGATGTTCGAAACACCGGTTCCGGCCGGCGAAAAGCCGGAACACGCCCAGGCCGCCCAATACGCGTTTCAAACACTGCTGGATGCTATCGTGGCGGTGCAAGCCGAAGGCGGTCTGCCGAGGGGCGATCCACAGACCTTTGCCATCGCGGCATGGTCTGGAGTGCACGGTCTAGCCAAACTCGCAATCGGCGGTCGATTGCCCTTCGATGCAAAACAAACCTTGCGCTTCGCCGACTATCTGACCCGGGTGTTGGCGCACGGGATGGCGAATGTTCCGCCGCACGCGTAGTTTCGTGAGGCCGTTTAGTGATGGCCGGCAGCGCGAATGATGACCTCGCTAGGGGGCGCTTCCACCGTGGGTTTGCGTGCCATCGCTTTCTCGTTGATGCGCGCGCGGCGCTCGGCCCGTTTGGTTGCCCCCGCCAGATCGCGATCCTTGAACTCGGGTAGCACTTCGCTAGAAAACAACTCAATGGAAGAGCACAGCAAATCGTGCGGGATCTTACCCGCTTGCGAAATACACAGCACCTGATCGATACCTGCCTGTTCGAAATCGCGCAGGCGTTCGCGCAGCATGGCCGGCGTGCCCACGCAATCCTGGGTGCGGCCCTCGGGCGGCGCAAACTCCTGGGGATGGGTTTTGTACTCCTCCCAAATATCGGTTGCAGCAGGCCGATGCTCGCCGAAAAAGCTGTAGTGGCCCAGTCCATAAAGAAAGAATCCATAGCTTTCGGCGCCAATCTGTTCCACCCGCTGTCGATCGTTGTCGCACAGAAACGGGGCCGCCACGGCAAAGCTTGGATTGACAGCGTAACCCAGCGGCTGGCATTCGTTTTCCATCACTTCGTAATAATCTTTCACCCACTGCCGCGCCTCTTCCGGCGATACAAAGGAAAATGTCAGAGCGCCCATGCCCAACTTCGCAGCCTGTATGATCGATTCACGGCGCGAGCATGCCATCCACAGCGGCGGGTGTGGTTTTTGCAGCGGCTTGGGCACCACATTGCGCGCCGGCACCTTCACGAACTGGCCATCGTAACCGGTGAAAGGGCTTTCCACTAACATGCGGACGGCCACGCGCATGCCTTCTAGTTGCATGTTCTTTTTCTCGGCTTGC
>DATHNM010000529.1:0-3789 GCA_035486095.1 Bryobacteraceae bacterium
AGCGATTATGTCCCAAGCGTCGCCCAGTTAATCCATATTGTGGTGCAGAACCCGAACGCGTCCCGCTGGGGATTTCAAATCACGATTCGCGAACAAAGCGATGAAACACTGTCATCGGGGACATTTTCGGTTCCTCTTCCAACCGATCCGGTGCAGGTGGCGTGCGACGACGGTTCGCAATTTGGGTCCGCGCCCCCGTGCGCGGGCAACATCGCGCGCCAGTTCGCTGAACACCTGAACGCCCCACGAGGGGCCTCCGGCACGGCGTTCGAATTCGATGTGTCGTGGATGCCGCCGTCGCAGGAGGTGGGACGTCTGCTGGTGTATGTCTCCGCCGTAGCGGCCGATGGAGACGGTACCCCGCAAGGCGATCGCGTTTACACGTACACGCAGACCCTGGCGAATGCGGGGAGCTGCAATCTGGTGGGCACACCGGTGTTTCAGAATGTGGCGAATGGCGCCTCGTTTCAGCCGGCTTTTTCGTCGCGCGCGATGGTATCTATTTTCGGGTCGGGGTTTCAGACCTCTGGGCGGCAGCGGACCGCGGGGTTAGGCGATTACGTGAACGGGGCTTTTCCCACCACGCTAGGCTGCGTGGGAGTGGAAGTTACCGGGCCCGGCTTCCCACAGCCTGTGCAGCTGCCAATTGCGTTCGCCAGCTTCGGGCAGATCAATGCGCAAATGCCTGAATTCACCGGCACCGGTCCGGTGACTCTCACCGTTCTTTTGAATCCGGGAGGGCCGTCCGGGGTGAGCAGCGCGGTAGCCTCGCTCAATACGCTGCAGGCCTTCGCGCCCGCGTTTTTCGTGTTCTCGAATTCCACCAGTATCGCAGCCGAACAAGCGGCAACAGGAACACTGGTTGCAAATTCCAGCGTGGCCAGCGGCGCCGCGCCCGCCCACCCGGGCGACATCGTCTCGCTGTTTGGCACCGGCTTCGGAGATGTCAGTCCGGCGGTTGCAGTGGGACAACTGGCCAGTGGGATGGCATCGTTGACGAATCCGGTGACCATCACAATAGGCAGCGCTACTCTGACTTCGTCAGACGTACTCTACGCAGGCCTCTCGCCCGGTTCCATTAGCGGGCTGTATCAATTCAACGTGCGAATTCCGGCCGGCACCCCCAGTGGCGATGTCCCGGTGACCGTCACCGTTGGCGGCGTTCAAACGCAGGCCGGCGTCACCATTCCCATTCAATAGCGCGAACCGCGCAGTGGCGTGCCTATCCGGTGTACCATATCTGTTTAGATTTGGATCAATTCCCGTTTAGAGCATCAATGCCCGTTTAGAGCAATGAAAGACCTGTTCGAGGTTCTCAAGCCCGGCAGTAAGGATTGGATCCTCGCCAACTCGATTGATCCGAACCGTTTGCCCGCGCACATCGCGATCATCATGGACGGCAATGGCCGCTGGGCCCGCCGCCGCAATCTGCCTCGTGTAGCGGGTCACAAAGCCGGTATGGACCCGGTTCGAAATACCGTGGAGACATGCACACGACTGGGTATTCAGGCCCTTACGCTGTATGCGTTCTCTGCGGAAAACTGGAAGCGTCCACGCGCCGAAGTGGATATGCTGTGGCGCTTGCTGCGGCTGTATCTGAGGCGCGAGCTTCCCGACCTGCTGCGCAACGGGATTCGATTCAGCTGTATGGGCCGGGTGGACCAGCTTCCCGCACCCGTGCGGCAGGAACTGGAAACCGCTATCGATGCCACGGCGCACAACACCGGCATGCGGCTGAACGTCGCCATCAACTACAGCGGCCGGGCGGAGCTGGTGGACGCGGTCAATGCCATCGTGGAAGATGCGCGCTTGGAAGGACGGCTGCGCGAATTGCGCATCGATGAACAGGCCATCGCGGCGCGGCTTTACACGGCGGGTCTTCCCGATCCAGATCTTTTAATCCGCACCTCCGGTGAAATGCGCATCAGCAATTTTCTGCTCTGGCAGATCGCTTATGCCGAGTTGTATGTCACGGAGACTTTGTGGCCCGACTTCCAGCGCGCCGACCTGTTGCACGCCGTTCTGGACTACCAAAAACGCGACCGGCGCTTCGGCGGTCTGGGTGCGCCGGGGAAGAGTGAAGCTGGCGCCTCCGCGGGCAACGAGTGGGTTGAAGTGGCCGGCTCACTGGCGCGATGAAGCGCGTCGTAACGGCGCTTCTCCTTATTCCATTCTTCTGCTATATCGTCCTGTGGGCGCCGGCGTGGGCCTTCCTGATAACGGTGGCGGCGGTGGCAGTGCTGTGTTTTCGCGAATATAGCGATCTGGCGGCTTTGCACGGCATTGCGAAGCCGGGAGTGCCGGGATACTTGGCCGGCTTGCTGCTGTTATTGCTGCCCGGAAAATACGGCGCGCTTTTTGTGTTGATTGCCATCCTTGCCATGTCGCTGGCGCTGCGGTCGGGCCAGATGGCGCGCGCGCTGCCGGACGCGGCGGCATTGCTGCTGGGCGTGGCCTATGTATTCGGCTCACTGCGCTGTGGTGTGGAACTGCGCGCCATCAGTCCGTATTGGCTGTTCTTCGGGCTATCGCTCAACTGGGCGGGCGACATTGCAGCTCTTTATGTGGGGCGAAGTTTTGGACGGCACAAACTGGCGCCCAACGTGAGCCCGGCGAAATCGTGGGAAGGCGCTATTGGTTCCGCAGCCGCTTCGGTGATTTATGGCGCGCTGTATTTTCCGCGGCTGTTGCCGATGGTGCCGTTGGCCGCAGCGCTGGGCCTGACAGTGCTGGCAAATGTCGCCGGCCAATTAGGCGACCTGTGCGAATCGGCCATCAAACGCGGAGCGGGCGTGAAGGACAGTGGAACGCTGCTGCCGGGGCACGGCGGCTGGCTGGATCGCGTGGATAGCAGCCTGTTCGCGCTGCCGGTGGTCTATTTTGTGGTCAGCAGTTTCGGCTGGTGATTCTGAATTCCGAATTCTGACTCCTGAATTCTGTCAGTGTATCGTTCGCGTCTTCCGATTCATATAATCCATGAGCAAATACTGCCCCAGATTATATGGCGTGGTGAAATACGCCTTGCCGCGGCAAAGCTCCGTCACCTTCTGAACAAAATTCACCAGGCCGAAATCGCTCGCGAGCATGAATGTATTGATCAGAATGCCCTGCTTCTTGCAGCGGCCCACTTCTTCCAGCGTGCGGCTGATCACCAGCGGATCCAGACCGAAGGCGTTGCGGTACATGCGGCCATCTTCCAACGTGAGCGCCGAGGGCTTGCCGTCGGTGATCATGATGATCTGCTTCATGTCCTTCTTTTCCTGGTTGAGCAGCCGCTGCGCCAGGATGAGGCCGTCGCGCGTGTTGGTGTAGTACGGGCCCACTTGCACCCGCGCCAGATCCGCCAGCCGCAACTCCTCAGCAGAATCGTGGAACAGGACGCAGCGCAGGCTGTCGCCCGGATATTGCGTGCGAATCAAGTGCGCCAGCGCCAGCGCAACTTTTTTGGCCGGCGTGAAGCGATCCTCGCCGTAAAGAATCATGCTGTGGCTGCAATCCAGCATCAGCACCGTGGCGCAGGAGCTTTGATATTCGGACTGATGCACATGCAGATCGGAATATTCAAGATTCACCGGGACCTTCAGGCCTTCGCGCTGGATCGCGGAGAAAAGCGTTTGACTAATGTCCAGGTTCAGCGTGTCGCCGAATTCATAGGGCTTCGCGGCCCCGCTGGTTTCGACGCCGGTAGCCAGATCGCGCGTATCGTGCGCGCCGAAGCTGGATTTGCCAAGTGAGCCCAGCAGATCCTTCAGCGTCTTGAATCCCAGGAAATCGATGGATTTGTCGGTG
>DATHNM010000530.1:0-2242 GCA_035486095.1 Bryobacteraceae bacterium
CGGCTGTTGCGCAGTTCATCCTCCACCTGGCGGCGCTCGCTGATGTCGCGAATGGCGCTTGAAACCAGCACCCCTTCTTCCGTTTCAAGCGGGCTAAGGCTGATCTCTACCGGGAACTCGCTGCCGTCCCTGCGCAGCGCATACAGTTCCACGCCCGCACCCATGGAGCGCACCTGGGGATCGCCGAAGAAATCCTGACGGTGCCCCGGATGCCTAGCCCGCAAGCGCTGGGGCACCAGCATTTCAACGGGCTGCCCCAGCAGCTCTGCCCGCCCGTATCCAAATAACTTCTCCACTTGCGTATTCACCAGGACGATCCGGCCCTCCCGGTTCACCACCACCACCGCATCGGGCGCCGCTTCGAGCAGCCCCCGGAATTTCTTCTCCGCGCGTTTGCGGCCGCCGATGTCGCGCGCAATCGATGAGGCCGCCGCCACCTGCCCCCGGCTATTCTTGATGGGCGAAACAGTGAGCGCCACGTCCAGCAGCGTGCCGTCCTTCCTGCGGCGCACGGTCTCTTCCTTCACCGTTTCGCCCTGCTGCAAGTGGGCTATGATGCGCGATATTTCGTCCGCGCCGTCCACTGGCAGCAGCATCGAGATCGGCTGGCCCACCGCCTCGGCGGCCGAGTATCCGTATAGCCGCTCCGCGCCTTTATTCCAATTGATAATGATCCCCTCGAGCGACTTGCCGATGATGGCGTCGTCCGAATAGTCGACGATGGAGGCCAGCTGATCCCGGCTCTGTTCGGCGCGTTTGCGCTCAGTTATGTCTCGAATGGTGCTCGAAACCAGCAACCCATCGTCGGTTTCAAGCGAGCTGAGGCTGATCTCAACCGGAAACTCGCTGCCGTCCTTGCGCAGCGCGTGTAACTCCAGGCCGGCCCCCATCGTGCGCACCCGCGGATCGCTGAAAAAACCCGTACGGTGCCCCGGATGGCGATCCCGGAAGCGTTCCGGCACCAGCATTTCAATGCTTTGTTCCAGCAGCTCCGCCCGCGGGTATCCAAACAGCTTCTCCACCTGCGTGTTCACCAGAACAATCTTCCCTGCCCGGTTGACCACCACCACCGCATCCGGCGCCGCGTCGAGCAAGCTCCGGAATTTCTTCTCGGCGCGCTGCCGCTCCCCGATCTCGATTTTCAACTCTTCGTTGGATCGCCGCCACTGGCCGGGGCTCGGCAGATTAGCGATTTCAGGAATGATGCGAAACAGGAGCACGGCGGTGGCCAGCGAAGTCAGCGCGGTAAACAACTTCACCAGGCCTTCGAACCGGTAGACCGGTATCCACAGCGTTACGATGGCCAGGACGTGAGTGGCCCCACAACTCAGAATGAACGCCGCGAACAGCCACACCATCCAATGAAACGAGAGATCCTTGAGCCTGCGCAGCAGGCGCAGCAAACCGAAGGGAATCAGGGCGTAGGCCAGCGCGATCAACCCGTCGGATGCGACATGCAGCCAGACTAATTCGGGGGACCGCAAACAAAACACGTGCGGCATGAAATCGGTGTCGAAGAGCCGATAGAAAAAATCGCCCATAAAATGCGTCCCACCCCATCCCATATCGGCGGCCGGCACTCATTTTTGACAACTGTGCGGGACACGGTACGTTTCATCCGCGCCGGCGCATAAGCGATAACATTGAGTTATGCACCGCTTTCTGCTGCACAACGGCAATATTCTGGACGCGCACGAGAAGAGCCTGAGCGCCGGTCAAGTGGGCCTGCTGAACGGTTGGGGCGTGTTCAGCACCCTGCGGGTGGCGGACGGAGTGCTGTTCGCCTTCGAGCGCCATTGGGAGCGCATGCAGCGCGATGCGGCCCGGATTCACGTCCCCTTTCCGGCCGATGCAGCGGAGGTGAAGGCGCACTTGCTTCGTTTGGTGGAGGCCAATTCCGCTTCCCACGCCACCTTGCGCGTGATGGTGGTTCGTAATCGCGGCGGGATGTTCGAAGGGCCGGATCAGGAGCGCGATTTCGATGTGCTGGCCTTCACCAAGGACTTAAATCCCTGGGGCAACAGCGTCCGGCTGAGCATCAAACCCCACGCACGCTACGCGGCCAACGAATTTTCCGGATGTAAGATCCTGTCGTGGTCCCAAAACCTCACCTGGTACGAAGAGGCGCGCGCCCGAGGCTTCGACGAAGCGGTGCTGTTGAACGAACACGGGGAAGTCAGCGAATGCACCTCGGCCAACATTTTTGCCGCCACCGGGAACGAGGTATCGACGCCGCCCCTGG
>DATHNM010000531.1:0-8646 GCA_035486095.1 Bryobacteraceae bacterium
AAATCGATCAATTGTTCCTTGGCCGAATCCAACTGCGTTTGGGCTTGCGCCACGTCGGCGCCCGAGGCGATACCCGAATCATGCCGCGCCTGGGTGAGCTTCAGATATCCGGTGTACGAATCGACCGTGGATTGCAGCAGCGCGATATCGCCATCGGTGCCATGCAACTGAAAATAGTCCTGCGCCAGATCCGCCTGATAGGTGAGCTTGGCGTTCTCAAGCTGGGCCTCCGTGGCTTGCGCGGTCTCCGCATTGGCCCGCACGTTGCGCCGGATACTGCCCCACAAATCGACTTGGTAGGAGGCATCGAAAGGAATTTGATAGGTGCTGTGAACGCCATTGGCAGCCGCAACCTGATTAGCCGAAACCCCGCCCGACCCCTGACTCACTCCAACTGTTGGGCCGGCCGTGAGCGTCGGAAATAAAGCCGCCCGAGCCACCTGGACCGCAGCGCGCGCGGCGCGGTATTGTCCTTCAGCCGCCAGCACGTTCTGATTCGAAATCACAACCTGTTCTTCCAGCGCATTCAGTTTGGGATCGTTGTAGACCTCCCACCATTTCCCTTTGAGGGCAGCGTCGCTCGGCTGCGCTTCCTTCCAGCCGTCCGGCGGCTTCTCTTTGAACGCCGTGGGCACCGGCGCCGGCGGCCGTCTGTAGTTCGGGCCCACCATGCAGCCGCCTGAAACCAGCAGCGCGCCGACAATGCACAAAACGCTCCCTATGGTTGCGGCTGGGTAGGCGTTATTCTTCTGATTCATCGATATCTCTCACAATCCAGCGCCGTATATAAACCGGGCAATTGACCAGGCGCACGCCGCCCTGAAACTGCTCGGCGAAAAACTGCGCCGCAGCCGGATCCAACAACGTCACCTCACTCAAGTCCAATATCACTTTCTCATGATCGCGCCTGCCATGATCGATCAGCAAGGCGATCTCGGGCAGCGCCTCCAGGCTTACGTTGCCAGCAATCGCCAGGATAACGGAATCGGAGTGGGTGGATGAAACGGTGGCTGTAAACATGCTGGTCACGTGCGCGTTTATACCTCCGAGCCAAGGGGCTGATCGTCTCCCGAGAGCCTGCGCCGTTCGGCCCGCTGCCGTTCGCGCCACTGCTGCAACCGGTCGAAATAGAGATAAACCACCGGCGTAGTGTAGAGAGTCAGCATCTGGCTGAAGAGCAACCCGCCGATGATGGTGATTCCGAGCGGGCGCCGCAGTTCCGATCCGGTGCCCGTGCCCAAGGCCAGCGGCAAAGCTCCCAACATGGCCGCCATGGTGGTCATCAGAATGGGCCGGAAACGCAGCAGCCCCGCTTCAAATATGGCGTCGCGCGAGCTTTTGCCTTCGTTGCGTTCGGCTGCAATGGCAAAATCGATCATCAGGATGGCGTTCTTTTTCACGATGCCGATCAGCAAAATGATTCCGATAATGGCGATCACGCTCAGGTCTGTGTGCGTCAGCTCCAAAGCCAGCAGCGCGCCCACTCCGGCGGACGGGAGCGTGGAAAGAATGGTGATGGGATGGATGTAGCTTTCGTACAAAACGCCAAGCACAATGTAGACCGTGGCCAGCGCAGTGGCAATCAAGAGCGGCTCGCTGCCCAGTGAATCCTGATAGGCCTGCGCGGTGCCGGCGAAACCGGTCTGTATGGTGGCGGGCAGACCAATCTTGGCGCCCGCTGCGGTAATGGCGTTCACCGCGGTGCCCAGAGCCACTCCGGGCCGCAGGTTGAACGACAGAGTAATCGCGGGAAAGAGCCCTTGATGGGTTACCGAGAGCGGCGCGGTGGCGGTTGATGTTTTCGCGATCGCGCTGAGCGGAACTTCTTTTCCGGAGGGCGAGGCGACGTAAACCTGATGCAGCGTGTTGGGGTTCTGCCAATATTCGGGCGCAGCCTCCATTACCACGTGATATTGATTGAGCGACGAATACATGGTCGACACCTGCCGTTGGCCGAAGGCGTCGTACAGGATATCGTCGATCAATTGCGGCGAAATGTTGAAGCGCGCGGCGGTCTTGCGATCGTAATCCACCATCGCTTGCAATCCCCGGTCCTGCTGATCGCTATTGGCGTCGGTGATGATGCGGATAGTTTTCAACTGGTCCAGCATGCGGGGCGCGTAAGTGGTCAGATCGCTCAGGTTGTCGCCGCGCATGGTGTATTGATACTGCGCATTGCTGGAACGGCCTCCCACGCGGACGTCCTGCACCGACTGCAAATACAGCGTTGCTCCCGGCACCCGGGCCAGTTTCGGGCGCAGACGCTGGATGATCTGGTCCGCGCTGATCTTGCGTTCATCGAGGGGCTTCAGGGCGATGAACATGCGCGCCGTATTCGTGGTGGTGCCGCCTCCGCCGCCGGAGAAGGCATTCACGGTGTCGATGGCCGGATCCTGATCGATGATATTCACCATGGTCAGCAGCGTTTTGTCCATGGTCTGGAACGAAGTGTCCTGATCGGCCTGAATCTGCCCGCTCAGCCGGCCGGTGTCCTGCTGCGGGAAAAATCCCTTGGGCACTTGTATGTACAGATATATGGTGAGAGCCATGGTGACCAGCAGGCTCATCAGGGTGAGGGCCGGATGCCGTAACACGACGGAAAGTGTCCGGCCGTAGAAATTTACGATCGCCGTGAAGAACTGCTCGCTTTTCCTATAGAACCAGCCGTGCTCGTTTTCTACGCTCAACAGATGAGCGCACATCATGGGAGTGGTGGTGAGCGAGATCACCATCGAAACCAGAATCGCAACCGACAGTGTTATGGCGAACTCGCGCAAAAGCCGTCCCACGATTCCGCCCATCATCAGCAATGGGATGAAGACGGCGATCAGCGAGAAGCTGATGGTGAGCACCGTGAATCCGATCTCCTGCGCGCCCTTCAGCGCGGCCTGAAACGGCTGCATTCCGTGCTCGATGTAGCGGGTTATGTTTTCAATCACAACGATGGCGTCGTCCACCACGAACCCGGTGGAAATGGTCAGCGCCATCAGCGAAAGATTGTCGATGCTGAAACCAGCCAGATACATCACGCCAAAGGTACCCAGCAGCGAAACCGGGACCGCGATGCTGGGAATGAAGGTGGTCCGCGCGCTTCTGAGGAACGCAAATACCACCAGGATCACCAGCCCGATGGAAATCAGCAGCGTGACTTCCACATCGTGCACCGACGCGCGGATGGTGACGGTTTGATCCATGGCGATGCGCAGGTTGATGGCGCGCGGAATGGATGCGGCCAGCTGCGGCAGAACCGCGCGAATCTGATCGACGGTATCGATGATGTTTGCGCCGGGCTGCCGGAAAACGATCACCAATACCGACGGCTTGCCATTGGCGTAGCCTGAGTTACGCAAGTCTTCCACCGAATCCACCGCCTGCCCAACGTCGGAGATGTGAACCGCGGATCCGTTGCGATAGGCGACCACCAGCGGCGAATAATCGATCGCCTTAAAGATCTGATCGTTGGCGCCCACTTCCCAGCGCCGCTTGCCGTCCTGAAAGTCTCCTTTCGGCGTGTTGGCATTCGAACCGGCCAGCAGTGTGCGCACCTGTTCGAAGCCGATTCCATATTTGTTCAACTGCGAAGGATTCAGCTCCACGCGCACACCGGGCAGCGCGCTGCCACCCACGGTAACCTGGCCCACGCCGGTGACCTGCGATAGTTTCTGCGCCATGATGGTGGACGCGGCGTCGTACATCTGGCCCTTGCTTAATTGGTCCGACGTGAGCGCCAGCATAAAAATCGGCGCATCGGCCGGATTCACCTTGCGGTAGCTCGGGTTGCTAGGCAGATTGGTGGGCAGATATCCACGCGCGGCATTGATGGCCGCTTGCACGTCGCGCGCCGCCGCATCGATGTTACGGTTCAAATCGAATTGCAGTGTGACGCTGGTGGCGCCCAGAGTGCTCGACGAAGTCATCTCGGTCACCGAGGCGATATGTCCGAACTGCCGTTCGAGCGGGGTGGCCACCGACGACGCCATGGTTTCCGGACTCGCGCCCGGCAGTGCGGCCGAAACAGAGATGGTGGGGAAGTCCACTTGGGGCAGCGGCGACACAGGCAGTAGCCGGAACGCCACGCCGCCCGCCAGAGCCACGGCCGCTGTCAACAGCGTGGTTGCGATGGGCCGGCGGATGAATGGTTCCGATATATTCATGGCTATTGCGCCGGACTTGGTTCCGGAGTGGCGCCGGCCGGTCCACCGGCACGCATCTCGCGATGTCGGCGCGAGAACCGGATGGCCAGCCGATCGAAGAACAGATAAATCACGGGCGTCGTATACAGCGTCAGCATCTGGCTGAAGATCAGGCCGCCCACGATGGTGATGCCCAGCGGCCGCCGCAGTTCCGATCCCACGCCACTGCCGAGCGCCAGCGGAACGCCGCCCAACAGCGCTGCCATGGTGGTCATCATGATGGGCCGGAAACGCAGCAGACAGGCCTGATAGATGGCTTCCAGCGGCTCCTTGCCTTCATGGCGCTCCGCTTCTAGTGCAAAATCGATCATCATGATGGCGTTCTTTTTTACGATGCCGATAAGCAGCACGATCCCGATGAGCGCAATCACGCTGAAGTCGCTGCGCGTAATGAACAGCGCCAGCAGCGCGCCTACGCCCGCCGACGGCAGGGTGGAAAGAATGGTGATGGGATGGATGTAGCTTTCGTATAAAACGCCCAGCACGATGTAGACCGTAACCAGGGCAGCCAGAATCAATACCGGCTCATTGGCGAGCGATGCCTGAAACGCTTCCGCGGTACCCTGATACGCCGCCTGAATGCTGGGCGGCAGGCCCACTTCATCCTTGGCTTTGTTTACCGCCTCCACCGCCTCTCCGAGCGACGCGTTGGGGGCCAGATTAAACGACAGCGTCACCACCGGAAACTGTCCCTGGTGATTGATGGCGATAGGCGCGCTGTGCGTCTCAATGGTGCTGAAGGCGGAGAGCGGAACCTGGCCGCCGTTCGGGAATGCGCTGGTGGATTGTATCGGGGAGGCGCCGCTCGCGTTGCTGGAGCCGGTGGAATTCAAGCTGGCCTGCGATGCAGTAGCAGAGCTGGTGGGTCCGCTGCTCACCGCCGTGCCCGTACCCCCGGCGACCACCGAACTGTTGATGGGCGTTGCGCCGGTTCGAATAAAAAGAGCGCGCAGATCCAGCGGCGTGCTGTGGAAGGTCGGTTGTACTTCCAGAATCACGTGGTATTGGTTGAGCTGCGTGAACATGGTGGAGACTTGCCGCTGCCCGTACGCGTCATACAAAGTTTGATCGATGGCCGAAGGAGTGATTCCGAGGCGCGAAGCGGTCACGCGATCGTACACCAGCCGCGTTTGCAGGCCCAGCACCTGCTGATCGCTGGCCGCGTCGCGCAGTTCGGGAAGTTGCTGCAGCTTGGCCAGCAGCCGGGGCGCATACACGTTCAGTTCATCGGTGTTCGGATCTTCGAGCGTGTATTGAAATTCCGTGCGGCTGACGCGATCCTCGACGGTCAGATCCTGTACCGGCTGCATGAACAAGGTGATGCCGGATATTTGAGCGAGTTTGGGCTGCAGTCGCGTGATGACATCGGAGGCGCTGATCTTGCGCACGTCCAGCGGCTTCAGGTTGATCAGAATGCGGCCGCTGTTCAGCGTGGTGTTGGTGCCATCCACACCGATGAACGAAGACAGGCTGTCCACCGCCGGATCCTGCAGGATCACCTGAGTCAGCTGTTGCTGCTGCCGCGACATTTCAGTGAACGATACGGTTTGCGCGCCTTCGGAAATTCCCTGAATCACGCCGGTGTCCTGAATGGGGAAAAAGCCCTTGGGGATGGCCATGAAGAGCAGAACCGTTACCGCCAGCGTGGCCACGGCCACCAGGAGCGTGAAGGTTTGACGCTCCAACACCCACTTCAAGGTTTTGTCGTACAGCCCGATTACCCAATTCCAGCCTTTTTCGGAAGCGCGATAGAAGCGCCCCTGCTCCGCTTCCGGCGTGTGCTTCAGCAGTTTCGAACACATCATGGGCGTCAAGCTGAGCGAAACCACCGCCGACATCAGGATGGTGATGGAAAGCGTGACGGCGAACTCGCGGAACAAGCGGCCCACGATATCGCCCATGAACAGCAGCGGAATCAGAACGGCCACCAGTGAAACGGTGAGAGAGATAATCGTGAAGCCGATTTGTTCGGCGCCCTTGAGCGCGGCGCGCAGCGGATGTTCGCCCTCTTCGATGTAGCGGACGATGTTTTCAATCATCACGATGGCGTCGTCCACCACAAACCCGGTGGAAATGGTGAGCGCCATCAAGGTCAGATTGTTCAGGCTGTAGCCCAGCATGTACATCACGCCGAACGTCCCCACCAGCGACAGCGGCACCGCGACGCTGGGAATAATGGTGGCCGAAAGATTTCTCAGAAACAGAAAGATGACCATCACCACCAGGCTGATGGTGAGCATCAGCTCAAATTCAACATCACTCACCGACGCGCGGATGGTGGTGGTGCGGTCGGTTAGAATCTTCACCTGGACGGCTTCGGGCAGGGTGGAAGTGAGCTGGGGAAGAAGCTGCTTGATGCGATCCACAACGGAGATGATGTTGGCGCCCGGCTGGCGTTGAATGTTCACGATGACGGCGGGCGTCTGGTTCATCCAGGCCGCCTCGTGAATGTCTTCCACGCTGTCCACCACGTCGGCCACCTTGGTCATTTCCACCGGCGCGCCGTTCTTGTAAGCCACCACCAAACCGGCGTAATCGGAACTGGAGAGAAGCTGATCGTTGGCCCCGATTTGATAAGACTGGTGGGGCCCATCGAAATTGCCCTTGGCCTGATTGACGTTGGCGGCGATGATGGCGCTGCGCATGTCCTCCATGTTGATGCCGTAGGCGGCCAGCTGCGAAGGGTTCGCCTGGATGCGCACCGCCGGTTTCTGTCCGCCGCTGATGCTCACCAGGCCCACGCCTGGCAGCTGCGAAATCTTCGGCGCCAGGCGCGTGTCCGCCAGATCCTCCACTTTTGACAGAGCCAGGGTGCTGGACGAAAGGGCCAGCGTAAGAATCGGAGTGTCGGCCGGATTGGTTTTGCTGTAAAGAGGCGGCGTGGGAAGATCGGCGGGAAGATAAGTTCCCGACGCATTGATGGACTGCTGAACTTCCTGCTCGGCGACATCGATATTGAGGCTGAGGTTGAATTCCAGCGTGATGACGGACATTCCTTCCGAGCTGATGGAAGTCATCTGCTGCAGGCCGGGAACCTGGCCGAATTGACGCTCCAGCGGCGCGGTAACGGATGAGGCCATCACGTCCGGATTCGCACCGGGATAGGTGGTGGTCACCTGAATGGTCGGGTAGTCCACTTCCGGCAATGCCGAAACCGGCAGTTCGCGATACGCGACGAATCCGGCAAGCAGAATGCCTACCATCAGCAACGTGGTGGCAACCGGCCGCAGGATAAATGTTCGCGACGGGCTCACTGAGACTGCTTTCCCGCGCCGGCCGCGCCTTCCAGGTGCACCGTGACCTTGCTGCCTTCTTGCAGTTTGTCCACGCCGGTGAGAACCACCACGTCGCCTTCCACCACCCCAGAAGTTATTTCGGTGTTGGTGTCGTCACTGGTGCCCACTTTCACCTGCTTCACCGTGACGCTGGAATCGGGCTTTACAACATAGACGTAGGTGTTCGACGAATTACGCTGCACCGCGGCGGACGGCACCAGCACTACGCCGCGTTTTTCCTGCTGCAGCAAGCGCGCATTCACGAACTGATTGGGAAAAAGCTCGAAGTGAGCGTTGTCGAAGGTGGCGCGCAATTTCACCGTGCCGGTTGTTTGATCGATCTCGTTATCGATAGTGGTCAGTGTGCCGGAGACCAGTTTCTTCGTCATTTCCCGGTTGAACGCGTCCACCGGCAGCTTCTGTCCCGCCCTTTGCTTGGCATACACGGCCGGCAATTGGTCCTCGGAGATGGTGAATATCACGCTGATGGGCTGAAGCTGGGTGATGACCAGCAATCCGGTGGTGCTGGAAGCCTGGACAATGTTGCCCGGATCAACCAGACGCAAACCGATGCGCCCGCTGATGGGTGCGGTGATGTTGCAGTAAACCAGATCCACCTTCACGCTGTCGATAAGGCCCTGGTCGTTCTTCACCGTCCCTTCGTCCTGTTTGACCAGTGCCACCTGGGTGGCGAGCTGCTGTTCGGGAATCGCGTTTTGTTTGATCAGCGTTTCATAGCGCGCCTGATCGATGCGAGCGTTGTCGAGCAAGGCCTGATCGCGGAGCAATTGCCCTTCATACTGCGTCAACTGTGCCTGATAGGGACGCGGATCGATTTCGGCCAGCTTGTCGCCTTGATGCACCATGTCGCCCTCTTTGTACAGGACCTGCATCAATTGCCCGTCCACGCGAGACTGGACCGTTACGGTGTAGATAGGGGTGACGGCGCCCAGCCCCGTGACGTACACGCCAATATTGCCTTTGACAGCCTTGGCAGCATCTACAGGCGCGGCCGCATTGGCGCCTTGTCCTCTTTGGCCGCCGCCTTTTCCGCTGCCCGAGCCGGATGGCTGCGCCGGCTTTTTCGACCAAAAGTAATAGCCGCCCGCAGCCAGCAACACCAGCAGTAGTATCCAAATCCAAGGCCGGCGGCGTTTGGGCGGCGGAGAGTTGGATGG
>DATHNM010000532.1:0-10119 GCA_035486095.1 Bryobacteraceae bacterium
ACATTGGCGGCGCTCTGCGCCATCAGGGTGAAGCTGAAGCCCAGCGTGAGCACGCAACAGCATAGCCACGGTCCCAGCCTGGATTTAGCTCTGAAATTCTCTAACATTGAGGCTCCTCGTAAGAATAGGTTGATTGCAATAGATTTGATTTCTCGCGTTTACCGCCGCCCTTGGCGCGAGAATTGGGCGCAAGAATTGGGCACGGGACAAGCCTGGACAGCGGTCATCGATCAGACAAGTCTAACGCATTAGATTGCTAAAAAGGATCTACGGCATTCGACGGCCGTTTCCGTCAGCCGCGGATCAGGATCGAGGACGTGGTGGAGCGCACTGCTATGATAGATTCGATGCGGCTCGGTTGGCTCTTCCTGGCAGCGTTTCTCGCTGGTTGCTCATCTTCCTCCTCACCCGACAAGCAAGCGAAAGCCGCGCCCGCGATTCCGGCACACTTCACGGCCAGCAACACGTCCGACTCCATCGCCAAATACATCGAACTGGTTGGCTTTCGCGTCACCGAGCGAAGCCCCGGCCATCTGATTGCGCAATTTGGCGTGGTCAATCATTCCGAGGCCGACGTGGGCGACGTAAAGATGAGCGTGCAACTGGGTACCACCGCGGCCAAGCCCGGCGATCCGCCGCTCATCACGTTTCCGGCACAGGTGGCCCGTCTAGGCCCCACCGAACTGAAGGACGTGAGCGTGGAAGTCCCCACCAAATTGCGCGTCTACGAACTTCCGGACTGGCAATTCCTGAAGGTGGACTTCGAAATCACCGATCCAAAGTAGTGACGGCCGCGACAGTAGTGACGGCCGCGACCAATGTTTCCCATTGCCCCAGCGGTTGTGGCGAAACACATCCGTCGGCGAGCCGCGTCTTACCCCAGAGCCTTGGTTTGCAACGGCCTGACGATTTGCAACAATGGTATGCGGCCTGCAGCGTAGGGCTGCACCACCCGCGTCCGGAAACCTGGATTTTAAGACCGCTGGATTTCAACACCACAAAAAGGCTAAGGAGCTTCCGTGATTCTTAAGAAAACTTTGAGCGTGCGATTTTTTGCGCCCCTGCTGCTGGTAGCGGGGCTGAGCGCCGCGCCGCGCCTGAATCTGATTCAGACCTCTCTTACCGTTTCAGTTCCGGCTGGAACCAACGGTCCCACATATAGTCTGGACACGTTTAACATTGGCAGCGGCTCCCTGGCTCTGCAGGTCTCCTCTTCGGTCCCGTGGCTGGTTCCCACCGCCGGCACGTCGCAAGTTTGCGGATTACGGGGCGGTTGTTATCCGATTTCCATTGCCTTTCAGACGTCTTCGCTGGCCGCCGGAAGCTACAACGGAATCATCACGGTCTCAGACGCCAATGCGCTGGATGCGCCGCAATATATTTATGTCACCGCGCAAGTGGGCGGCAACGTTCCCACCAATCTGTCCTTCGATCTGGCGCCCGGCCACTCCACTTCGGCAACCTTCACCACCAATGGACCTATCAAAGCGGCAGTATCGAATGCGACCTGGCTCACCACCTCTACCACCACCAACTCGGCCAGCGGAGACTACGTGACCACCGTGACCGCTACCGCCGCCAGCAGCATGGCCGCCACCACTTACAACGGAAACATCACTATTAGCGGATCGTCCTTTGCTCCCGACAACAAACAGATCTCGGTGTCGCTGAATGTCACCACGCAGCCCATCGCTCAGCCCAGCAGCACCTCGCTCTCCTTCAATCTGGCGCAAGGAACCGCGGCGCAGACCGACAACGTGGCTGTGACCGATGCAGGGCAAGGCACGCTGACCATCTCTGGCGTCACGGCCACTGCGGCCAGCAGCGGAACTTGGCTTACCGCCGCGCCCGTCAGCGGAGGGATATCGGTTACCGCCGATCCTACCGGGCTCTCGCCCAACACCTATACCGGCACCGTTACCGTGGCCAGCAACGCCGTCAACGCCAGCCTGGTGATCCCGGTGCAACTCGTGGTGGCCGCTCAGGGACCGCCCATCGCCTCAGCCGGAGGCGTGGTGAACAACGGGACCTTTGCCAGTGGAGAACCTCTGGCGCAGGGCGACATCGCGGCGGTATTTGGCGATCAACTCAGCTTCGATGCCCCGCAGGGCGCCGCCAGTTTGCCGCTGCTGACCACGCTGAACAATGTGCAGGTGCTGGTGAATGGCAAAGCCGCGCCGGTCTACTATGTTTCTTCCAGCCAGATCAATTTCGAAATTCCCATCGATGCCGCCACGGGCGACGGAACTGTCCAGATTGTGCGCAATGGCACGCAGGGGAACTTGATCTATGTGGATATCAATGCCCAGGTGCCGCGCTTCATCGTGTACAACGGCGGCTACGGCATCATGACCACTCCGGCGGGTGCGCTCACCGGTATTCCATCCAATCCAGTTAAAGTTGGAGACACCATCGTGATCTACGCTTTGGGTCTCGGGCCCACTTCGCCGGTGGTTCCCTCCGGCACCGCATCGCCTTCCGCCCCGAACCTGGCGAATGTGCCGGGAACGACGCAGGTATGCTTTGGAGTGGAAACGCCGTTCTTCCAGGCGCCCTGTGCCAAGCCCACGTTTTCCGGCTTATCGCCGAATTTCGTGGGACTCTATCAGATAGACGTCGTCATTCCAGCGGGCGTGCAAAGCGGCAACAGCATCATGACGCTGCTGCTGGTTGACAACGTGGAGAGCACTCCCGTCCAGCTTGCGGTGCAATGACGGATCGTCTCTACTATCACGACAGTTACCTCACTGAATTCCGGGCTCGCGTCGTGGACGTGAGTCCGGATCGGCAACGCATCTATCTGGATCGCACCGCGTTTTATCCCACCTCAGGCGGCCAGCCTTTTGATGTTGGCCAGCTAGGCGGGAGCGACGTCATTGAAGTTGTTGACGAGGGGGAACGCATCGCGCACGTGCTGAGCGAACCTCTCGCAGAGACCGAAGTGGACGGCCGGATCGATGGGGACCGCCGCTTCGATCACATGCAGCAGCACACCGGACAGCATCTGCTTTCGGCCGTGCTGCTGGGAATGTTCGACGCGCCCACCGTCAGTTTTCATCTGGGCGCGGAATCCAGCACGATTGATATTTCGCGGGCGCTGGACAGCGGGCAACTTCTCCAGGCCGAACGCCGCGCCAATCAGATAGTATTCGAAAACCGGCCGGTGACCGTCAGCTTCCAGCATTCTTCGGAAGACTTGGGTTTGCGCAAGCCAACCGAGCGCGAGGGGCAGGTCCGCATTATTTCCATTCGGGATCTGGATCGCAGCGCGTGCGGCGGCACGCATGTTCGAGCCACGGGAGAAATTGGCCCTATCCTGCTGCGCAAGCTGGATCACGTGCGGGGGAATCTGCGTATTGAGTTTGTGTGCGGCGGACGGGCCGTGGCACGCGCACGTTCCGATTTTGATGCGCTCTCCCAAATCGCGCGCATTTTCTCGGCTTCGCTTGACGATGCGCCTGCGATGGTGGAGGTGCAGCGCGAAAAACTTCAGGAAACCGACCGTACTCGCCGTCGCCTGGCCACCGAACTGGCGCAGGCCAGTGGACGCGCACTGTATGCCGGGACGCCCGCGGGCCCCGACGGCATCCGCCGGGCGCAGCGCCGCGTGGAATCGCTAACGGAGGAATCGCGCGCAGAAGCTCAGAGTTTCACGGCGGGCGGCGCCGCCATTTTTTTCGCTCTCACCGAAAATCCACCGTCTGTTTTACTAGCCGTTTCCCCGGCCAGTGGAGTTCATGCCGGCAATTTGCTCAAACCCGCGCTGGCTGAGGTGGGGGGACGGGGCGGCGGCAACGCGACCCTGGCGCAAGGGAGCGTGCCGTCGAAAGAAGCGTTGGGCCAACTGGTGAGCGTCGTAACCGGTGTGTTGAAGTTCTAGCCCGCCACGCGCACCAGCACCTTGCCCATCGGCCCTTCGGCCAGCCGCGCGAACGCTTGCTTCACCTGGTCGAAAGCGAACACTTGATCCACCACCGGCTTTTCACCCGCGGCATTCAGCCTTCCGGTGATTTCCTTCCAGGCAGCCTGCGCCTGCTCTACCGTGAAATCGGAAACCGCCACGCCGCCGATCCGATTGCGCTTGAAGAAGAGCGACGCGGTATTGAAGCTGGGCACCTCGCCGCCGCTCCGGCCCACCACACTGATGCGCCCGGCGTATCCCAGCATCGCGAGCACCTGATTGAACAGTGCCGCGCCCACGTTGTCCACCACGATGTCTACTTTCTTGGGAGCGATGGCTGCCAGGACGGCCTTACGCAGATTCGGATCCGCGGGATCGAACACATGGTCCGCTCCCATCGCGCGCAGCTTCGCGCCTTTCTCGGCGCTGCGCGATAAAGCCACTATCGTCAGGCCCATGGATTTACCAAGCTGCACCGACGCAGTGCCGACGCCGCCGGAAGCGCCAGTCACGAGCAGAACCGATCCGGCTGGGGGCGGTGCCGGCGGATCGCTCCACTGCGTCAAAGCCTGCCATGCGGTCAAGTAAACCAGCGGGGCGGCAGCCGTCTCTGCGAGTGACCAGCCAGCGGGCGGAGGCGCGACGCTCGAAGCGAAGACCACCACTTTCTCGGCCAGCGTTCCCCATATTTCCACGCCCACGTCGCAGCGCAGGATGCCCACCATGTCGCCCACCTTCACGTTGGACACGTCCGGGCCAAGAGCAACCACTTCACCCACGCCATCGCGTCCCAGAATGTGCGGCAGGGCAGGCTTAGCGGGGTACATGGCCTGCGCAAGAAATGCGTCCGCCGGATTCAGCGCCGCAAACGACAAGCGAACTAAAATCTGACCGGGACCAGGAACGGGATCGGGAACCTCGCCCAATCGCAAGTTCGCCACCCCGTTGAAAGAATCCATGAACCAAGCACGCATCTTAGTATTCTCGCGCACCAGACCCATGGATTCTGGCTTCTGACTTCTGAACTCCGCCTTCCAACCTCTACTTGTCGCCTTTGTCGCCCTTATCGCCGGGTGCGCCCGTGCCCTGTGATCCAATGAAAAGCTTCCTGCCATCCGGGTAGGTGATGTTGCTGCCATTGGCGCGGGTGGATTCATCCTTGGCCTGCCAGCCTTCCACCACAATCTCGGTGCCCGGGGGTAAGGATGCCTTGTTGAATCCACGGCGCAGCAAACCATTGGGAGCACCAGCCTCGATCATCCAACTAGTGGTGGTGCCGTCCGCATTCTTCACATCCAGGTGAATCCAGGCATGCGGATTGATCCACTCCATCTTGGTGACGGTGCCGTGCAGCACCAGCGGCTTGTTCACATCAAATTCGGCGGCGAACGCATGATGCGCCCAAACCGGCGCCACGCCGAGCAGCAATCCGATACCCGCTGCAGCAATCCAAAGCTTGTTTTTCATAATTGATAGATCTCCTGGTTTATTTCGCGGCGGCTGCAGCGGCTTTTTTGTCATCCAGTCGGGCCGCGTTCAGCATGTTGTGCATGGCCATGTTCCCTTCATGGCATGCGTATTCGAAAAGTTGATAGCCTGGCTCCTGCGTGATCGGGAACGCTACTTTCCAAGTTGCGGTGTAGGTCTTCGGATCGTCTACGATCATCTCGTAATTGACGGTATTGGGACTCACGCGCGTGAAGCGCTCGGTCAGCTTCAGGTCCTCGCTATAGGGAGCGCCGCCATCACCGTTCACCCCCACCGCCATCCGGTCGCCTAGAAAATTGGTGGTCTCCACCACCAGCGTTTTCCCTTCCCAATGCCCTACCGCATCGCCCATATATGAGCGAATGTTGGAATTCAGGTGCGGGCGGCCGTCGGTGGGAATAATGCGAACGTCGTGAACCATTTCATAGCGAATGGCCACGTATCCCGGCGTCTGCACGATCTGCAGACCGTTACCGTATATCACGGGCAAAATGGATCCGGCCACGCCCCGGGTAATGCAGCGGTCATAGTAACTCCAATTGGTGTAAGACGCCGGAATCGCTTCGCGCCGCACCTTGTTCTTAGCGTCCAGCTTGGCCTGCGCCTCAGGCGTCAATGCAGGCAGGCGGCCGTCCGGCGGATCCACGATCTGCGAAGTCTGATGCGACGGTCTGCGCGCAAACTCGCCCCAGTGCCCGGGAACCGGAGCGGAATCAACTCCGCGACCGAAGCGTCCGGGCGGAGGAGCAGGCGCCGCTTCGCCTTTTTCCTTGGCATCCAACTGCGCTTTTGCGGGCGAGTGATTCGCACCGCCAGTTTCCACGAATTCCTCGGAATTCGATACAGTTTTCTGGCGGGCCTGCAGCTCATCTTCGGTCAGAGTGGCACGCGTTCCAAAATTCTTCGGCCGCTCGAATGGCACGCCCCAGGTGTCGTCGCTGGTCCAGGTGCCTTGAATGTCCGGGTCGCCCCAGGGGGTTTTGGGATCCGCGGCAGCCTTCGCGGATTTCGGCGTGGTTTGCGGCGCAGTTTGCGCGGACACCGAACCCAAGGTCGCCATCGCTGCCACAGCCATCCACAGGAAAAGTCGCTGATTCATGGAGATCTCCCTTCTTTGGGGGCGGTGTTGCCGCCTCACAGGTTACTTGCTTGGCTTTCTCACCAGGTCGCCGTACAGCAGCTGCTCGGTAAACTCCACGCACTTGAACTCCAGCAACCGCGCGTCCTTCTCACGATGCCGGTACAGGATCACGTTGATCTTCCACGGCCGCGTAAATGTCGCCGGATCTTCGATCGTCGCCTCGTAGTTCATGGTGTTGGCGTCCAGCAACGAATAGCGCTCCACCACGTGCAGACTATCGCTGGCAAAATCGCCGGCCCGATCAAACCAGGCGTTTCCATTGAATCCTGTTACGTCTACTACCAGGGTATCCTTTTCCCAGTGGCCGTTCGAGGTCCCCATCCAGGTGTCGGTGGCCGCTTCCTGCGGTTTGCCCATATTGATCAGCCGGTTGGTGGTGGCGTACTCATAGGCGAACAGAATATCTTTCTGCGATTGTATGATCTGGAAAGGATAGGGCAGATACGCCGCGCGCGGCACGCCCGGCATGTAGCATTTCAGTTCCGGATCGTCCTTGAAGCGGTTTGTGAAGTTGACGTTCTTCTTTTGCAGGGCTTCGGGCTTGTAGGGAATCTCGCCGCCTTCGACGATCCCCTGCCCCGGCGGGATGGCGCCGATAGCACCCAGTTGATAAAACGGACCGGCAGCCGCACTATGGTCCTGAATATTCCAATCCGCGGTGCCCATCGCCTGCCAAAGTCCCGTTAAATTCGGTTTGCCGTCGGCCATTCGAGGAACGCGCGGCGCCGCGGTCTGTCCGGCCGCTGGAAGCACGGAAAGAAAAATGGCGGCCCAGCTTGCCGCAACAATCATTGAAGTTGTAGTGCCAATTCGCATGAGAAAGTTCCGCCAAACAGCATATCACCAGCGCCTATCCTCTTTCGTACTCACCCGCTGCATGGTTCGTGTTCACACGCTGCATGCAGGTAATTTGACACAAGTTGCCGTTTCTTCGATAATGCAACCATTGCACAAGCTATGGTGCGCGGCTCGGCCAAACAATGAATAAAGTTTTCGCTTCCAGCGACGCGGCGGTCTCGGACATTCCCGACGGCGCCACCATCATGCTCGGCGGTTTCGGGCTGGCCGGCATGCCGGAGAACCTGATTCGCGCCCTGGTGCGCAAAGGCGTTCAAGGATTGCACACCATCAGCAACAATCTGGGCGTCGACGGCGTGGGTTCGGGCGTTATGTTGGAAGCCGGCATGATCGCTTCGCATCTGGGCAGCTACGCGGGAGAGAATAAGCTGCTGGAATCGCTGGTGCTGGCGGGCAAGCTCAAGATGACCTTGATCCCGCAAGGCACACTCGCCGAACGCATGCGCGCCGGCGGCGCGGGCATCCCAGCATTTTATACGCCGGCCGGCGTGGGAACGGTGGTCGCGGAAGGCAAAGAGGTACGCGAGTTCGAGGGACGCAGCTATCTGCTGGAGCGCGCGCTCACCGCGGATTTCGCTTTGATAAAAGCCTGGCGCGGAGATCGCTTGGGAAATCTCGTGTATCGAAAAACCGCGCAAAACTTCAATCCGATGATGGCGGCCGCGGCGAAAATCACCATCGCGGAAGTAGAGGAACTGGTGGAACCGGGCGCTATCGATCCAGACCTGGTGCGAACTCCTGGAGTTTACGTGCAACGAATCGTGCAAGGCGAAAAATACGACAAGAAAATTGAGCGGCGCACTTTAAGGCAGGCCGATGGACGCGCGTGAACGCATCGCGCGCCGCGTGGCACAGGAACTTCGCGACGGTTATTATGTCAACCTGGGCATCGGCATTCCCACCATGGTGGCGAATTACGTGCCGCCCGGCATGGAAGTAATTCTGCAATCGGAAAACGGCATGCTGGGCGTGGGCCCTTATCCTCTGGCGGGCGAAGAGGATTGCGACCTCATTAACGCGGGCAAAGAGACCGTCACCGAATTGCCTGGTAGCGCCTATTTTTCGAGCGCCGAATCGTTCGCCATGATCCGCGGCGGCCATATCAATCTCAGCATCCTGGGCGCCATGGAAGTGGATCGCGAAGGAAACCTGGCGAACTGGACGGTTCCCGGCAAAATGGTGAAGGGCATGGGCGGCGCCATGGATCTGGTGGCCAGTGCGCGCCGCGTTATCGTGGCCATGGAGCACGCCACGAAAACAGGCGCTGCCAAAATTGTCGAAAAGTGTACCCTGCCGTTAACCGGTATTCGGGTGGTGGACACCATCATCACCGAACTGGCGGTGATCCGGGTCACTCCCGAAGGCCTGGTGCTCGAAGAACTCATGCCCGGCGTGAGCGCCGAACAGGTGCAGAAGCTGACGGTCCCCAAGCTTATTTTGCGGTAGCGGCGGGAGCCGTCAGATCCTTCGGCAGCCCCGCTTTTCCATCCAGCGCATAAACCAGCAAATGCGACGGTGGCAACTTGACCTTGGTCTCCACCGGATCCTCACCGAAGGAAGGCGGCGGCGCATTTCCGGGACCGCCCGCCACCGCGATGTATTGCTTCCCGTCGATCAGGAAAGTCATCGGAGGACTCATCATGGAAAGGCCCGTCCTAATGTCGGCGAGTTGGTCGCCGTTATCGGCGCGGTAAACGATTAAGCGCTTATCGATACTCACGAACACCAGATTGCCGGCCGACATGGTGCCGCCTTGGGTTTGTCCAGCCGCCAGGCCGCGCCAGCGCTCTTTTCCGGCGATTGGATCCCAGGCAATCAATACGTTGCCGTTCCCTTCTGGACCGATCTTCGGCAGAGCCGCATCGGGCGTGGGCGGAACAAACGGATTATCTGGTTTGTCATCCTTATTTGGTGCGGCGGTTGTACCGGCATGAGCCTCGGCGTTCGCCGGACGTGGAATCGTGAATGATATTCCCATGTTGTATTTTCCCTTGCCCTTCTCACCCAGGTCAGGTGCGCTGGGAACAAACTTGGGATCCGCCGCAAAACTAAAAGCCTGACCGACGAGGCTCGGAATGTAGACCAGACCGGCTGTCGGATTGTAAGACCATGGCGGCCAGACGTGTCCGCCGACGGGACCCGGCATCACGGCAACAGAGTCGTTCTTGTAGTAGGCCTCCGGATTGATCACCGGACGGCCGGTCTTCAAATTCACCCCGGACGCCCAATTCACCGTGATCCAAGGCTCGGCCGAGAGCAGCTCGCCCGTCAGGCGATCGAGTACATAGAAGAAACCGTCCTTCGGCGCCTGCATGACTACTTTGCGCGTCTTACCGTTGACCGGCAAGTCGGCCAGCATCAGATCAGCGATGGAATCGAAGTCCCAATTATCGCCGGGGACTACCTGGTAATACCAAACCAATTTCCCGGTTGAGCCACGGACGGCGAGGATGCAATCGGTAAACAAATTGTCGCCTTTGCCGCGCGCCTGATCGGACCACGGCCCCGGTTGCCCGGTTCCCACATACACCAGGTCCGCATCCGGATCGTAGGCCATGCCATTCCACACCGGTCCACCACCGCCAACCTTCCACCACTCGCCGCTCCAGGTCTTGGCGGCTTCGGCCAGCTCGGGCTGCTCAAACGGTTTCGACGGATCGCCGGGCACCGTGTAAAACGTCCAGGCAATCTTTCCGGTGGCGGCGTCGAGAGCCGCGAACATACCGCGCAC
>DATHNM010000533.1:0-20461 GCA_035486095.1 Bryobacteraceae bacterium
CGATCGCTCGACAGGATCAGTCCGGCATTCACAGAAATCGGCTTCCAAGCTGGTGACCCGGGGCTGGGTAATTGCAACAAGAAATTGAAAATGTAATCCGTATTCGGCTGGCAATATTCCAGGTCATACTCACCCGCCAACGCTCCAGAGGTACTGTTAGCAACGACCTCAGCGGCACACGATCCAGTGTAGTCGGTGTCCTCTACAACGACAGTCACGGAGTTTTCTTGGCTGCTTTGCAGATAGTACCTGGGGAACGCGAGCGAGAGGCCGCCAGCGATCGCCGGAGGACAGGTTGGAACCCCGGTGAGACATGGCTGAGCGCTCGATTGAAGGGCCACGCTCATACCGGCGATGCCAACTCCCTGGTATGTGGAACTCTGCGGCGCGGGGTGGCCTTGATGTGGAAAAGATATGACCGTGGCACGTTGTGCCATGAGCGCAGGGACGCAGAGAATCAGCGTGAAGGCGGTAAGGAAGAGTACTCGCACTATATTCCTTGATTTGCTGCAAACGTTATCGACCGTACAACTACTTCGGAACGCATAATTACTCCGAACCAAGTTAGCACGGAAGCCAGCCTGCGGCAGCCAAGGCCAGCACCGACGCAGTGACAGGGCTTAAAACGCTGACCTACGCTACTTTATTGAGCGTCTGTACTCGTGCCACCCGGTGAAAGGGTTTCACTTCCCGATTCACCCCCTCCGAGCCAAGGAAAATTAGAAAATAGTCGACTGCTCTGCCGTTTTTCGGCCTCTCCGTGTACCCCAGGTGTACCTCCGACCCGCTGAACGTGCAAAACTGACCTTTCCAGCTTATTGAAAAATAAGCAACTTGTTAGAGGTCAACGTTAGAGAATAATTCAAGTCTCACCCCGGGCACCAGCTTCGCGCTTCGTGAGTTTGCTCCTCCTGCATCGATTCTCAAGGGACGCTCCACCGTTGACGCCGAATATTTTGGATCAAAGGTTTTGCGCATTCATCTCCTCTATGAAAGTTCGGGAGTGCTCCGCGTTTATGAAGGACAGCTTCAGATCATCGCGCCGCGAGTTCGTAATGCTAGTCGGAGCTTTGGGCACGGTCTGCTCCTGCGTGACGGGCGCGCCGCCGCAACCGGGCGGAGACCGTCGTCCGGCGAATGCAGACCAGGCGTTGCGTGATCTGCTCGCCGGCAACCAACGCTTTACAACGGGAAAAACCGTCGCTCCCAGACGCAGTCCAGAGGAGTTTCGGGCTCTGGCGCAAGGTCAATTCCCCGAAGCCGCGATAGTGAGTTGTGCCGATTCCCGCGTCGCACCGGAGATCCTCTTCGATGTCGGGGTGGGCGACATTTTCGTTGTTCGCGTGGCGGGCAACGTCATTGGCGGCGCGGGCGTGGTGCAGGGCAGTATCGAATACGCAGTTGCCGAGTTGAAAGTGCCGCTCATCCTGGTTCTGGGACACAGCGGTTGCGGCGCCGTAAAGGAGGCCATGCAGCACATCGACGATAAACATTCCCTTCCCGGCGCCATCAACGGCCTGGTAGAGCTGATCAAACCCGCGGTCACGGCAAGCAAGGGTATGCCGGGCGACCCGCTGGAAAACGCCATCCGCCAGAACGTAGCGATGGGAGTCAAGACGCTTCGGGAACTTAACCCGATCCTGGCGCCACGGGTCAAGGATAGGACGCTAAAGGTGGTTGGCGGAACCTACAATCTGGCCAACGGCGCGGTCAATCTGATGGGGAAGGGATAACGATCCCAATTGAAATGGCCGCTAATGAGTTCCGCCCGAACCCGGTAACTGCGCCTTCAGCCACGCCACAATCATCGGCTCCAGCTCGGGATTTTTGGCAAACATCGGAACGCCGTGCTCGGTGCCGTCATAAATCTTGAGCACCGATTTTGGATCCTTCGATACCGCCACTGCTTCCTTGATCCCTTTCGCCGCGCCGGCGTCACCTTCGCTGGCGGCGCCAAACACCGGCAGCGACGTATTACCCGCAATGTAAGCCTTGGCTGCATCGCTCGCCTGGCCGGAGAGAATCATGAGCGCCCGGATCTCGTGATGCCGCGCGGCAAGATCCGAAGATTGCGTCACGCCGCAGCTGGCTCCGCCCACCGCGATGCGTGATGGATCCACGCCCTTCTGGCTGGTGAGATACGCGAAGGCCGCGTCCACGTCTTCGGGCCACTTCTTGCGGGCCGCCGCGCGGGAATCCGGATCTGTCGACTTGCTGCCGTCGCTTTCACCAAAGCCGCGATAATCCACGGTCAGAACGTGAAAGCCATTTCCCGCCAAATCCTGGGCCAGGCCGTCCCACGCATGCCGGTCCATGTTGCATTGATGCAGCAGCAACATCGCGGGACCCGGCTGCCCCGCTGAAAAATACGTCCCCTTGAGGTTCGCGCCGTCCGGCGCTTTGATGTCGACGTCCTTCTTGTGCACTTCGGCTGACAGGCTGACGGTGAAAGCCAGGGCCGCTGCGATTACGAGTGTCTTCATGTTTACCTCCTGTGCGATTCTCACTCTATCGCACATTGCTTCGGTCGCGAAAACGGAATTCCGGTGAAGCAATCAACGTCGAGTAGGAGCCGAACCGCTCGCCGTCCCAGACTGGTTCCGGTTGCATGGGTTCCTCCGCAAATACCCGCAAAGTCTGGTACATTGTCGAGCGCTGCACGGGGATCCGCCCGGCCTCTCGAATCCAGGAGCGCAGCTCGGCGGGGTGCAGAAACTGACCGTGCTGTGCCCCGGCGGACGTCGAAATGCTTTCGTTCATCAACGTTCCGCCAAAGTCGTTCGCGCCGGCCTGCAGGCATTCTTGGGCCAGCTGCGCGCCTTGCTTTACCCAGGTGGCTTGGATATTCGGAATCCATTGATCCAGCATCAGGCGCGCCACGGCGTACATGCGCAGCACATCTTCGCGAGCCAGTTCTGCCGGGATGCCCGGCACCAGGGATTTCTTCACCATGGGCGCTTCGGCGGCAATGAAACTGAGCGGGACAAATTCGGTGATGCCGGCGGTTTCTTTTTGAATCCCACGCAGCAGTTCCAGATGCCGGGCACGATCGAGAGCCGTCTCAATATGCCCGTACATAATGGTGGAAGTTGTCGGAATGCCAACCTGGTGAGCGGTGCGGATCACCGTGATCCAATCGTTCGTGGAAATGCGGCCCGGAGAAATGATGTCGCGGATACGATCGTCCAGAATCTCGGCCGAAGTTCCCGGCATAGACCCCAGCCCCACGTCTTTCATAGCCTTCAGATAATCTTCTATGCTGCGGTTTGACAGCGTGGCGCCGTAGAGAATCTCTTCGGGTGAAAACGCGTGGACGTGAATTTCGGGGATTGCTTCTTTGATCGCCCTGCAAAGATCGATGTAAAAGTTGCCGTCGATACGGGGCGGAAGTCCAGCCTGAATGCAAACCTCCGTGGCACCCAAATCCCACGCCTCGCGAACGCGCCGCAAGATCTCTTCGGTGGGCAGGAAATAACCCTGCTCCGCGCGATGCCCGCGGCTGAACGCGCAGAAGCCGCAGCGCTTCACGCACACGTTGGTGAAATTGACGTTGCGATTGATTACGTATGCAACATGATCGCCCACTCTGCGGCGCCGCAATTCATCGGCGGCGGAAATCAGCCGCTGAAAATCGGCGCCTTCCGCCGCGAACAGCGCTGCACCGTCCAAGGCGGATAGTTCATGGCCTTCGAGCGCGCGGTCAAGGATCGCTTCAATACTCATGCCACCAACCCCACGTCATCGGTCCAACTCAATGCCTGTTCGCGCAACGGCGGCGCCACCCATTCAGGATCGCGCAGGTATTCCGGATAGGCCGCCAGCCTCTCGCGTAATTCAAAACCGGCTTCCCGCGTGACCGCCCGAAGCGCGTCGATCTGTGGCCACGCCATCTCCGGATTGATGAAATCGCGCGTCACCGGCGAAATTCCTCCCCAATCGTTGATGCCGGCCTGCAGATAAAATCCATAGGCATCGTGAGTGAGATTGGGCGGCACTTGAAGATTGGCCACGCTTCCCAGAATCAGACGGGCCACCGCCGCCGTCCGCGCTACATCCAGCGCCGTTGGCTCCGGCCGATCCGCAAAAAGCGTGTCGGATTTCGCGCGGAAGTTTTGCACAATCACTTCCTGGATGTGTCCGTGCTTCTCATTCAGCTCGCGAATCGCAAACAGGGCATCCACGCGTTCGTCCAGCGTTTCGCCGATGCCGATCAAAATACCCGTGGTAAATGGAATCCGCAGTTCCCCCGCCGCTTCGAGCGATGCCAGACGAACCTTGGGAACCTTGTCGGGACAGCGATAATGCGCCTCGCCCACGGCCAGCAAACGCGGGCTGGCGGTCTCCAGCATCATGCCCATGCTCACGTTCACGGGCCGCAGTTGTTCCATTTCCTGGCGCGAAAGAACGCCGGGATTGGCATGCGGCAACAGCCCCGTTTCCTCAAACACCAGCTGGCACATGGCCCGTAAATATTCAATCGTGGAACGGAAGCCGCGCTGCTCCAGCCACTCGCGATATTCCGGATATCGCAGCTCCGGCTTATCGCCTAAACTGAACAACGCTTCCTTGCAACCCGCCTTTTTGCCCGCCCGCGCCACGGCCAGCACTTCATCCGGACTCATGGTGTGGGCCTTGCCGTCACCCGGTTCGCGCGCGAAGGTGCAATACCCGCAGCGATCGCGGCACAGGTTTGTCAGTGGAATAAAAACCTTGCGCGAATACGTGATCACCGGGCCGGTGCGGGCATCCCGAATGGCGCTCGCCTCTTCAAAGAGATCCTGGAGTTCGCCTTGCGTGGCGCGAATCAAGCGGCCGGCGTCGGCTCGTGAAACGCCCGCTTCCAGATGTCGAGAAAGCACGGATCAGCCCATCGCGTGGGTGTGCACGGCTTCGATTTTATACAGCACGCGCACTTCGCCAGGACCGCGGTGGGCGTACTTATCGAGGCCCGTGTACTTCTTGGAAAGCTTGTCGATCAGCTCGTCGGCGCCCTTCTCGGTGATCTCCACCACACGGCCGCGAATCGACAGGTGGCGATATGGATTGTCGGGATCGAGAATGTCGATACCAACGCGCGGGTCACGCCGGATGTTTTTGTCCTTGATGCGTCCCACGGCGGAGTCGACCAAAATGTGCGTGCCATCGTAGTCGAACCAGACAGGCGCGACATGCGGACTGCCATCCGGCATTAGTGTCGCCAGCTGCGCAAAAGCTTTCTTTTGGATGAGGTCGAGATACTTTTCAGGAATTGCTCCCACGGTGGTCTCCTCTTCCCTTCGAGGGTAGCACGGGGTATTTTAAAAGTACTCGTGCAAAATATCGTCGCAGTGGTGGGTGGAACTGGAGCAGAAGGCAGCGGACTGGCCGCTCGTTTTGCCCAGGCAGGTGTCCGCGTTCGCGTGGGATCGCGGAATCTTGCAAAGGCGCAGGAGGCAGCACAGCGCATTGGAGAGAATGCCACGGGCCATACAAATTCAGATGCCGTGGCCGGCGCCGGCATTGTGATTCTTACGGTGCCGCTTTCGGCGCAGGTGGAAACGCTGAAATCGATTCGCGGCAACTTCGCGCCCGGCGCAATCCTGGTGGATGCCACGGTGCCGCTGGAAATCGCCATCGGCGGACGTGTTTCGAAAATCCTGACGCTGTGGGATGGCTCGGCCGCGCAGCAGGCAGCGCGGCTGGTTCCAGGAGTGCCCGTGGTGGCGGCGTTTCACGCGTTGAGCGCGGAGGCGCTGGCGAAGCTGGATCATCCGCTGGATTGCGATGCGCTGCTGTGCGGGGATAGCGCCGAAGCCAAAGCGGCCGTGGCAAAACTTGCCGCGATGATCCCCGGTGTACGCGCCATCGATGCTGGTCCGCTGGACAATGCACGGCTGCTGGAAAGCGCGGCGGCGCTACTCATCTCGCTCAATATTCGCCACAAGGTGAAAGAATCGGGCATGCGATTCAGCGGAGTGCCCAGCGCGTGAAACGGGCGTCTGTAGTCGCGTTAGCCGGTGGTGTGGGCGCCGCGCGTTTCCTGGACGGATTAACGCGAGTGCTAGCGCCCGAACGCATTTTCATCATCGGCAATACCGCCGACGATGCCGAAATCCACGGCCTGCATATCTCGCCCGATCTGGATACCGTCACCTACACTCTGGCCGGTTTGGCGAACCCGCAGCACGGCTGGGGTCTGCGTGGCGACAGCTTCCGCTGTCTGGAAGCGCTGGGGCGATTGGGTGCAGACACCTGGTTTCAACTCGGCGATTTGGATCTGGCCACTCACCTCCATCGCAGCGAGCGCTTGCGAATGGGAGCGACGCTTTCTGAAGTCACTGCCGGGATTGCTCGCGCGCTGAAGATCCGCTCCACGCTTATTCCCATGTCGGACCAACGCGTGCGAACGCGCATCTGCACCGCATCCGGCGAAATGGAGTTTCAGACTTATTTCGTGAAGCGCCGCGCGCGCGATCGGGTAACGGGCATACGTTTTGAAGGCGCGTCTGAAGCGGCGCCCGCGCCTGGATTGTTGGAAGCCATCGCAAGCGCAGAAGCCGTTATTCTTTGCCCATCCAACCCGTTCATCAGTATCGGTCCGATTCTGGCCGTGCCAGGCATCCGCGCGGCGCTGCAAAGCAGGCGTGATAAAGTGGCCGCGATTTCGCCCATCGTCGGCGGCCAGGCGCTGAAAGGTCCAGCCGCGAAAATGATGAAGAGCATGCAGCTTCGATCCTCGGCGGCCGAAGTCGCGAAGCTCTACGCCGATTTCTGCGGCACCTTTGTCCTGGACGAGGTGGATGGCAGGCTGGCATCCCAGGTGGCGGCGCTGGATATGCGGCCCGTGGTGACCGGCACCGTCATGCGCGGGCTGCGCGAAAAGAAGTCGCTGGCGCGAGTGGTTATCCGTGCCATGGGGCTGGCATGATCTTCGCCATCCTGCCGGTGAAGAGTCCGCAAAACGCCAAGCAGCGCTTAACTGGATTTCTGGCCGTGGAACAGCGCGAGACACTGGCTCGCATGCTCTATCGGCAGACGCTAGCCGCGTTGTGCCAGGCCCAGGGCATCGATCAGGTTGTGGTGGCCACCAGCGACCTTGAGATCGCCGATCAAGCGCGTCGCTCAGGCGCGCTGGTGTTTGAAGAAGAGGAACAGGTCAGCCACAGCGTTTCCGCCGATGCCGCGTGCCTGCGCGCCATGGAAATGGGCGCGTCGACGGTTTTGCTGGTTCCTATCGACGTTCCCACTGCCACGCCCGCCGATTTCACGCAACTGGCCGCTGCGGCGCGCCCGGGTCTGATCGTTGTGCCGTCCTCCGATGGCACCGGAACCAATGCGCTGGTGCGCACGCCGCCCAATTGCATCCAGAGCCGTTTCGGCCCCGGCAGTTTTCGCGCGCATCTGGATCAGGCGCTGTCAAAGGGCCTGCCCGCCGATGTGCTACGCCTGCCGGGGCTGATGTTCGACATCGACACCCCCGAAGATGTCGCCGAGCTTTTGGCGCGCACGCCCGACTGTCCCGTTTCATCCTTCCTGCGAACCGCATGCGCCTCGAAATAGCTGCCTTGCCGTCGCTGCCCGAAGTGCGGCCGGGCGACGATATCGCAGCGCTCATCCGGAACACTGGCGCCGAAATCGATAAGACTGTTGTACTGGCCGTAGCCCAGAAAATTGTTTCCAAGGCCGAAGGCGCTCTCGTCGATCTGCGCCAGATGCAGCCTTCGGCGCTGGCCCAATCCTGGGCCGGCGAGTGGAAGAAAGACCCGCGCTTGATCGAGTTGATCCTGGCTCAATCGCGCCGCATCGTGAAGATGGATCGCGGCGTCATCATCTCGGAAACGCAGCATGGTTTGGTCTGCGCCAACGCGGGAGTGGATCAATCCAATGTCGAAGGGGACGATTTCGCCACGGTTCTGCCCAATGATCCCGATGCTTCAGCTCAGCGGATTTGGAAGAGCCTGGGATGCGGCGCCGTGCTGATTACCGATACCTTCGGACGCCCGTGGCGGGAAGGCCTGGTGGACGTCGCCATTGGCGTGGCGGGTCTGGATCCGTTGGACGATCATCGCGGGCGCAGCGACCGGCACGGCCGCAGACTGGCCAGCACGATTCTCGCAGTGGCCGATCAACTGGCCGCGGCGGCGGGGCTCTTAATGTCCAAGGACGGCGGATTTCCCGTAATTGCGATTCGCGGCTTCGAATGGCAACCCGCCGTAGGCTCCGCTGGTTCGCTGCTGCGCAAACCCGAGCAGGATCTATTTCGTTAAAAGCGCCGGAGCCAACTCGCGCCATTCGCGCATCGGCAGCGCCTTGGGATCGGCGGTCAGCACCTGAATACAAACATGGTCCGCACCCGCCGCGTGATGCTCGTGAATCCGCTTGCGTATGGCGTTCAGATCGCCCCACGCCACCATGGCGTCGATAAGCTTGTTGCTACCGCCGTCCTTGAAATCGCCTTCCGTGAACCCGAGCCGCAATAGATTATTGGCGTAGTTGGGCAGTGTTAGATAAAAACCCAGGAACGCGCGCCCAATTCCCCGCGCCTTTTCAGCATCGGTTTCCATCACCACCGCCTGCTCCGGACACAGGTATGGCTTCGGCCCTAAAATCTTGCGCGCCTCGGCGGTATGTTCCGGATTCACATTGTAGGGATGCGCCCCCTCGGCGCGCTCGCCGGATAACTCCATCATCTTGGGCCCCAGCGCCGCCAGAACACGCGCGGGTTTGGTGGCCGGCGGAACGGCGGCATAAGTGGCCTGATCCATGGCATCCAGATAAGCGCGCATGGTGGCCACCGGCTTCTCATAGCGATGCCCCCGCATCTTTTCCACCAGCGGGATGTGGCTCACCCCCAGACCTAGCAGAAACCGATTGGGAAAAGCTTCGGCCAGCGTCTTTTGTCCCGACGACATGGCCACCGCATCGCGCGCGTAGATGTTGGCGATTCCGGTGGCGATGACCATGCTTTTCGTGGCCCCAAGCAGCATCGCCGCGTTGGTGAGCACTTCCCGGCCTAGCGCTTCGCCAAACCACAAAGCGCCGTAACCCAGTTCCTCCAACTCGCGCGCGGCTTCCCAGGCTTTCGCCGCCGGCTGATCCTCCAGCTGCCGCGTCCAGATTCCAATAGGACCAAGTTGTATCGATGTTTGCGCCATGTGGCTGTTGTCTACTTTCCTTCCGCCGCTTTGCAGCGGCCTGTCGCTCGTCAGCGCGCGCCGCGCTGCAACGATTGTATTGTTTTTTTTCGACCCGCTGGATGAAAGCGGCCATAGGGCGCATTATAGTCAGTGTTAGCCCGTTTTCGGGCGACCTGAAAGGGAGACAATCCAGGATGAAGAGTTTACTATTTGGCATGAGCGCCCTGCTATTCGTGGCGGGCGCCGCAATGTACGCCGCCGATGCGCCGCCGGCCGAGGGAACCAAGGCGCCCGGTTTTACGCTGAAATCGCAGGAAGGCAAGGAAGTCAGCCTGAAGGATTTCAAGGGCAAATGGGTGGTTCTGTACTTCTACCCCAAGGACATGACGCCGGGCTGCACCATTGAAGCGCATAACTTCCAGCGCGACCAGCCCGAATTTGACAAGAAAAACGCGGTGATCGTGGGCGTCAGCCTGGATACCGTGGATTCGCACGTCCAGTTCTGCACCAAAGAGAACCTGACGTTCAAACTGCTGAGCGACCCCGATCACGTGGTCACCGAGCAGTACGGATCATTAAGCGCTTTCGGCAAGATGCAGGTGGCGGCGCGCAACACGTTCCTGATCGATCCGAAGGGCAATATCAAGAAGGTTTATCTGAAGGTTGATCCGAATCCGCATAGCAAGGAAGTTCTGGCGGCGCTGGACGACCTGCAAAAAAAGAGCGACTAACAGGCGGTAAGATGAAGCGAAGTGCCCACGCAGCAGGACGAATTCGTTCGGAGCGCAATGCCGCATCTGGCGGCGCTGCTGCGTGTGGCCCGACGTCTGACATTGGATTCAACGGCCGCTGAAGATCTGGTGCAGGAGACCATGCTGCTGGCGTGGCGCGGTTTCGCCGGCTTTGAGGCCGGCACCAATGCCCGGGCGTGGCTGTTCCGCATTTTGTTCAATGTGTTTCATGCCGGGGGCCGCAAGGCGCACTTGGACAGGGTTCCCTTAAATCAAAGCGTCCGTCCGATGTTGCAGGAGGCGCTGGAAATCGCCGAAGCCTTGCAAGCATTGCCCATCGACCAGCGGACCGTCCTGATGTTGTGTGTGGTGGAAGGATTCACTTGCCGCGAGGCGGCGGAAATTCTGGAAGCGCCCATCGGAACCGTGATGTCGCGCCTGAGCCGCGCCCGCGAAGAGTTGCGAAAAAGTCTGGCCCCCCTGGCGAAGGAAGCGTATCGATGACCGACGACGAACTGGATCAGCGCCTGCGCGATAGCATTCTCTCAGAAGAGATAGACACCTCGCGTGTGGAGCTGGCGGTACGAAATCAGATCCGGACAAATCCGCGCCACGTCCCCGGCTGGGCAGTGGCGGCGGCTGCGCTGATCGCAATGGTGCTGGCGGGCGGCCTTTCCTACCGGATGTTCCGCAAGGAACAGACTCCGCCTATCTGCCTGGCCGCGGCCCAGGATCATGAGCGTGAGATCGTCAATGGTGAAGCGCGGCCCTGGCTATCGGACATGCCGGCGATTGAGTCTCTGGCAGCCAAACAAGGTGTGCCCACATCGGCCATCGCCGCACTGGGGAGCACTGGCTATCGCCTGGAACGCGCGCGGCTGTGCTTCCTCAAAAAACAGATCTTCCTGCATTTGGTTTATACCAGGGATGGCGGCGAGTTCTCGGTCTATCTCAGGCCGCGCGGCGGCGAACCCCTTGGCAATTCGGTTCAACAGGCAGAAATAGGTTTGGACAACCTGGCCTACTTTCAGTTGCACGGATTAACGGCGGTGTTTGTGGCCCATCAGCCGGGCCCGGATGTTGTGGCCTTCGCCCGCGCCGGCGCCACCGTGCTTTAGGGTTTACCGTCGTAAAGCTTTTCGTTCTTCAGCAGCTTTTCGTAGCGCACAACATCTTCGTTGTTCTCCGCGCATTCATACTCGCGCAGCCGCTCGCCTGGACGAAGATACAGCGCCGAACGCCGCACCCAGGGCTTGGTAAACGCCTTGGGATCTTCCATCGTCACGTCGTAATGGATCATTTCGTAACTGGCTCGCGTGTAGCGTTCGGTCACATGCAGATCCTCGCTATGAATGGTGCCCACGCCCGCCAGCCAGGTCTTATCGTTAAAACCCGTGACGTCCACCACCAGGGTGTCACCTTCCCAGTGCGCCACCGAATCGCCGAGGAAGGAAGCATCCACGTCGTCGGGATGCTTGCGGCCGTCGGTAGGGATCACGCGGAAGCCATGGAACGCTTCGTACAAAATAATCATCTGGCCGGGCGTCTGCGAAATTTGAATCGGCATCGGCATCGCGGTGATACGCGGAACGCCGGGCAACAGACAGCGTCCGATAGGATCGTCAATTCCCCGCCGGTCCAGATACTCCTTGCGCTTGGCGGCGGCCCAAGGCTGATACGGCGGACCCGGATCCTGCGCTGCCGCCGACGATGGTTTGCCGGTGGCCTCTTCAGCGGAAAGTCCGGCCTTCTTCGCGTTCTCGACGCCTATGGCGAACGACAGGCTGCCGCCCTGCCAGACGCCCGAGAGATCGGGATGCCCGTCGGCGGTGCGCGGAACCGGAGGATTGCCGGCGAACGCGGGCGCCAGCAACAAGAAGCCCAGCAAGAACGAAAATTTCACGACAGCTAATTCCCGCCGGTGCTCGCGGGAGGCCCTGAGGTCTTCTTGCTGCCGTCGGCCCAGGTAACTTCGCGAGAATGCGCAAAGTTCGATCCATCGCGCGCGCGCCAGCCAAATACAGTGACGGTATCCCCCGGCTTCATGGTGTCGCGCCTCCATCCCTGCCGGATCAGCATATTGGGCGGGAAGCCTTCAAACTTCCAATGCACCAGGTTGCCGGAATCGTCCTTCACGTCAAGATAGTAATGAATGTGAGGATTCTCCCAGTCCACTTTGGTGACAACTCCGGTGACGGTGACCGGCTTGTTATCGTCGTATTCGGCGCCGAACGAGTGATGCGCCAATACGGGGACCGCGGCAAAAATCAAGCCAGCGCCAACCACAGCGCTCAGAAAATGAGTTCGCATTTGTGCTCCAACCTGCGGAATATTATAGCTCGCCCTTCAGCCCAAACACCTGCTCGGCATTGGTCTGGTACAGCTTCTTTTTATCCGCGTCGCTGATGGGCAGATCGTCGGTGACCTTTACTTCCTCGGGCACGAACTGATAGGGATAATCCATCGCATAGAGCACGCGATCGACGCCTAAGACCGACTGCGAATAAAGAATGGGCGGCTCCCACGCCATGCCGCTGGTGGTGACGTAAACATTTTCCTTGACATAATCGCTGGGCTGCTTCTGCAGCTTCTGAACGGACGCATAGCGGTTGGCCTTCACCATGGCGCGATGCATAAAATCGATGCGAAATAGCCAGTAAGGCAGGCCTTCGCCCAAATGTCCCACCACGATGCGGAGCTTGGGGAAGCGATCGAAAACGCCGCTTACGATCACCCGCAGCAGATGCAGGCCGGTTTCCACCGCGAAGCCGAAGATGGCGCCGTCCAGGCCACGCTCGATAAAGGGACCGATCATGGACTTGGGCGGCGTGGTGGGATGAATATAGACCGGAACGTTCAGATGTTCGGCGGCTTCGAAGATGGCCCAGAATTTGGGATCGTCCAGATATTCACCGCGGGTGTGACTGTTGACGATGGCCCCCTTCAGGCCCAATTGGCGCACGCCGCGCTCCAGTTCCTTGGCTGCCCCGGCCGGATCTTGCGGCGCGATGGCGGCCAGGCCGGAGAAGCGGTCAGGATGCTTGCGAATGGCGTCCGCGAGCAGATCGTTGAAGGAGCGCGCCAGCGCGGTGGCTTCTGGAGCGTCGAAAACCTGCACACCGGGCGCGGTCAGCGAAAGGATTTGCATCGCAATGCCGGTCTCATCCATATCGCGCAGGCGCCGCTCGCCGAGATCCTGTATGCGCTCGGCCAGCGCCGTGGCACGGGGACTGGCGCCTGAATAAAAACCCCACAGGCTGCGAAATCCAGGATCGTCGTAGCCATCCTCCAGCAACTTGCGATAGCGCGCGATGAGTTCAGGCGGCGCGAACGCTTCTTCGGTGGCGATGCGCAGATAGCCGGCCATCAGGCCTCACTCACAAACTTAGTCACCAGACAAGCTTCCAAGCCTTCCATGCCTTCTTCGCTGCCGTGGCCGCTTTCCTTGATGCCGCCGAACGGGGAGTCGCGCACGCTGATGAGATAACTGTTGATGCCGATCAAGCCGGCTTCCAGCTGATCGCCCAGCAGGTTCACCGTGCGGTTGGATCGTGTGAAGGCGTACGCCGCCAAACCATAGGGCAAGCGATTGGCTTGCTTGATCACATCGCCAAAATCGGAAAACGGATTGATGATCGCGATTGGCCCGAACGGCTCTTCATTCATGATGCGGGCTTCGTTCGGCACTTCCGAGAGCACGGTGGGCTGCCAGAAATATCCGGCGCCTGGAATGCGCGCACCACCGGCATCGAAATGCGCGCCGTGTTTCTTCGCATCGCCCAGCAGTTCTTCCATGAAGTTCGGACGCAGCGAATGCGCCAGCGGTCCCATTTTGTTGGCCTCCACCAACCCATCTCCGACGGTCCAGGAGCGGGCGCGCGCCGCGAATCCATCCACGAACCGCTGGTAAATCCTCTCGTGGACGTAATAGCGCGTGGGCGAGACGCAGACCTGGCCGGAGTTGCGGAACTTGGATGCGGCGGACAGATCCAGCACGCTTTCCATATCGATGTCGTCGAATACGATTACCGGCGCGTGGCCGCCCAGTTCCATGGTGGTGCGCTTCATGCCGTCGGCCGCCAGCTTCATCAATTGTTTGCCCACGCGCGTGGACCCGGTGAAGGAGACTTTGCGGATCACGGGCGAGGCCAGAAGATGGGTGGACACTTCAGCCGGCACGCCGAAGACGATGGACATTACGCCTTTCGGTAGCCCGGCATCCATCAACGCGCGCGCCACTTCCAGCGCCGACGCGGGTGTATGTTCCGCCGGTTTCATAATGCAAGGGCACCCCGCGGCCAACGCCGCGCCCAGCTTGCGGCAGGGATTGCCAACGGGGAAATTCCAGGGCGCGAAAGCAGCCACGGGACCAACCGGTTCCCGCAGCACGCTCATGCGCACACCCGGCGCCCGTTGCGGCAGAACGCGGCCGTACGCTCTGCGCCCTTCTTCGGCGTACCATTCCAGAATGTCCGCGGAACCGTGCGTCTCCAGCCGCGTTTCGTGAATGGTCTTGCCTTCTTCGATGGTCGCGATGCGTGCGATGTGTTCGGCGCGTTCATGCATCAAATCCGCTGCGCGCTTCAAAATCCTGCCGCGATCCTGCGGCGACATGCCGCGCCACACCGGATAAGCCTGTTGGGCGGCATCCAGCGCGCGATCCAGATCGGCCTTGGACGCATGTGGCAGAATGCCGATGCAATCGCCGGTAGCCGGGTTGAACACCGGTTCCTGTTCGCGGTTGCCCAGGGGCGTCCATTCGCCGCCTATAAGAAGCTTTAGCTCCGCGTAGCTTTCCGTTACTTTAGTGGGGGACATCTCGATTGCCGACATTCTTTGGTTGCCTCACTATATGTTATAAGCTCTAACAAGTTGCGGAAAAAGCCCCCAGGCTCTGTTATTCGCGAATGTGGCAGGGCTTTTTCGGCAGCCTGCTAAACGTCGAGGAGACCGACGATGAAGAAATCGGCATTTTACGGATGGAAGCTGCTGGCTGCGTTCTGGTTTATCTATCTCGTCAACCTGGGATTTCCAACCTACGGACAGAGCGTCATCAACGCCTATATGGCGAAGAGTTTGCATCTCGACCGTACCATGCTCGGCCTGGCCTTTTCGCTTTACATGCTGATGGTGGGGCTGCCCGGACCGGTGGTGGCGGCCCTGGTCAACCGCATCGGCGTCCGCAAGACGCTACTGATTGGAAGCTGCTCCGCAATGCTGGGCGCGCTTTCCATGGCGCTGTTCGTTCAAACCGGCTGGCAAGCTGTAATCTCTTTCGGAATCCTGATTGGATTCGGGTCTTGCGCGGGCGGAGCCATTGCCGAGCAGCAGGGCATCGCGCAATGGTTCGTTCGCAAACGCGCGCTGGCGCTTTCGCTCATGTATAGCGGAGGTGGCATTGGGGGATTCATTTTGCCGCCCATTCTGAATCGCGTGATCGCGGGCTCGAATGGAAATTGGCGCAACGGCTGGTGGATTTTCCTGGTGCTGGGCGCCATTGGGGCAGCCCTGGTCATCTTCTTCGTGAAGGAGAAGCCCGCGGATATGGGCCAGTTGCCCGATGGCGGCGCCGCGGCCGACCCGGCACCCGGACAGAAGCGGCCCAAAGGCGTTTTTGTGACCACCGAAGCCTGGACCTTCAAGGAAGCCATTACGTCGCGCGCATTCATTCTCATGCTGCTATCGTCGGTGGGAATCAGCTGCGGATTTACGCTGATTCAAGGGCACGGCGTGGTGCATTTGAAAGACCTGGGACATTCGCCCGCCGAAGCTGCCATGGCGATGTCGATACTGGCCATCTCCACGCTAATGGGTAAGCTGCTGGCAAGCTTTGGCGACCGTATTGAGCCCCGCTACATCTGGGCCGGCGCCATGGTTGCGTTCGGGTTGGGGATCATTCTTGTGGTGCATGCCACCAGTACGGCCGATCTTTACCCGTTTCCCATCCTGCTGGGATTTGGATGGGGCGCAACGCTGGTGTCGATGATGGGCGCGCCCATGAACTACTTCGGGCTGAAGGCTTACCCGGCGGTGATCGGATTGTGGCTCGCGATTCAAACCGGGATCGGCTCGGTGGCTCCCTTCGTGGCCGGCTATGTGTTCGACAAATTTGGAAGCTACACGCCAGTGTTTTATTCCATCGCTGGATTGTGCTTTGCGGGATCGCTGCTGTTGCTGATGGCCACGCCTCCTCGAAGGAAGGTTACCGACGAAGCGCCTGCGGCCCAGGGCGCCCTGCGGCCGGCGCGAGCTTAGAGACTTTATGGATCAATTCAAACCGGGCGATCTGTGCCCAAAATCCGGAATATACGACGTAGTGCATGACGGTGTCCATCAAGACAAGCACCAGGTGACGATGGTGAAAGGCGAAACATTTCCGGCCTGCAAGCACTGCGGCGATCATCCCCGTTTCGCCGTTGCGATTGCGGCGCATCACGCACCGAATCACGAACATTTCAAGAAGTGATTGGTCAGCGCGGCTCGCGATTGCCGAGCGCAATGGTCCAGGAGACAAACAAAAGGCCCAGGCCGGTGAGTGCCAGGACACGGAAAAGCGTATCGTTGAAAGCCGCCGCCGGCGATCCCGCAGTCCAGGGACGAACGGACCATCCGGCTTTTTCGAGTACCGCTGTGCCCACAATGACCATGCCGATCAGGTTGAGCAGCAGCCGCGTGTGATAGGACGCCCCACGCAGCGTGTAGCCGATGAGGAACGCAACCACGAAAACGACTGCCACCAGCAGCACCGCGACAAAATAAGCGCCTAGCACTTCAGCCATCGATCAAGTTACCCGGCAGTTAGACGCAGAAACCTTCAATTTGTAGACAATTCTTCCGCAGGCACCCAATTACCGTGCACCTGTACGCGCAAGCGGAACGGGACTTTGATGCGGGCGATGGGTCCTTTTTCGATATGCTCGGCTTCCACGATGGCAACTTCGGAGAGCTGCTGATCGTGCATGTCGCAAACGAACGCCAGGTAGCCTTCGTGGCCCGGTTTCTTTGACGGAATATGGACGTGCTCCTGCACGGTGACTGCAGGTCCGAGACTGAGAGTTGTATATTTTCCAGTTTTGACTTGCATGCGGACTATGGTGTTGAAGCCTGCGCCCACGGGTCCGGCGATGGGCGGGGGGCCATTTTGCGGAGCGTTCCGGGGATCGAAGGTCTGGTAATAACCGATGTCGAAATCGGTCATCTGATCCTTGAGCGCAGTGCGCGGCATATCGCCGCTGGGTCCGATGATGGTCTCTTCCCAGGTATCGCCGGGTTTGGATAAATCGAAGGTCCAGCGGACGAATCCGATGCGCACCTGATCGGGCCGCAGATGGATGCCCGACGCCTCTTGCATGAAGGGGAACGGCGGCACCTTGCTGACACCGAAATACATGTGGACGCGATTACCTTCGCTGAAGGCATTCATGAAGTGGAACGAGGATCGCGCAGGGCCGCGGAACCAGCGCATGTGCTTCGCGTGGGCGTCGCGCGGCAGAATTCCGACAAACGATTCTTTATCCTGTTCGAACACCCAATGATGCCCACCGGCCTTCATGCGATTGAGATCTGCCGTGATGGGAAAAACGGGGAAGATAACGTGCTCGCGCGTGACCGCGAAATCGTGCATCAACGCGACGTAGGGCGCTTCAAACCACTCTTCACGGGTGAGGTTTCCCTTTTTATCGGCGACGCAGAATGAGACATCCTTGGTAACAAAACCGCCTGCTTCATAGCCGAAGAAATAGAGGTCGCCGGTGTCTGGCGCCAGACGCGTGTGCGCCGTCATGGTCTGGCTTTTCAGCTTGCCGTCGTAATCCCACTCGCCGATGGTCTCAAGGGTATGCGGGTGCAGCTCCATGGCATGGCTGTCTTCTTTTAGCGCGAGCAGCTTGCCGGCATGATAGATGGGCGTGGTGTTGTTTACGTTGCGCGGCTTGCCTTGGACGCTGGGATCGTCGGTGAAAGGATTGCGATACTTGCCATACAGCGAACGGCGCGCGGCACGCTCGGCTTTCCAGCGCTCGGTTTTCACATAGCGCATCTTGAAATCGACATGGCCGTTTTCGAAGCGGAACAGGCTGACCATGCCATCACCGCTCAGGAATGTGTCGTCGCCCAGCATGGGCGAATACTGCGGATCGGGAATGGATCGATACCAGGAACCGTTGATTTCCTCGGGGACCTCGCCTTCGGTGACCAGATCGTATATATCGCATTCGATGCGGGACGGCGCGTTCCAGCCCGCGAAGTCCATCGTGTTGGGGAAAGGCTTGGCCATGAACTTCTTACTTCACGGCCGCCTTCTGAGTGATGTTGGGCGGCGGCGAGAGTTTTACATCCTTGCCGGTGACCGGGTGCGGGTAATGGAACGGGAAAACGTCGGTCTCGGGCCACAGCGGCGGCGTGGGTTTTTCCAGTTCGTCGGGACCGGTTGGATTGGATGGATACGTTTCGGTGTAGTACGGCACGTAATTCGGCTTGGTAAAGGCCCAGCCTTTGTCGAAATCGGCGTGGTAAACGGGGCGATAGTTCAGTACCTTGAGCTTCCAGATGCCGTTTTCCTTGGCATAAACATTTTCGTAAAGCGAGCCTTCCCACCACTGCCGCAAGGGATGCGTTTCATCGGTGTATTCGTGATGGCGGCCGGCCTGCATGAAGACGCGCAGGCGCGCATAAGCCAATTTACCGTCGGCCGATATGTCGATGATGTCCTGCAACATCATGTGATCGAGCAGATAGCCTTGCACGGGTCCATTGTGGCCGCCGGTGAAATTCTTGCGGAAACGGTCGCAATATAGACGCCGGGCGCTGGCTTTGCCGCGGAAGATGCCGCCGATGAAGTGCACTTCGCAATCGTCGGTGAACAGATCCACCACCTCGTCATAAAGACACTTGTCGAGATAATAGCCATACTTGAACTGCAGATCGCGAACGTCCTGAACGTCCTGCAGCTTGCCTACGTGCGCAGTGAGCTCTTCCACTTTCTTTTCAAGGGCGCGGAACTGTTCATCAGTGGCCATGTGCGAATTATAGCTGGCGGTGGGGGATTAGGAACTAGCGGTTGGCGCGGTTCGCCGTGTCTGAAAACGCCAGGCCGTGGCGACGATATCCTTAATCTCTGGAAACTTCGGCTTCCATCCCAGCGCCCGCTTCAGTTTTTCGGAATTCGCAACCAGGACCGGCGGATCGCCGGCCCGTCGCGGGCCAATCTTATGCGGCACCTTGCGCCCGCTCACTTGCTCCACGGCCCGCAGCACCTCTAACACCGAGTGGCCGGCGCCGGTACCCACATTGAACACTTCCGACGCGCCGCCCGCCAGCAGCTTCTCGATGGCTGCCACATGCGCCTCCGCCAAATCCGTAACGTGAATGTAATCGCGAATGCAGGTGCCATCCGGCGTCTGGTAGTCATCGCCGAAGATGGTCATCGGTTCGCCTGAGAGAACGGCTTCGATCAGCAGCGGGATCAGATGCGTTTCCGGTTGGTGCTCCTCGCCGAGTCCGGATTCCGGATCTGCGCCACAGGCGTTGAAGTATCGCAGAGCGATGCTGCGCAGCCCGCTGCAAGAATCCAGCCACTTCAGCATCTTCTCCACCAGCACTTTTGACTCGCCATACGGATTCACCGGATCGAACGGCAGATCCTCCGGGATGGGGACCGCCTGGGGCGTTCCATACACGGCCGCGGTGGATGAAAACACCAGCCGCTTCACGTTGGCCTGAATCATGGCGCTGAACAGCGATGCACTGCCGCCGTCGTTGTTCAGAAAATAGAGCTCGGGCTTCCGGGTGGATTCTCCCACCATGGAATGAGCGGCGAAGTGAACCACCGCGTCCACCCGTTCGCTGTTCAATAAGGCGGCCAGCGCGCCGGTCTCCAGCAGATTCAGCTGGTGAAACGGGAGCCCCTGGATGTTGTGCTGGTATCCGCGCGACAAATCGTCGACGATAGCAACGCCATATCCGCGCCGCTTCAAGAGATGGGCCGTGACGGAACCGATGTAACCCGCTCCCCCCGTCACCAGGACATTTGGCATAGGTTTCCAGTGTAAAGCGCGCTCGCATCATCGTGCTGTATACTCGTTTTTCACCGCGTTTGCGGTGACCACGGAGGCACACATGCGTGCAATTGACGAACACACAATCACAGAAGCCGCGCTGGAGCAGATGGCATCCACGCCCGATCCGCGCCTGAAGGAGATCATGGCCGCGCTGACGCGCCACCTGCACGATTTCGCGCGCGAGGTGGACCTCACGCCGGACGAGTGGCTGGAGGGTATTAAGTTCCTCACCGCCGTCGGGCAGAAATGTACGGCGTACCGGCAGGAATTCATCCTGCTCTCCGATACGCTAGGCTTGAGCAGCCTGGTGAACGCGCTGCACGATCGCCGCGCCACCGAAGCCGGCACCAAATCGAGCCTGGTGGGTCCGTTCTATCGCCAGGATACGCCGGTCCTGAAGCTGGGCGATACCATCGTGACTAAGCCCACCAACGGCCTGGAAGTTTGTCTTTATGGGCGCGTGACCAACTCCGCCGGACACGGCGTGCCCAACGCTACCGTGCAAGTCTGGCAGCCGGATGAAACCGGCAACTACGATATGCAAAAGCACGATCCT
>DATHNM010000534.1:0-10208 GCA_035486095.1 Bryobacteraceae bacterium
GGGACTGGTTTTTCAGAATCCCGACGTCCAGCTGTTTAACCCCAGCGTGTTCGACGAAGTCGCCTTCGGGCCGCTGCAGCTGCGCTGGCCCAAGGAGCAAATTCGCGATCGCGTGGAAGGCCTGCTCCATTCCATGGGGATCGGCCATCTCAGGGATCGCGCGCCGCACCGGCTGTCGGGCGGCGAAAAGAAGCGCGTGGCACTCGCGTCTGTTCTTATAACCGACCCGGAGGTGCTGCTTCTGGATGAGCCCAGCGCCGCGCTCGATCCCCTGAGCCAGGCGCAAATTGTCGACCTGCTGGTCTCTTGGAAAAATGGTTCCAAAACCGTGATCACCGCGACCCACGATCTGGATACTCTGGAAGACATTGCCGATCGCTGCTATGTGTTCGACGGCGGCCGCATCGCGGGGGAAGGCACGCCGCTCCAGGTGCTGCATGACGTGGCCCTGCTGGAGCGAACCAGCCTGGTGCGGGTTCACCAGCATGTCCACGATTCAGATTCCGTGCAGCCTCACCCGCATTTGCATCGGCACGATACTCACCCGCATTCTCATTAAAGAGGTCGCCGTCGCTAGTGCTGATGGCCCGAATCGGCCACCGCCACAATCAGCCGCCCGTGTTTAACTCCCTTGGTGCTGATCAATGAATCGGCCATCTGCTGGACATCTTTCGCCTTGCCGCGCAGCACCACAACCTCCAGGCAATTGTCGTGATCCAGATGCACATGCAACGCGGAGACCACGCATTTGTGGTGCTGGTGCTGCAGTTCGGTGAGCTTCTCGCTGAGCAGGCGCACGTGGTGGTTGTAAACGATGGTCACGGTTCCCACTACAATTGCGTTGGGTTTCTGCGCGCTCTCTTTCACTAGTTCGGCGCGTGCCAGATCACGAAAGGCTTCCGATCGGTTGGTGTAGCCGCGCCGTTCCATCAATGCGTCGAAGCGGTCTAACAGCTCCCCTTCGATGGCCACTCCAAAACGCCGCAAGTCAGACATACAGAACTGATTCTATAAAACTTCATTCCCTCGGCTGCGGTTAGAACTTGAAGCGGTAACGCACCTCTCCGTAAATCTCCCGCGGGCTGATGTAGTGCGTCCCGCCGAAGGTATTGCTGGTATCCAGCAAATAGCGCGTATTCGCGATGTTCACCGCGTTGGCCGACAAGGTCCACTTCTCCCCGAATTTCTTGCCGATCGACAGATCGAAGGTGGAATGCGGCGGCAAGTGCGCCGGCCCGTCCCCATTTAGAAAGCCCGATCCGAATTGATATGCCGGTGTCATCCACATACGCTTGGGCAAGGTGATCGATAAAACCGCGGTCGCGGTATTCCGCTGGTCGTGATCCAGCAGAAAATTACCGGCACCGGCAAATTCCAGCAGCCCTCCGGTAATCGGCGCGATCCCTTGCGCAATCTGATTCGAATATGCCAGCCGCAGTTGCGCCCGGTGAAACAGTTGTGGCGAGCGTACGGTAATTTCCGTACCGCTGATGATGGCGCCCAGGTCCGTCAACGGAATAAAGATGCCCGAGTTTCCCACCACATCGTGATCCAGGAAGTTACGCGCGCTGGTATGGAAATAGTCCAGCTCGAGAGTCCAGGTGCGCACTGGAATGGAGAGGCCGATGTCATGCTGGATGTCGCGCTCCCCCGCCAGCGGAATAAATCCGTAGCCTTGCGCCAGCGCGAATTGAAGCAGCGGCCCCGACAAGCTATCCAGTGGAGGCGGCTGATAATAGTAAGCCCAGTAGCCGTGTAAAACCCAATTGATGCGGGGTATGCGAATGGATCCGCCAACCCGGGGATCGGCCGCGTTCTCGTTCACCAGGCCGTCGTAATGCGTGAGCCGAAGGCCCAGATCCAGCGTCAGCCACGACCGCACACGATATTGATCCTCCAAAAACAACGCGTTCGAGTTCGCCCAATGTTTTACCTGCTGGTTAATCGAGCCTCCCGTGGGATTCCCCACCAAGCCGAAAAAGCTGTTGTCGTGCTGCCACCAGACATCCAGGCCGATTCGTGCATTGTGTTTTCCTTTTTGCACCTGCAGCACCGGCCGCGCGCCGAAATAGTTGGACTGGTTATTGTCGTCCAAAATGAACGGCATGTCCTGCGGACCACCCACGTAGTGCGCATCATTGAAGTGGAAGTATGGCGAGACGGTGAACAGCACGCCGTCCGAAAACGTGTGCATCCAGTAAAAACCGGCCAGATAATCGCGCTCCAGGTCCAGATCGCGAATCCCGGCGTCCTGCTGATCCGGCGCGTTTGGAATCTGGTAATGGTTCTCCCGCAGCGACACCACCCAGCGCAGCTGATCCTTGGGCGTGGCATTGTACATCAAGGACAAGAACCCGCCCACGCCGCTGGTTTGATCGTGAATCACCTGCGACACCGGCGTCGAAAGCCCCAGTTCAGACCGGCTGCCATCCACGCTCGCGTAGTAAGCGAAGCGCTGCGTGTGGCTTCCCACGTTGAATTGATCGTCGGTGGTCCAGAAAGTTCCAAGCGATGCAATTAGTTCGGCGTCGTTGTTGCGTTCGAACCCGGAGGGCGTCACGGCATTGAAGAATCCGTAGGTCCGGTCGCCGTACTGGCTTGAAAAACCGCCGCGCTCCACTTCCAGCTCCGCCACGTTCTTGGGATTCACCAGCGGCGCCACGTTGGCCGCGATACTGGTGTTCACCACCGGAATGCCGTCCAGGAACCAGTTCACCTGGTGCCCGCCGCGCATATGAAGCATGTCGTGCACCATGTATGCGCCCGGCGTAAAATCGGTGATCATCGCCAGGCTATTGGTCTGGTCGGCGCCCGGCGTTTCGATAATCTCTTGCGGCGTGACGCTGGTCTGCACGGTGGCTGTTTGTGCGTTCAGTTTGCTGAGGGCGCCAGACACTTCCACGGTCTGCTTCACTTCGGCCAGCTCCAGTTGAAGGTGCAGCACGGGCGATTTGTCGCGCGTCACGCTGATCTGCTCCTCGAAGGGAGCAAAACCTTCCGCGCTCACCCGCAGCGTGGCCGGGCCCTCCGGAACATCGCTGATGGTGAAGTCGCCATTCGAATCGGACTGGGCAGTCTTCGCCCCCAGTGTGACCGTGGCGTTTTCAAGCGGCCGATGCTGCGGATCGTGGACGATACCGCGCACCGTTCCCAAAGTCTGGGCGCTTAAGACAGCGATAACGACGAAAAACGTACAACTCCAGCGCATGGAGCCTCCTCCTCGAATAATTTCAATATGTCGATTGGGAAACTAACCAGCCTGAGGAGGGGGCCGTTCGAACAAAGCAGCATCCTGCCGGGAGGAGGGAATCCAGCCAGTCCAGGCAGGCGGCATCGCAATCGCGGGCGCCAATTCCGCATCCTGCCTCACCGCAGCCAGCGTCGCTGCAACGGGCCGATTTGCGCGGACCGAAACCTGGCATTGCCCACAGCATTGGCGCGAGGAAAGCGCCGGTCCCGAGGAATCCATGTGTCCCGCGTGGCCGTGCGATCTCCTGCAGCAGCTGGCATTCTTGCCTTTGCAGCAACACGAGCCATCGCTCGAATCCTGAGCAAAGGCCAGAAACGGAAACGGCTGGGCGAGCAGAAATGCCACCAACGCAATCGCAAACCAGCGTGCCGCGCGCCAGGGCATTACGCTCAGTATACGCCCGAATGGGGCAAAAACTTCCATTACAGTGCCCTGCAAGGCCGCAAATTATGGCTCCAACCTAAAGACTCCAAAGCTTTACGACGATAACCCAATAAGATTCAGCAGCACTTAGGTGTTCGCCGGTCCACTCGTGAAAAAGCACCTCATCCGTACCGGCGACCAGCTTGAGATGGCAGGAAAGGGATGACCCAGAATCCGGACGGAGCTTTGTCGCCCGACACGGCGTCGCGAGAGTTGCCCCGGCAGAATGCCCAGGATCGTCTGCCCTGGCGCTTTGCCGCTTTCGTAACGTTTGCAGCCGGCATCCTCGATTTTGTCACCCACCTGGTGCTTCAACATCGTGCGGAATGGCTGGATCATGCCATTTCGTTTGGCGCGCTCGCTCTTGTGTCGCTGCTGTTGTTCGCCTGGTCGTTTCGCCGCCGTAGCGAGCGTATCGCCCAGGAAGCCGAGGCTCGCCGCACGGAAAACATGCTGCGTGAGCGCACCCAGCTTCTGGACACGCTGATCCAAACCAGCCCGGTAGGCATCATCGTGCACGATCCCCAGCGCGTCGTGACGCTGGCCAATCCGGCCTTCTGCGAAATTTTCGGCTATACCGAGCAGGAGTGCGTGGGACGCAGGCTGGAAGAGCTAATCGTGCAGCCGGGCGCCGAGCTGGCGTTCCTGGCTAACATCCAGCGCATTGCCGATGGCGCCGTGCTGCAAGGTTCCATGAAGCGCCAAACAAAAAGTGGAATTTTGGTGGATGTGGAAGTCCACGCCAAGCGGCTGTTGGCCGACGGCGAGTATTGTGGCGCCTTCGCCCTGTTCCAGGACATCACCAAGCGGGTGGAAGCGGAAACGGCCCTCCGCCAGAGCGAGGAAGTGTTTCGCACACTGTGCGCCGCCGCTCCCATCGGCGTATTTCGGACCGATGAAAACGGCGTGGGAATCTATTCCAATGACCGGCTTAAGGAAATCCACGGGCTGGATATGGATGAGATCAATGCCGATCCCAGCATGAAGGTTCATCCCGATGACGTGGAAAAAGTGGTGGCGAACCGGCGCGCCAATATGGCGCGGGGAGAACGATTCTCCGAGCAGTTTCGTTATCTGAAGCCGAACGGCGAAGTGGTCTGGGTGACTTTGGAGGGTGGACCCATTCGCGGCTCCGACGGCCGTCTGCAGGGCTACGTTGGCGTGATGGAAGACATCACCGTGCTGCGTGAAGCACACGAACAGATGCGGGAAGCCAAGGAAGCGGCCGATGCTGCCAGCCGCGCCAAATCGGAATTCCTGGCCAATATGAGCCATGAAATCCGCACTCCCATGAACGGCATCATCGGGATGACGGAGCTGGCTCTGGACACGGAGTTGGAACCGTCCCAACGGGAATACCTGAACGCGGTGAAGTACTCGGCCGATTCCCTGCTGACGGTTATCAACGACATCCTGGACTTTTCAAAAATTGAAGTCGGCAAGCTCAGCCTGGATCCCATCGAATTCAATCTGCGCGACCACCTGGGGCAGGCCATGAAAATCCTGGCTGCACGCGCCCACGAGAAAGGCCTGGAACTGGCTTGCTTCGTGCCGCCAGAGCTGCCGGACTTCGTGGTGGGCGATCCGGTACGCTTGCGGCAGGTGATCCTGAACCTGATCGGCAATGCGATCAAGTTTACAGAAAAAGGGGAAGTGGTCCTGCGGGTGGAGCAGGAATCGAACCAGACCGGCGGCATGTCGCTGCACTTCGCCATTTCGGACACCGGCATCGGCATCCCCGCCGACAAGCAGCAACTGATCTTCGAGCCTTTCGCCCAGGCCGACACTTCCACCACCCGCCGTTACGGAGGCACCGGCCTGGGCCTTTCCATTTGCTCGCGCTTAATCGGCATGATGAACGGCCGCATCTGGCTGGAGAGCGAAGTGGGGCGTGGCAGCACTTTCCACTTCACCGCTGGCTTCGGAATCGCCAGCATTTTGTCCGCGCCCCCGGCCGCGGATCCCGTCATTCTCAAGAACCTGCGCGTTCTGATTGTCGATGACAATGCCACCAACCGCCAGATTCTGGAAAAAACCTTGAGCTACTGGAACATGCGGCCCACATCGGCTCCTGGCGCCGAGGCCGGTATAGCCAGGCTGCACGAAGCACGGGCTGCCGGCGCGCCTTTCGGCCTGATGGTGGTGGATTGCCACATGCCCGACATGGATGGGTTCATGCTGGTGGAGCATTTGCGCAAGCTGCCCGAGATGCGGGATCTGGTGATCGTTATGCTTACCTCCGGCGGACAGCGCGGAGACGGCCAACGCTGCAAGGAACTGGGAATCGCTGCCTATCTCATCAAGCCGGTTGTCCAGTCTGACCTGTTGGAGGCGCTGCTGCGAGTGCTGGGGCCCCGTCCCGAGGCGGCGCTGCCGGTGCAGGTTGTTACTCGCCACACGCTGCGCGAGGGCCGCTTGCCGTTGCGCGTCTTGCTGGCCGAAGACAATGCCGTGAACCAGCGCCTGGCGGTGCGCCTGCTTGAAAAAGAAGGCCACAGCGTGGTGGTGGCCGGCGATGGCGCCAAGGCCCTGGCGGCGCTGGAACGGCAACAGTTCGACCTTATCCTGATGGACGTGCAGATGCCCATTATGGATGGCATGGAAGCAACCGCCGCCATCCGCAAACTGGAGCAGGGCAATGGCAAGCACATTCCCATCGTTGCCATGACCGCCCACGCCATGGCTGGGGACCGCCAGCGATTCCTATCGCTAGGCATGGACGGATACGTATCCAAGCCCATCCATTCACGGGATCTGTTCGACGCCATCGCGAATATCTTCGCCGCCAGCCGCGCGAGCTAACCGCTGCTTGCCAAGTAGAATAGGAGCAGCATCGTTCGATGTCGCTCAAGGAATACAGCCGCAAACGTTCGTTCGATAAGACGCCGGAACCCAAGCCGGTGGCGCAATCCACTTCCGCGGGAAACTATTTCTGCGTCCAGCGCCACGATGCCACGCGTCTGCATTACGATTTCCGTCTGGAAGTAGATGGAGTGCTGAAGTCCTGGGCTGTTCCCAAAGGTCCCAGTCTGGAACCGCTGGCCAAACATCTCGCGATGCATGTGGAAGATCATCCGCTGGACTATGGCGGCTTTGAAGGCAACATTCCGAAAGGGGAATACGGCGGCGGCAGCGTGATGCTGTGGGATCGGGGGAGCTACGAACTGCTGGGCGATGCGCCCGCCCTGGCCCAGATTGAACGCGGCGATTTTAAGTTTCGAGTGCAGGGCGAAAAACTGCGTGGGGAATTCGCGCTGGTGCTGATGCGGGGGCGCGGCAAAGGTAACGAATGGCTGCTCATCAAGAAGAAGGACGCCGAAGCAAAGCCCGGCTGGAATATCGAAGACCACGCACGCAGCGTCCTCACGGGACGCACGCAACAGGAAATTGCCGAAAATCTTCCGCCGTCCCAATCCCCAGCTGCTAACCTCCAACCAATTGCGATGCCGGCTGGTGCAGTGCAAGCGCCCATGCCGAAATCCATTTCCCCCATGCTCGCCACGCTCGCCGACCGCGCGCCTGCGGGCGATTCCTGGATACATGAAGTGAAATGGGACGGTGTTCGCGCGCTGTGCTTCATCTCGGAAAATGATTTCCGCATTCTGTCGCGCTCCGGAAAACGCTGCGATCAGCAGTATCCCGAGTTGAGCGTGCTGCCGCGCCAGGTGAAGGCAGCCCAGGCCATCCTGGACGGCGAAATCGCGGTGCTGGATGAAAAAGGCCGATCCAGTTTTAGCATGTTCCAGCCGCGCATCTCGGTGGCAGACGCAAACTCGGTGGCTCATCTCGCTCGATCGACCCCGGTGAACCTTTTTTTGTTCGATCTGCTGTATCTGGACGGAAACGATCTGCGCGCTGTGCCGCTCGAAGAACGCAAGCGCCTGCTGGCGGAAATTATCATTCCGTCAGATCGAATTCATGTGTCCGATTTCTTCACCGTGGATGGCCCGGCGATGCTCGAAGCCGCGCGCGCCAACGGACTGGAAGGTATTGTGTCCAAGGCGCGCGGCAGCAAGTACGAAGGACGCCGCACCCGCGATTGGATCAAGGTGAAAGTGGTCTCAACGGAAGACTTCGTCATCGGCGGCTTCACACATGGCGAGCGCGACTATTTCAGCTCCCTGGTGCTGGGCCTCTATGACGGGCAAAAGCTGACGCACGCCGGGCAGGTGGGCACTGGATTCAACGAGAAATCGCTCAAAGACATCTACTCCAAAATTGAACCCTTGATAACCGGGAAAAGTCCGTTCACGGGAACCGTCAAGGCTCTTCGCGATGTCACCTGGGTGCAGCCGGACTTGGTCGCCGAGATCAAGTACCTGGAAATGACGCCCGATGGATTGCTGCGCGCGCCGGTATTTGTCGCGCTTCGTCCCGACAAGGATCCGAAGGAGTGCGTGCGTGAAACCGCTCCGGCTGAGGAGCCCCAACCCACCAGCGATGGCCCGCTGATCCCCACCGATTCGCCCGCCGAAGTGGCGCTTGAGATAGAAGGGCATCGCCTCAAGCTCACCAATCTCAACAAGGTGTTCTATCCCGGCGAAGGCATTACCAAGCGCGACGTCATCAATTACTACAATGCCGTTGCGCCGCTGATTCTTCCTCACCTGCGTGATCGCCCGCTATCGCTCAAGCGCTATCCCAACGGCATCCTCGAGCAGTATTTCTTTCAGAAGGACGCCGAAGGCAAGGTGCCCGATTGGGTGCGTCTGGAGCCGATTTTTTCGGAACACAATCAGGACAAGATCCATTACATTATCTGTAACGATCGCGCCACGCTGGTCTATCTCGCCAATCTGGCGTCCATCGATCAGAATCCCTGGATGAGCCGCGTGGGTTCGCTCGACAATCCGGATTTCGCGCTCATCGATCTCGACCCCACGGAAGGCTGTCCTTACAGCCAGATCGTGGAAGCCGCGCAACTGGTGAAGAAGAAGCTCGATTCCATGGGACTGGCAGGTTATCCGAAGACGACCGGGGGCGACGGAATGCATATCTACATTCCGCTTGAACCCGTTTATACCTTCGAGCAGGTCCGTTCTTTCGCGGAGCTGCTGTCGATGCTGGTGATTAATCAGAACCCCGATCTGTTCACCACTCCGCGCGCCGTTTCGCGCCGCAAGAAGGCCAAGGTGTATTTCGACTATCTGCAGATTTCGAGCGCCAAAACAATCGCCGCCCCTTATGTTCTGCGAGCGCATCCCGGCGCGCCTGTTTCGACGCCGCTTGACTGGTCTGAAGTGAAAGCCGGCCTGGACCCCGCGCAGTTCAACATTCATAATGCGCTCGGCCGCTTCGATCGCACCGGCGATCTGTTCGAAGGCGTTCTTACGAAGCCGCAGAGGCTGGAACCGGCTTTGGAGCAGGTGGCTGCGAATAGCGCTTCACCAGCGCCACACCCGCGAAAATAATCAGCATCGCGATCACTTCCTGCAGTCCAAAATGTTCGCGGAAAAATATCCAGCCCAGAAAAACGGCGATGATCGGGTTGATGTAGTTGTAGATGCTGACCACTGAAATGGGCAGCCGGTCGAGCACAAAAATGTAGGCGCTATAGCCCACGATAGACCCGAACATCACCAGATAGGCAATTGCGCCGACACTGCGTGTGCTCCAGGCCGCCGGATGCGGCTTCGCAAGCAAGGCGGGCACCACGAATGCCAGGCCGGTGGCCAGTTGCTGCACCGCGCCGCTTACAACCGGGTGAGCCTTGGTTTGATGGCGGCGTTGCAGGATGGACCCGAGCGCCCAGCCGGCGCATCCGATTTGCAGCAGCAGGAAGCCGCGCAGCAAGGGTCCGCCCCAGCCTTCGTGCATCGCTTCCGGCGCCACCAACAGAACTGTCCCTGCCAGACCCACGAACATCCCGACAATTGTCGGTCCATGCAGCCGTGCGCCGCCGGGAATCAGCGCTTCTACGCCGATCATCCAGAAGGGCGAGACTGTGATGAAGACGGACGCCAGGCCGCTCGGAACCCATTCCTCGGCGTACACCAGGCAGCCCGTGCCGGTGCCGATGATGATCACTCCGTAAAGTGCGGTGTACCAGAATTCGCGGCCGGTTGGCAAATGCACTTTCAGGAGCTTCGCCACAACCAGCATGATGATTCCCGAAATGCTGTAGCGCAACGCCATCAGCACGGGGGGCGACATGGATTCGAGCGCGATGCGGATGCCCAGGTAGGTGGTGCCCCAGAAGAGGCAGACCGCCGCCAGCGCCACATAGGCCTGAAATTGAGGATGGCGCGGCAAAATTCAGGGTAACATTGAGTGTTGATACTTACCGTCACGATCAACCCTTCGGTGGATCGAAATATTGAAGTAGACAGGCTGGTTTTCGAAGATCGCGCGTATATTCTTTCGCGTAGCGACTCGGCCGGCGGCCGCGGCATGAACGCTTCCCGCGTGCTGCATTCGTTCGGCGCGAAAACGCTGGCGATCGTCACGTCGGGCGGCGTGAACGGTCCGCGCCTGGAAAAGCTGGCGGCGAAATCTGGATTTCCGGTGAAGGTGGTCCCGATTGACAACGAGATTC
>DATHNM010000535.1:0-6744 GCA_035486095.1 Bryobacteraceae bacterium
TCCGGCAGTGGCAAACCCAATCGCCAGCCGCTTGCCGATGCCTCGTCCGGCTCCCGTAACAAGCACACCGGCGTTGGTCAGAGTTTCCACCGTGCTGATTCCTTCCCATTCACGTTAGTACAACGCGAGGATTGTTGCGACAACTGCTCCCTGGCGGTCCGGGCGCGGCTAGCTGGCTGAGTGCTTTTGAAGATACATGGATTCGTCCACGCGGCGGAAGAGCTGCTCGGGCGTTTCGCCGGCACAATACTGCACCAGCCCTACCGTGACGGTGACATCTACGCGCACTTCCCGCTCCCGCCCAATGATCCGATAAGTGCCGTTCAGGCGCTGTGCAATCTGCCGGGAACGAGACTCCGCGATGGCGAGATCGCAGGCCAGAATTGCGACGAACTCATCGCCGCCCCAGCGGCACACATAATCGCGGGCGCGCACCTGGCTCCCCAGGCGAGCGGCCAGCTGCTTGAGAACCTCGTCGCCATAGAGATGTCCCAGACGATCGTTTATTTCCTTGAAGCCGTTCAGATCGAAGAGCAGCACACAGAATTCCAGCCGGGCTTCGATGCGCGCCGCCAGTTCGCGGTCCAGATCCCGGCGGTTGGCTACGCCGGTTAATGGATCCAGCGTGGCCAGCAACTCCACCTCGTGCAAACGCCGCTGGATCTCCATCATCTTTTGGCGCAGACGGGCGAAGTCGTCCCGGCTGTCCAGCTCAATGGATTGGGCAAAGTCGCGCAATTCCGAGGTTTGCGCGGCCAGGCGGGACAGGTCGCCTGAGCGGACGGCGGCTTCCAGGCGGTCCACAAAATCGATCAGCCGCTCCACGTGTTGAACGTTCCGGCCGGCGCTGGTGTCTTCGGTTCGCGTGACCATCCTGAGCGTCTGGTTCAGGTCGCGGGCCAGAGCCTCGTTCCGATGGCGGGCTTGTTCGCAGAAGCCTTGCAGAATCTCATGCAGCGCGGCGTGGCATTCTTCGAGAGTCTCCGCGCTAGGATCGGAGGTGACGCGGGCTTGCAGCTGCATCAAGGGTTCGCGATAAGAGGGGCCGATCTCGGGCGAAATGGCCTCGATGGTCTCGGCGATTTCGAGAATCGAAGAGAGATAGTAGTCTAGCGCGGCCGGCATCCCGGCGTTGTGCCTGGCGACGGAATTCAGAGGAATTTCCGGCGAGCCCATTAGGACTACCTGATCGAATCGAACTACTCTCTCTTCAGACTTGTCGCGCCCTTGGTTTCAACCCTCGGTTCAAACCCGTCCTGATACGCTTCCACACTTTGCGATGGAACGGCAATTTTGATCAACTGGCGATTGTCGTCCACCCAGAAATCGATGCTGATGGGCTGGCCCTGCGGTGAAGAACCGTTCACGGTCAGGTGATTCAGCTCTGCTGATTTTCCGGCGAAATCCACATGCTCGCGCGCCTCAAAGACTACCGTGGCGTTCACTTCGGCTTGTCCCAGAACGTAAACCGGAAATTGCTGGGGCTGCCGGGTATCCAGGCTGGCGCGCCTGGCCAGCACCGTCCACGGATACAGCGGAAGGTTGGAGTTCACGACGATAGCGTTGGCATGCACCGGCAGCAGCTTGGTCTGCGGACCCTGGCCGGTATCGATTTCATTCTTGGCCTGGCCATCGGCGAACGTGGTGTTGACGTTCATCTGGATCTGGCCCAGCTTGGCTTTTGCGATGGCTTCGAGCGGCTGATACTTGGCGTCCATCAGCACTTCAAATCGTTCAATGTCGATTTTCATGGGTCCCAGATTGGCTGAACCTGAGCCGTCGATTTCAAACCCATTGGCGGATTTCTTGAGGCTGTAGGTTTCATTGGCGACGGGATTACCTGCCATATAGATGGTGAGTTTGCCGCTATCGGGAGATTGAACGGCGCCCTTGTTGGCCGGCGCGGGCGCTGGCTTCGTCTCCGCGGGAACGCTCTTATTCAAAAGCGCCTGGATTTCAGGAGGCAGATCGAAGCGGTCTTTGGGAAGATCGGGATTCACTTCCACGCTGTCAATTTGAATCACTACTTCCTGCTGCGCCGCGCGCTCCACCCGGCGATGCGGCGAGAGGATGTTGTCGCTGTCCTTGCGGTAGTCGTCGTACAGGATTTCGGCATTGACGTCACCCATCTGCGAACTCACCGTGGCCATGCTCTTGACCATCAGGCCAGATTTCTTGTCGTAGAACTCGGTCATGGGCTTGCCTTCGCTGGGCGTCAGCACGATTTTGTAGCAATCGTGACCCTCTACGGTTTCTGAACCCACCGTTTCGGCTTTGGCATACAGCTTTTGCCACGAGAGAAACGGGTTGAAGGCGCCGTCCCGCAGCGCGTCGGTCTTTTCAACGCCTTGCTTGATGCGGGGCCCCTGCAAAACCGTGTTTTCCCAGGCGATTTCGCCATTACTGCCGGTGGCGATCTTTCCGATGCCGGGGAGTTCGGTGAGGCCGAGGTATTTGTTGGGCGCTGCCTCGTAAATGGTGAGCGAACCCTTTAGACCCTGCTTGGCGAAGTCGATGGTGGCATGCTCAATCAGGCTGTGGCGCGCTTCATACGCGGCCCTTCCCCCGGTGGCGGCAAGCAGGTGGTTATAGACCGACTCGACACTGGGCAGCGCTTCGTCGGCGCCGAACAGTGGAAAAGCCGCCAACAGCGCGAGTGCCAGTTTCTTCATATTTACCTCCGGCCGCACATTCACTTTACCGCAGCGGGGGGTAAGATCAAGGTACATGAGCCTGGGACGCATGCTGATCGCGTTGGGATTGCTGGTGGCCGCGCTGGGTGTGCTGATTTCACTTGGCGAAAAGCTTCCCATCCGGCTGGGGCGTCTGCCCGGCGATATTGTTATCCGCGGCAGGCATTCCGTGTTCTATTTTCCGCTGGTGACGTGCCTGCTGATTAGCGTTGTGCTCTCGCTGGTGTTGTGGATCGTCAATCGGCGTTAATGATTTAACGCTCGCCGCTCGGAATTAAAATCCTGCCACGGAGCCAATGAAACGCAAACCCATCGCCAGCGCGCTGCGTGCCGGTGCGTAACGCGGGGCCGGCGGCTCGCAGAACATCGTGGTTTGGCTGTTGGGCGTTTCCACGGTCACGGGCAGCTCGGGTTCCAGGCCACGGTCGCCTTGTAATACCGGAAGCAGGCGATGCTGAAGCTGTGATACGCCGTAGCCCAGCGCCATGTATTGCCAGCCCAGTTGCGGAATGATCATGAATCCCGATTTCCAACCTGCACCCGGCGAATAGGGCCGGTTCAACGCGGCGATAGGAACGAACGGAATTTTCGGCAGGCCGAGAACCGGAAGAAAAGAATGCACGAAGGCGAACATCGTAAAAGAAACGGTGTAAGTGGACGCTTCCAGCATCCCCGATCCCCAGGCTGGCAGGCGCGTGTGGATGGAAGCTTCCAGCGGTCCAGCTATGCTGGCGGGGCCCACGGGGCCCGAGAGGTTCCAGGCGCCGCGCTTGCGTTCCGTCACCCGAATGTCGATATCGGCGATACCGGTCTTGGGATCGGTATGGATGATGGTGGTGTGTTCGTTGATGGGCGCGAAGAAGTTCGCTTCGTTCAAGCGGGCCATGCTCTTGCGCAGCAGGTGTTCATCCAGCAGGTCGCCTTCGTCCAGCAGGAAATTGCTGCGGACGGCGGCTTCACTGAAATGGCGATTTCCGGTGAACTCGATGCGGCCTATATGAAACGGATTTCCGCGGTCCACTGTCGCGGCCAGGTTGGCTTCGGGCGCGTCCGGGGTGCTGGCTGCGGTGGGCTGCACCTGAAGGTTGACGGTGAAGTCCAGGATGCCATCGTGCTCGGCTTCGCGGCGAGCGACGAACAAGGTAGAGCAGAAATTTTGGTAGCGCATCAGGTTATTCAGCGGATGCACCACCTTCGGTATTACTCCGTTGCCCGAGACTTGCCAGGTGGGCACGTGATACATTTGCCCGGCTTGCACTTGAATATTGACCCGCGCAGCTTTCTGCGCCACTTGCACGTCATTCAGTTTCACCGTGGCGTCAAAGTAGCCGCGTGACAGGTAGTAGGAGCGCAGCAGAGCCAGGTCGCCCTCCACCCCATCCGGATTGTATCCGGGATAAAGATGCCAGCCGGCCCAGATACCGGGAATGGGCGGGGTCACACGGCGGATTTTAAGTGACCGGAGCGCGCCATGAAGATCCTTGGAATCGAACTCCGTGTCGCCGCTGAATTCCACCTGCTTCACGCGAATGCGCTCGCCGGCGTCGATATTGAGGTGCAGATCCACTTTGTTGCCGATGAACGGCACCAGGTCATAATCCACGGTGGCGGTGCGGAATCCGTCGGAGCGAAGATCCTGCTGGGCTTGATTGGCGATTTGATGAGCGCGCAGTCGGCTCATGGGCGTGCCTTCGGGCAAGCTCATCTGCAGGCCAAAAGTGGAAGGCTCTACATGGAAAGTGTGCAGAACCAGCTGCGGCATCTCCACCACGTGAAACACCACCCCGGTGCCTTCGTCCACGGGCGTGGTCTCCACGCGAATATCATCGAACCGGCCCGTGGCCCACAGGTGGTGAACGTCTGACTGGACGACGGTGGAGTCGAAGATCTGGCCCACCTGTGTCTTTAAATCCACGGCCGACTTGGTGCCGAGAACGCGAACCGATTTGACCATTAAAGAATCGGAAGTGGCGGGTGCCACAGGGCCTTCCGCGAAAGCCATTGACGCAAGCAGGAGTGCAGACAAAAAAATAGCGCGCATGTTGAAGGGACCGGTTTGCAAGTAGCGGTCCATCGGTGATTATAGCCCACCCGGGCGAAATTGTATGTGACTCCGACTGTGAGTGGGATAACGCTCAGGACTGGCGGACGATGGGGTGTTCCAGGCGCTCGAGGCGATCTTCGACGCGCTTGACCTCGGATTTGAGCAGATCGTGCAGATCGTCGAAGCGCTTATTCATGGTCTCGCGAAGATCCTCAAACCGCCCATTGATAGAGTCGCGGAGGTCGTCAATGCGGCGGTTCTGAAAGAAGATCCCGAGCAGGTAGCCGCCGACGATAACAGCGACGGGCCCCCATTGGTTGATGAGTGGATTCATTGCTTCCCGGGATACTAGTGTTATTTTAGCGCGAACGCTCTCGGGGCCTGTATCCTGAGCTTAGTGGGTCCCATTCATATTCTCGGCGGCGGCCTGGCGGGCTGCGAAGCGGCATGGCAGGTGGCGCGCGCCGGATACGATTGCGTGTTGTTTGAAATGCGGCCGGTGCGGCCCACGCCCGCGCACAAGACCGACCGCCTGGCCGAACTGGTCTGCAGTAATTCGCTCAAGAGTGAATCGGAGAACACTGCGCCGTGGCTGCTCAAAGAGGAACTACGCAGGCTGGATTCACTCCTGCTGCGCGCGGCTCAGTTGGCTCGCGTGCCCGGCGGGCATGCGCTGACGGTGGATCGCGAGGTGTTCGGCCAAGAAGTTTCCCGCGCCATTGAAGAAAATCCTCGTATCGAATTGCGTCGTGAAGAAGCGGTGTCCATCCCGGACGACGCCATCACGATTGTCGCCAGCGGGCCCCTCACCAGCGGCGCGCTGGCGGAGGATATCGGGCGGCTTACCGGCGCCGAGCGGCTGTTCTTCTATGACTCTATCAGCCCGATCGTCGACGCCGATTCCATCGATCATTCAATCGCATTCCGCGCTTCCCGTTATGGCAAGTCGCTCGATGGCACCGATGATTACGTGAATTGTCCCCTGGATCGTGAGCAGTACGAGCGATTCGTGGACGCGCTCCTCGCCGCGGAAGCAGTTCCGTCCCACATCCCTGAAGACGACTCGCGGGGTAATCCCCGGTTCTTTGAGGCCTGCCTGCCCATCGAAGAGCTGGCCCGGCGCGGGCGCGAGACGTTGAGGTTCGGTCCGATGAAGCCCATGGGACTGATTGATCCCCGCACCGGCCGCCGCCCTTATGCCGTGGTGCAGCTGCGGCAGGAAAATCTGCGGGCCGACAGCTACAACCTGGTGGGCTTCCAGAATCACATGCGGTTCCCCGAACAGGCGCGTGTTTTTCGCATGATCCCGGGTCTGGAGCGCGCCGAATTTCTGCGCTACGGGCAGATTCATCGCAACACTTATATCAACGCTCCCGCACTGCTCACTGCGACGCTTCAGCTTCGAACAAATTCCAGGGTGTTCTTTGCCGGACAAATCTCGGGCGTGGAAGGCTACGTGGAATCCATTGCCACCGGGTTGGTGGCGGGACGGCACGTCGCGGAACTGAAGTCGTCCGCGGAAATCCGGGCTTTTCCGCGTGAGACCGCCATCGGATCCCTATGCGCTTACGTTTCTGGCGCCGATGCTCGCAACTACCAGCCGGCTAATATAACGTTCGATCTGCTGCCGTCCCTGGATGAACCCACGCGGCTTCGTTTCCGCCACGACAAAAAGGCGCGGCACGCCGAAGTCTGCCGTCGCGCGCTAGAGAAACTCGACGAATATCGTTCCGTATATGCCTGAACTTGCTGGCCAGATGCAGCTTTTTCTGGACGAACTGAGGCGCCAGAACGCGTCTGAACACACGGTGCGGAACTACGCGTCAGATTTGGATCAATTTCTCCTGTATTTCTCCATTGCAGGCCAGCCGAAACCAATGCTCGAGCAGGTGGACGCGCTGGCCATCCGGGAATGGTTGGGACATTTGTATGAGCAGCAGCTTACGGCGGTGAGCATGCGGCGCAAGCTGGCGGCGGTACGGTCATTCTTCAAATTCCTGCTGCGCG
>DATHNM010000536.1:0-14202 GCA_035486095.1 Bryobacteraceae bacterium
CAGGCGCGTGTTTCATGCACACCGGCTATTACTTCGGATTCGTTTTTGCAGCCCTCGCGAATTACTTCATCGGCAGTCAGTATGGATGGCGCTGGATGTTCGTGGTGGGAGGCGCGCCGGCGATACTTGTGGCTTTCTTCTACAATCGGCTGCATGAACCCGAGCGCTGGAAAAACCGGCGCGAAGAAGGCGGCGTCATTGCGATGAATCAAGCCTTCTTGAAGCTTTTCACTTCGCAATACCGCGCTCGCACCATCTTGAACTCGCTTTACCTGGTCGCATCGATCGTCGGGCTTTGGGCCGGATCGGTTTACGTCCCGACCGCGATTACATACTTGTCCGAACGCGCCGGGCTCGCGGCGGCGAGGGGCGTTCAGCTATCTTCCTATTCCACCGGCATCCTGGGAATCGGAACCGTAATCGGCGCTCTCTCGACTCCGTTCCTCGCCAAACGCTTCGACCGCCGCGTCGTCCTCGGCATATTCTTCAGCCTGATGCTAATCTTTCTCTGGGTCGCCTACGGCTACGTGTTCTACCTGCCCGCGAAGATCGCCATCAACTGGTTCCTCATCAGCACGTTTTTCTTGGGACTGGGCGGCGCGAACTTCGTGGTCTATTCGTTCTGGCTGCCGGAGCAATACCCCACCGAATGCCGCGTGAGCGCGTTTGCTTTCACCACCAACGTCGGCCGATTTGCAGGAGCGGGGCTGACCTTTCTGGTGGGTGCCATGATCCGGCATTATGGAACTCTGGGAACCCCCGTGGCGCTGACGTCGCTGGCATTCGTGGTGGGGCTTTTGTTGCTGCCCTTCGGGGCTGAGACCCGCGGGAAGTCGCTGCCGGCATGAGAGCGATGGTGCTGCGAGCGCCTGGCGACCTGACGTTGGACGACGTCGCGCTGCCCCAGGCCCCCAGCGGCCATGTTCTGGTGCGCATCACCCACAGCGGACTCTGCGGAACCGATTTGAAGATTTACAAGGGCGCTATTCCGGCCCAGTACCCGCTCATCATGGGCCATGAGATGGTGGGCGAACTGGCGGGCGGCGGCCGTGTGATTATCGATCCGGTTCTCTCTTGCGGGACGTGCTTTCACTGCCGCCTGGGGCAAACCAACCTGTGTCCAGCGGGCGGGCTGATCGGGCGCGAGACCAACGGCGGGTTCGCCGAATACGCCGCCGTTCCGGCCAGCCAGATTTTTCGGCTTCCCGATTCCATCGAGAGCGCGGGCGCGCCGCTGATCCAGGTTGCCACCACATGTTTGCACGCGCAACGGCTGGCGCAGTTGTCGTTGGGCGAATCGGTGGCGGTGATCGGCCTGGGCGTGTCCGGCCAATTGCATGTGCAGCTCGCCAAGGCGCGCGGGGCGGGCCAGGTGATCGGCATTAGCCGCAGCCGGTTCAAGAATGATCTGGCACGGCAAATGGGGGCGGATGTGGCAATAGAATCCGGACCCACCGCACTCGCGCAAGTTTTGGAAGCAACCGAAGGCCGCGGGGCAGACGTCGTGATTGAATGCACGGGCGTAATGACATCCATTGCAGACGCCATTCGGATGGCGCGTTTTGGAGGCCGTATCGTGCTCTTCGGCATCACCAGCGCCACCAGCGGGACGCTGCCGTTTTACGATCTTTACTTTAAGGAACTGACGCTGATAAATAATCGCGCCGCCACGGCTCAGGATTTTCCCGTAATGATCAACCTGGTGGATCGCGGCGTGGTTCGCCTGGAGCCGTTGGTTACGCATCGCATGGCGTTGGAAGAACTGGGAACGGCGCTGGGCATGGTGGAAGACAGCGCCGAGCAGCGTCTAAAGATTATCCTGGATCATACGTGACCATCAGAGCGGCCATCCTTTTCGCGATCCCGGCGCTCCTGGCAGGCCAATGGATAAAGTATCCAACGGCCGGAGTGCCCAGGACGCCGAGCGGTTTGCCGAACCTGGGCGCGCCGGCGCCGCGAACCGCCGATGGCAAGCCGGATTTTTCGGGAATATGGGAAGCCGATAACACCAACCCCTGCCCGCCCGAGGGCTGCCCCGACATGCGGAGTTCCAAGGAATTTATAAACATCGGCGCGCAGCTGCCGGCTGGCCTGCCGTATCAACCATGGGCGGCGGCACTGGTCAAGAAGCGCATGGCGGACAACGGAAAAGACGATCCGGTGTCGCACTGCCAGCCGGCGGGCGCGCTTCGTTTGCTCACTTTTCCGCCCTACCGGAAAATTATCCAGACCCCCGGGCTGGTGGCGATTCTTTCCGAACGGGACGTTACCTTCCGTCAGATCTTTACCGATGGACGTGCCTTGCCCCAGGATCCGCAGCCATCCTTCACCGGTTATTCGTCCGCGCATTGGGAGGGAGACACGCTGGTGGTGCAAACCAACGGTTTCCGCGATGGCATGTGGATGGACCGCAGCGGCAGCCCGATGACGGACGCCGCTAAATTAACCGAACGCTATCGACGCGTGAACTACGGGAACCTCGAGATAGAAATCAGCGTGGACGATCCCAAGGCATACACCGCACCCTGGACGGTGACGCTCCATCAATATATTGTGCTGAACACGGAGCTGCTGGAATACTTCTGCCAGGAGAATGAGAAAGATCTAACCCATTTGGTGGGCAAGTAAGGAAATGGGCGGGAAATCCGCCTGATATTAGACCTATAATGTGACGAATGGCGTTTCGCGGCGGATGGGTACTTACAGGGATCCTGTTGGCCGGCCCAGGTTTCGCACAAACACCCGCGGCGCGCTGCACGCTGGCCGGAACGGTTGTCAATTCCGTGACCAACGCAGGCATTGCACGTGTATTAGTCTCCTATGAGGGTGCCTCCTCGGGCTTTCGATTCACCGATACCGGCGGTAATATTCAGGTGGCGAGTGTACCGTGCGGCCAATATTCCGTGGCCGTCTCAAAACCTGGTTTTGTATCCGGCCAGGAAGACTCCACCGAACCCTTCCTGCTCTCGAGTCCTATTTTTCGAGAAGCCATAGAGAGCCAGTCGGAGCAGGTTGGAAATCCACCCAAGCCTGCGAATGTCTCTGTAAACCTCACGCCGGACTCGCAGGCCGCGCGGATTCCGCTGGTCCCTGTTGCTTCGATCACGGGAACAGTTCTCGACGAAAACGGCGAACCAATCGCCGGGGTCGTAGTCCAGGGCATCGCAGTAAAGGCGACACCGTCGGGATCGGACTTTGTGCCCACTCGGACGGTCCATACAGACGACCGCGGACGCTATGAACTCCTGGGCCTCACGCCCGGCGATTATGTGGTGCGGCTGGCGGGCGAGTCTTCTACTACTCAATATTTTCAAGGCAATTCTCCGAACCCGAACAACGACCACCGTGGGATGCAGCCCGTTTACTATTCAAACGCGGACTCGCTGGCCGCCGCGATGGTTTTGCATCTGGCCCCGGCGACACAGGCGAACGCGGAGTTCCGCCAGGCAACCGAGCCCGCCTTCGATGTTAATGGACGGCTCTCCGGCTTCATCCCGCAAAGCTGGATCCGATTGCGATTGTACCGGGACGGCGACCGCATACCAGTGGCAAGATCGTTCGTGAATATAGCAAGTGGCCAGTTTCGAATAACGGACGTTCCGCGCGGGAGCTATACGCTGCGCGCGGAGGATTACCAAGCCGATCCAGCGCTGTGGTTGGCCGCCGAGGAGCCGATAAGAATTAATGCGGAGCCCATTCGGGATCTGGTGGTTCAACTTTCAGCAGCCGTCGACATTCCTGTATCAGTTTCTTACGAAGCGGGAGCGCAGAACGATGAAATCATCGAATTGATGCTGGTACCGCAACACTCGCGCGAAAACATGCGCCAGTTGTCAACCGGCAAGTTGACCGGCCAAACCCCGACGCCGCAGGCAAGTCCCGCTTTCACAAATGTAATCCCCGACAAATACAAACTAACCATCCTGGCGAACGGAGGCACGGGATATGTGGCATCCGCAAAACTTGGGGATCTGGACGTTTTGCACGGCCAATTTAACATTGGTGGCGCTGCCGGCGAGATTCACGTGACTATCCGGGGCGACAGCGCCAGCGTCGAAGGGCAGGTGACCTTCCAGGGCAAGCCGGCAGTTGGGGCGCAGGTCCAGCTAATACCCGCATCCGGAGATGGAACTGGGCTCAAGATGGGTTTCAGCTACACGGAAGGTCGCTATGAGATCCAAGCCGTGCCGCCGGGAGATTATCGGATCAAAGCCTGGATGGGCTCGCCAAGCTTCAAGGAGATTCTATCGGGAACAGGCGAGACGCTAACATTGCAGCCCAGTGAAAAGCAGACCGTCGCCCTGGAAGCGACCGCAGCGGAGCAGAAATGACCGCACAGAAGGCATTGCTCCTGGCGCTGGCCTTGGCCGGAACACCCTCGCTCCCCGGCGCGGCGAACTACTCCGTCAATGGAGTCGTTATCGATTCCCAGTCTCAGAGGCCCCTGGCCAACGCGCGCGTTTCCTTGGCGCCGGCCATCGCTCGAGTTCAGAAGCTGGAGCTGGTAACGAAACAGGATGGCCTATTCTCGTTCGTGGTGAACCAGGCAGGCAAATACTCGCTTCAGATCGCCAAGCCCGGATATCCGGAACAGTCCTACCAGCAGGGCGGTATTGCGGGCGTCTCCAGCGCGATTGTGGTCCGTGACGATCAGGACACCAGCCATGTTGTCTTTCAGGCACGCCGGGGTGGGGTGGTTGCCGGGCAGATCAAGGATGAAGATTCCGAGCCGGTAGGCAATGCTGTTGTCACCATTTTTCGGTCGATGATCGTGGGTGGCGAGCGAAAACTCTTTATGTGGGGGCAGACCCAGGCAAATGCAGCCGGAGAGTTCCGATTCCCCAATCTGCTGCGGGGCGGCTATTACATTTGCGCGGTGGGCCGTCCATGGTTTGCAGATTCGCTGATTTATCTCGGGGAAAGGCAGCGGCGTGCTGGCCCACAGCCAGACGAGCCGCCACAATATTCGCCCGATCCCGACGTCCGCGGAACAGCGTTCGTGCCAACATTTTATCCTCGCGCTCAGACGATTGAAGAGGCCGGGCTGATCAGACTGGAGACAGGCAGCGAAGTGCAGGCGTCCATCACACTGCCGCTGGCCAAGGCAGTCACGGTGAAGGGTACGGTTTCTGCGAGCGGGATAAGCGGAGGCAGTGCGAACTTACTGAAGAAAGTCTCTGATCAATACGTTTCGTTCCTGCAGGGAACGGTTGCCCAGGACGGGACATTCCAATTCGCGAACGTGCCAGCGGGATCGTATGAGATCATCGCTACCTCCAACTCCGGGTCTGGAGCGTCCAGTTGGAACGTCGGCCAGGAGATAGAGGCCGGCACGTCCGACATGGAAGTGACGCTGCGGCCGAGGCCCATGGGCGCGCTGATGGGCCGCGTGCTTTTCGAGGGCGAGCGCACTGCATCGACAGCCAGCCTGTTCGTGACGCTGCGCAACGAAAAGGGCAATTTAGTTCGAACCCAGGTGGATCCGGAAGGAAACTTTTCATTGAGCCGCATCTTGCCCGGCCGCTATGAGGTGGCGGCTGCTTCGACCGATTATGTCGCGGCTTATTTTGCCGGGCCCAGCGGCGAGCACCTGCCCTTAACCCTCGAAGTCGCATCCGGCGAGCCTGTCCATCGCGATTTGATGCTCACCCGGGCAATCGCTGGGATGGAGGGCACGGTGGAAAAAGCCGGGATGCCGCAGGTGGGAGCTTTCGTTTTGTTGATGCCGAAGAATCCCTCCGCGCGGTGGGCGTATCGTTTCGACCAAACCGACAGCGACGGCTCATATCGGCTGGCCAACATTCCCGCCGGAGATTACGTTCTGATCGCGCTCAGCGATGGAAGCGATGTGGTCTACCGCGATGCCAAAGTGGCGGCCGCGCTGGCGCGGGTGGGCAAGCCGGTCCATGTTGAGTCCGGCGATCATCTCAACCAGAAAGTGGACGTAATAAGCACCGCGAGCCTCAACCTGCCGTCCCCATAGCTCCAAATGGCCACCGGGGAGTACTGGCAACCCATTGATCTATTGACCGATTCTGATAGCCTTGAGTAAGCGGTGCGCGAGCGCCAACCATGCCCGAGACCACTTTCACCTTAAACGGGAACCCGACCACGGTTTCTTACGAAACCGGGATGGACTTTCTCGAGGTCCTGCGTGCGGGGTGTGGCGTCGTCTCCGCCAAGAACGGCTGCGCCCCGGAAGGCGCGTGCGGCTGCTGTGCGGTTTTGGTGGACGGCCAGCCGGTGCTGGCGTGTTTGCGCAAGCCGGAACACATGGATGGGCACGACGTGGTGACGCTGGAAGGCGTGCCGGAGGAAATGCGCCGCGTGTTGAGCGAAGCATTTTTGCTGGAAGGCGCGGTGCAGTGCGGCTTTTGTATTCCCGGTATTGTTATCCGCGCGTCGGGATTGCTGCGGCACGGCCGCACGCACGATCGGGAAGCGGTCGCCAAAGCGCTGGATTCGCATCTTTGCCGCTGTACCGGCTACGCGCGCATCCTGGATGCGATACAGACCGCCGGCGAAGCCTGGAGCGACCACCAACAACTCCCGAGCGATGAACCCCGCAGGCATCATTATTTCGGCGAAGAATATGGAATGAGCCGGAATGGCGCGTTACAGAATGGCAAGCGCGCCAATGGCATCGGAACGTCTCCTTCGCGCTATTTGGGAATCGAGCAGGCTCTGGGCGAGAAGCCCTTCGTGGACGACATGCGGGTTCCTGAGATGCTGCATGCTGCGCCGCTGCTGAGCCCGCATCCGCGCGCCAAGGTGCTGGCGATTGATACCTCGGCTGCCCAGGCGATGCCAGGCGTGGAAAGGATATTCGGTGCGTCCGACGTTCCTGGAAACCGCGGCACCGGACTCGCCATTGCCGACCTGCCCATTTTTCTCGCGGCCGGCGAAACCACTTGCTGCGTGGGCGATATTCTCGCCCTGGTGGTGGCCGATACGGCGTTCCACGCGCGTCAGGCAGCAGACCGGATCAAAGTAGATTATGAAGTGCTTCCGCCGGTGACCGATCCCTTCGCGGCCATGGCGGCGGAATCGCCGCAAGTGCATGCTCCCGGAAATTTGCATGTGCATCCCAACTTGCTGGACACCACGGCGTTTTCACGCGGCGATGTGGATGCCGGGCTGGCCGCTGCCACGCACGTCATCGAGCAGACCTTCGCCACGCAGCCCATCGAACCGGCTTTTCTGGAACCTGAGGCCTGTCTCGCGATTCCCCAGGGAACCGGTGTCAAGGTATTCTCGCAGAGCCAGGGCTCGACGTTCGATCAAAGCCAGATTGCGCGCAGTTTGAATATTCCCCCCGAACAAGTGGAGATCGCGCTGGCCTCCAGCGGCGGCTCCTTCGGTGCAAAAGAAGAGTTGTCCATTCAAGTGCAGACAGCCCTTGCGGCGCATCTGCTGGCGCGCCCGGTGAAGACGGTGCTGACGCGAAAACAGTCCACCCAGCTTCATCCCAAGCGCCACCCGATGACGCTCCATTACACGGTGGGCGCCGATGCCGAAGGTCACTTGCTGGCGGTGCGCAGCCGCATCGTGGGTGACGTGGGAGGTTACGCCGGCACCAGCGCGAAATGCCTGCTGCGGGCAGCGTGCCACTCTTGCGGCCCGTATCGCGTGCCGAACGTGGATGCCGAAGCCAAGGCGGTATTCACCAACAATCCCACCAGCGGCGCCATGCGCGGATTTGGAACCAACCAGGCGCACTTCGCCATGGAGGGCATCATGGACATGCTGGCCGAGCGGGTGGGCATCGATGGGTGGGACATTCGCGAGCGCAATATCCTGAATCCCGGCGATGCCTTCGCTACCGGCCAGGTCATGCGGGAAAGCGTCGCGGGCATGCGGCGCAGTCTGGAAGCAGTCAAGGATATCTATAAGAGCGCCCGCTACGCCGGCATCGGCTGCGGCATCAAGAGCACCGGCATTGGCAACGGAACTATCGATAGCGGGCACGCTGCGATCAAGGTTCTGGAAGGCCCGCGTCTGGATGTCCAGACCGGCTATACCGAAATGGGCCAGGGGCTTTTTACCACCATCCGCCAGGCGGTGTGCGAAGAAACCGGGCTGCCGCCGGAGATCATGGATGTTCGCTGGGACAAGGCGCTGGGCGCCAAGTGCGGCGAAACCTGGGCGTCGCGCGCCACCACGCTCAGTTGCGCCGCGGCACAACGGGCGGCCACGCAGCTGGCGGAAGATCTGAAGCAATCGACGCTCGAACAACTGGTGGGCCGCGAATATACGGGCGACTACGTTTGTAATTTCACTACCCGGCCCGGCACGCCGGAAGCGCTGACGAATCCCACCACGCACATGACGTTCAGCTATGCCACGCAGGTGGTGATCCTGAATGATGACGGGCGCATTGAGCGTGTGGTGGCGGCGCATGACGTGGGCCGCGCCATCAATCCCAAGGGCTGCGCGGGGCAAGTGGAAGGCGGGGTTCACATGGGGCTGGGCTATGCGCTCTCTGAAAACTTCACCTCTACCAACGCAACGCCCGATTCCTTGCTGCTGCGCGATTGCGGCATCCTGAAGGCGAAGGATACGCCCAAGATCGACGTCATCCTGATTGAAGTTCCCGATGAAGTTGGCGGCTATGGAGCGAAAGGCGCCGGAGAAATCGGACTGGTGCCAACCGCCGGCGCGGTGGCGGGCGCATTGTATTCTTACGACGGGATCCGCCGCTTCAGTTTGCCGATGGACGACGCGCCTGCCGCCTTACCGTCGGTTCCGAAATCGCGCCGCAAATCACCCCTGCTCGCGGGAGCCTAAAAGCCGTACAACCGCGCGGGATTGTCCACTAGAATTTTCTTGCGCACCGCCGCGTCCGGCGCCCAAACCGCAAGCAGGTTCAGCACACGCCCGTCGTCGATTTGAAGAAGCGGCGTAACGTCGGTGTTCTTATGGCCGGCCTGCGGGGTGCCATTGGGATGCGGCCAGTCACTCCCCCAAATGATCCGGTCGGCATTGGCCGCGATCAACATTTGCGCCAGCGGCTTCACGTCGGCATAATCAGGCTGCGTGGAGCAGCGATACGGGGCGGAGATCTTGACATAAGCTTGGCCGGAATGCACCAGCGCGGCCAGATCGGCGAAGCCCGGCTGATGCACTCCCAGTGCGGCTTGGGCGCCTCCGAAATGATCGAACACCACCGGCACCGGCGAACTCTGAACCAAATCGCGAATGCCGGAGATCACTGCCGGAGTAGTGTTCATTTCGATGTGCCAATTGCGACCCTGCACGCGCTTTATCGCCGCCTGAAAACGCTGGCGCATAGACGACAGGCCGGCTGAACCGGCGTTCGTCACGTTGATCCGGATGGCGCGAATTCCACGCTGGGCCAGCGCATCCAGATCGCTGTCGGGCGTTGTGCCGTCGATCACCGCCACTCCGCGAGCATCATCGCCGCGCGCCTTCATGCCGAAAAGTGTCGCGGAATTGTCGGTACCGTAGATGCTCGGGTTCACAATCACCACGCGCCGCATGTGGAGCGCTCTATGCAGCTGCGACATTTCACTCGGCGAGGCGGACTGAGGAGTATAGGTGCGCCCCGGCCACAGCGGAAATCGCAGCGTGTCGCCAAAGATGTGCGTGTGGCAATCGCAAGCGTTGGGCGGAACGTCGAAGTTCAGCGGCGTTGCCGGTTGCGACGCACTCGCCAGACCCAGGCGGGCGCGCAATAGTGTAGCTGCGGCCACTGCTGCGCGGAAGGAATCGCGGCGCGTTATAACCATTCTCCGCTCCAGGCGTTTTATGGGCGGGCTGGCGGTGGTGAGGGAGGCAGTTTTTCCGCCAGCGGAGGTTGCGGGCCCACCACGCTGGTCAGTGCAGCATACGCACATTCTTCGTCTTGATTCGATCCTCCCACCCCGATGGCGCCAATCATCTGATCGTCCACCATGATGGGAAGTCCGCCCGAGGTGGGAAACACGCCGATGTTGGTCCAGCGCAATTGCAGCGCCAGATTATTCGCCACCATGTTGGCCCGCGCGTGCGTGGAGTCCCGGGTATATAACACGCTCTTGGCTTTCAGCAGTGCAGTATCGATGTTGATGGGCACCTGGCCGTCCATGCGATGGGCATGCACAATTTGGCCCGTCGGGCTGAGGACGAACACGCTCACCGCAATCTTTTTCTCCTTGGCGAAGGCGACGCAGGCCTGCGTGATCTTTTCAGCTGTATCGGCCGAGATCTCGCTCTTGGATTTGGCTTTCCTGGCATCGTCGCCGGAGACCACGAACTTGTCGATATTCTGCGCACTGGCCGCGCCGGCAAACACCACCAGCGCCGCCGCAAACATTCTCATTTGCCTCATACTGTTCTCCTCTTCTTTAGAACTACTGTGCTGCTACGTAGGCGGAAATCGCGAGGATGTCATCGGCGGTAAGATTCGCGACCACCTTTTTCATCAGCGCCGATGACACGCTATGGTTGGTGCCTGTCTGAAACGCATAGAGCTGACGCGCGATGTAGGCCGGGTGCAGTCCCGCGATGCGGGGGACGTCACCCAGGCCGGCCAGCGAATCCCCGTGACAAATTGCGCAAGAAATGGTTTTGTCCGCGCCGCCGGTTTTTACCAAGGCCGCGCCCTTCGCAACGCTGCCCACCGGCACATAGGCTACAAAAGGCGAGTGCGGGTCGCGACTCGTGGCTCGAGCCACATCCTGCGGAAGTTCGATAATTCGATTACCCAGCGGCTCACTGCCGCCGCTTGGCAACGGCAAGCGCTGGCGCCCCTTCACGCTGACATAGCTGCGGGGCACGGTGTCGGTTTCAATAACTTTGATCCAGCCGCCTGGCTTGAGCGCGGCGAACCACTCGGCGGCCTGCTTTATGTCTTCGTCCGACATGCCCTTGGCGATCGCGTTCATGCGCGCGGGGTCGATACGCGCGCCGCTTTTAAAATCGGCCATGGTACGCACGATGTATTCAGCCGAAAGGCCCGCCAGATCGGCCGATTCCTGATGCCCGTGCCCCGACATCAAGTGGCAGGCGCCGCACGCCAGCGCCGCTCCCTTGGCGTGCTGAATAATCGACGGCGGAGCCGGATGCTCATCGGGAAACCAATCGGGCGGGTTTGAAAGATCGTCAATCTGGGCCGCGGTATATTCCTTGGAACTGCCGGGCACGTGGATTGGGCCGCCCTCTTCGGTGGCGGGAGGCTGCTGTTTGTCGGGCGTAAGGAAGGCCCAAGCCGGACGGTTCGCATCATTCTGCGGGGCCTGGGCCTGCAGCGCGAACGCTGCGGCCAGGGCAATCAACGCGGACTTCTTCAACATGGAACGCCTCCTTATGAGACGTGCTGCTTTAAACTGCCGTAGGCACGGCTTGGACGCCCACCTTATTCGGAAGCACCTTCGCCACCACTGCCCGAAATTCCGCATCCGTCAACAACCGTTTGTGTTCGAGCGAGAACTCTTTGACGCCCACCACCACCTGCATCGCCTCTTCCTCTGTGGCCTGCACTCCAATGTCCTTGAGCGCAGCTTTAATGGAATCGATGCCGCTGCCTTTGCCGAGCACTACCTTGGCGGGCGGCTGCCCCACCACATCCCAATGGAACGGGAACAACTCCGTGGGATGATCCTGGCCGCAGTTCTGCCACCAGCTGGCGATGATGCCAGACTCGATCTGGAACAGTTGTTCGCCCACCACCGGCCGGTTGCTGGCCACCTTGTGCCCCGAAAGCTGCTCCACCAAACGCGCCAATCCGTACAATTTGTCGTATTTCAAGCCGGTATCGATTCCATACAGCGTGAGCAGCGCCATGGCGGTCTCTTCGATGGGAACATTCCCGGCCCGTTCGCCTAAACCGAGCACCGTGGAATGCACCACTTCGACGCCTTCGGCCAAGGCCATGATGGTGTTCGCGATGCCCATGCCGAAGTCCATATGGAAGTGCGCTTCCAGCCGTTTGTTGACGCGCGCCTTCACTTGCCGCACCAGATACTGCATGGCGTGCGGCGAGACGACGCCAAAGGTATCCACCAGCGCCAGGGCATCCATGTGTCCTTCGTTGGCCACGCGCAGAATCAGATCGAGCACCCACTTCATGTCGGCGCGGCTGAAGTCGATGGGGAAGAACACAATCTCCAAGCCTTGCGAATGCGCATAGGCCGTCGACTCGATGGATAAATCGATGGCCTTCTCGAGCGGCCACTTGTAGGCGTATTCGATGATGTGCGTGCTGGACGGCACCTCCATCACGATGCCGGAGACTCCGCAATCCACCGCGCGCTTCACGTCTTCCACCATGCAGCGCGAGAACGCGAAGATCTGCGGCCCAAGATTTCGCTTCACGATTTCCCTGATGGCGGCATTGTCACTAGGCGATACCACCGGCATGCCGGCTTCAATGCGATGCACGCCGGCCTCGGCCAGGGCTTCGGCGATACGGATCTTGTCGTCTTTCGAGAAGATCACGCCGGTCTGCTGTTCGCCGTCGCGCAGCGTGATGTCGTGAAACTTGATTTGTTTCGCAAAATGGAGCTGATCGCGCACCGCGCTCTCAAAGTTCCACGGACTGACGAACCATTTGTCTGTCTTCCACGGTTCCTGCGACATGATAAATTCCTCCAATATTAAGAACTAGATGGCCTGAGCGGTTTTCAGCGCTTCAGGATTCACGGGATTTCGAGGGGCCTGCCCGGTCAGGACACGGACCACCTCTTCGGCGGCCTTGGTCTGCAAATCGACCAGCGATTCTTCCGAATAAAAACTGGTGTGCGGCGTAACAATCACATTATCGCGTCCAAACAACGGCGAACCGGATGGCGGCTCTTGTTCCATTACGTCCAGCGCCGCTCCCGCCAGGTGGCCTTGATCCAACGCGCCGGCCAGCGCGGCTTCATCGATGATTGGCCCGCGCGCGGTATTGATCAGGTATGCCGTGGGCTTCATCCGCCGCAGAACCTCGGCGTTAAACAAATGCTGTGTAGCCGGCACCAGCGGAGTATGGATGGAAATGTAATCGGAAATCTTCAGCAACTCATCAAACTCGACTTGCTCCACGCAGGCGCGCTCGGCAACTTGCTTCGCTACGAAAGGATCGTAGGTCACAACCCGGATGCCAAACGCTTGCGCTTTGGGCGCCACCAACTGAGGGATCTGCCCAAAAGCCACCAGCCCGAGAACCGTTCCACGCAGACGATGAATAGGAACCACGGCGCGCATTTCCCAGCGTCCGCCCTGGGTACGGGCGTTCGACGACGGAATTTTGCGCACCAGCGATAGCAACAACGCCATGGTGTGATCGGAAACCTCGTCCAGGCAATAATCCGGCACGCGCGTGACAACGATGCCGGCGGCGGTGGCCGCGGGAATGTCCACGTTGTCCACCCCGATGCCGAAGCGGCCTATTACGCGGCAGCGCGACAACTGCGGGATCATATCGGCGGTCAGTTTCGCGTAGGTGGCAAGCACGGCGTCGGCGTCCCGCGCCACCTCTAAAATCGCTTCGGGCCTGGGCTCTTTCGCCACGCGTATTTCCGCGCCGATTTTGGCCAGCACCGCGCGAGCCGGATCGAGGTTCGGAAACACCGAATCGGTAACAGCTACAAATTTGGTGGACATCAATTCACCCATCTCACCACACCCGCAACACCATCTACCGCCACGGTGGAGCCGTTGGGAATGCGCAGCGTTGCATCCAGCACTCCCAGCACCATGGGTATTCCGCGTTCTCGCGCCAAGGACGCCATGTGCGATGTGCTGCCGCCGCGCTCCGCCACCACGCCCGCCACACGAGTCAGGATGTGGCTCAGCGCCGGGCCCGCCACTCTGGTCACCAAAACGTCTCCTGGAGCGACGCGCGAAAGTTCACACTCGCATTGCACCACGCAGGCACGGCCTTCGCCCCAACCCACCCCCGCGGCATGGCCATTGAGGCGCGGGCGATGCAGCCAAATGGCGTCGGGCGGTGTGGCCACCTGCGTGTGCAGGGGCCGGGCCTGGAGCAGCTGGAATCCGGAATCATCCATGGCCCATTCGATTTCCACCGGCATGCCCATCAAGTCGTCCACTTTTCGCAGCAACTGCCCCAACTCGACGGCCTGCGCTTGGCTGAGGCACGGCTCGGCCACCAGCGCCGGCTCAACCACCCGGGCCACCGGTTCCTCGCGATGAATACAGCCTACCTGGTGATCTTTGCGGCCCGGCGTGATGCCGATAAGCGCGCCGTCGCGCGAT